>CAYVXO010000238.1:0-8364 GCA_964454485.1 uncultured Rubrivivax sp.
CTCGACGAACTGGCGCCAGGCGGCGCGCGCGGCCGCCGCCTGGCCGGCACGCGCCAGCCCTTCCACCTGGTGGCGCAGCGCCGCCTCGTCCAGCGGGTCGGACTCGAGCAGGCGCGCCGCCAGCGCCAGCGCCGCCGCCGGCTCCAGCGTGCCGCCGTCGAGCGCGGCCAGCGCGGTGGCGCGCCAGGCGCCGCGCAGGCGCTCGCGTTCGAAGTCGAGCCAGCGCGTCCAGGCTTCGCTCTGGCCGTCGTCGAAGCCGGACAGCAGTTCGCCGCGGTACAGCGCCAGCGCGTCGTCGGCCCGGCCGTCGGCCAGCGCCTGCTCGAAGTCGTGCACGTCGGTCGCCACCTCGAAGCGCAGCGCCGCGCCCTGCGGGTCGAGCGCCGCGGTCCAGGCCAGCGCGGGCATGCGGAACAGCGTCTTGCGCAGGTTGGCGAAGGCGAGCTTGCTTTCCTGCTCGGGCCACAGCAGCGCCGCGACCTCGGCGCGCGGCACCCAGTCGCGGCGCAGCGCCAGCAGCGCGGCCAGCTGGGTGCGGCGCTCGAACGCGAGCGCCTGCCGCGTGTCGCCGTTCGCGACCGCGGGCGAACCGAACAGCAGCAGGCGGACCGGGGCGGGACTCATCTGTCGAGCGCGCGAGTATCGCGCCGGCGGGCGCGGAACGCTCGTGGAACGCGGCCGCGCCCACAGTGCGCAGCCCAGGGGCATCGGACGACCCGCCGCTCCACCACGAGGAACCTCCCCATGTCACGTTTCCAGAACATCCTGCAGACGGTCGGCCGCACGCCCGTCGTCCGCCTCAACAAGCTGGCGCCCGAGGGCGTGAACGTCCACGTCAAGGTGGAGTCGTTCAACCCGCTGGGCTCGGTGAAGGACCGGCTGGCGCTGGCCGTCATCGAGGACGCCGAACGGCGCGGGACTTTGCGCCCCGGCCAGACGGTGATCGAGGCGACCAGCGGCAACACCGGCATCGGCCTGGCGATGGTGTGCGCGCAGAAGGGCTACCCGCTGGTCATCACGATGGCCGAGAGCTTCAGCCTCGAGCGCCGCCGGCTGCTGCGTTTCCTGGGCGCGCGGGTCGTGCTGACGCCGGCCGCCGAGAAGGGCACCGGCATGCTCAACAAGGCGATCGAGCTGGCCGAACGCCACGGCTGGTTCCTGTGCCGCCAGTTCGAGAACGAGGCCAACGCCGAGGTCCACACGCGCACCACCGCGCGCGAGATCCTCGACGACTTCGAAGGCGAGCGGCTGCACGCTTTCGTGAGCGGCTTCGGCACCGGCGGCACGCTGCTGGGCGTGGCGCGCGCGCTGAAGGCGCACGACCGCGCGATCCGCATCGTCGCCGCCGAGCCCGACAACGCGCCGGTGCTGGCCAGCGGCATCCCGCAGGCGCGCGACGCGACCGGCGCGCCGAGCGCGAGCCACCCGCAGTTCCGCCCGCACCTGATGCAGGGCTGGGCGCCGGACTTCATCTCCCACCTGACCGAGCGCGCGGTCGCCGAAGGCCTGGTCGACGAGATCGTGCCGGTGGCCGGCCGCGAGGCGATCCGGCTCGCGCGCGAACTGGCCACGCGCGAAGGCATCTTCGTCGGCACCTCCAGCGGCGCCACGCTGGCGGCGGCGCTCGAGGTGGCGCGCCGCGCGCCCGCGGGCAGCCACATCGTGTGCATGCTGCCCGACACCGGCGAGCGCTACCTCTCGACGCCGCTGTTCGAAGGCATCGGCGTCGACATGGACGAGGAGGAACTGGCGCTGTCGCGCTCGACGCCCGGCTACCGCTTCGACGTGGCGCCGGCGGCCGCGCCGGCCCCGGCCCCTGCGCAAGCCGCGCCTGCCGCACCCGCCGACGCCGAGGCCGAGGCCTTCGTCGACCAGGCGATCGTCGAACACCCGGTGCTGATGTTCGCGCTCGAGTGGTGCGAGTTCTGCTGGGCGGTGCGCAAGCTCTTCGGCCGCCTGGGCATCGCCTACCGGAGCGTGGACCTGGACAGCGTGCGCTACCAGCAGGGCGGGCTCGGCACGCGCCTGCGCGGCGAGCTGCGCGAGCGCACCGGCGCGCCGACGATCCCGCAGATCTGGGTCGCCGGCACCCACCTGGGCGGCGCCACCGACGTGTTCGACGCACTGCGCAGCGGCCGCCTGCAGGCCCTGCTGGACAGCGCCGGCGTCGCCTTCGACCGCCAGGCCCACATCGACCCCGAGGACTTCCTGCCGCGCTGGCTGCACCCGCGGCAGCCCGCCTGACCCTGGAGCACCATGACCCTCGACCGCCTCCTTACCGCGGCCACCGCTGCACTGGCACTGGTGGCTGCGCTCAGCCTGCCGCTGCTGGCGCCTGCGCCCGATGCCGAGATGGCGGCTTCCGCAACCCCGGGCGCGCCGTGCCGCGGCGACCCCGACCCGACCAGGACCCCGTGACCATGAGCTTCATCGACACCACCCCGCCCGGAGCCGCGCAAGGCGCGGTCGCCGAGATGTACCGCCGCCAGGAAGCGGCCTGGGGCTTCGTGCCCAACTACGCCAAGGTGTTCTGCCACCGCCCCGAGGTGATGGCCCGCTGGGGCGCGCTGCTGGCCGAGATCAAGCGGCCGATGGACCGGCGCCGCTTCGAGCTGGCCACCTTCGCCGCCGCGCACGAACTGCGCCATTCGGCCTGCTCGCTGGCGCACGGCCGCGTGCTGCGCGAATACCTGCAGGACGCGCAGATCGTCGCCATCGCCGAAGGCCGCCCCGCCGGCCTGGCGCCGGGCGACGAGGCGCTGGTGCGCTTCGCGCGCCAGGTCGCGCGCGACGCCTCGGGCGTGACCGCGGAAGACGTGGCCGCGCTGCGCGAAGCCGGCTTCGCCGACGCCGAGATCTTCGACATCGCGGCCGCCGCCGCCGGGCGCGCGTTCTTCACCAAGCTGCTCGACGCGATGGGCGTGCTGGCCGACGCGCCGCTGGGCACGATCGAGCCCGCGCTGCGCGACGCGCTGGTGGTCGGCCGCCCGATCGACACCGAACCGGTGGCCACGATGCCGCCGGTCCCGCTCGCCACGCCGGGAGTGAGCTATGCCTGCTGATGCCGCCGAGACCGGCCGCATGGGGCCGCTGCTGGCGCGCATCGGCGCCGGCCTTGACCGCTTCCTGCAGTTCGAGCACCCCGACGCGCTGCACGACGCCGCCGCCTGGCGCGCGCGGCTCGACCGCCCGCTGCCCGAGGCCGGCATCGGCGCCGACGCGGTGGCCGACGAACTGCTGCGCGACGTGGTCCCGCACGGCTCGGCGGTGCCGCGGCCGGGCTTCAGCTCCTTCATCACCACCGGCGCCACCACGGTGGCCACGCTGGCGGCCACCGCGGCCGGCGTGGCTTCGCCGCAGCGTTACGGCCTCACGGCCTTCAACCTGCTGGAAGAGGTTTCGCTGCGCTGGCTGGCGTCGCTGTTCGGGCTGGGCGCGATGGAAGGCGTCTACAGCAGCGGCGGCTCGGTGGCCAACTTGCTGGCGCTGGGCGCGGCGCGCCAGCGCACCTTCGAACGGCTGGGCCGCGACCCGGCGGCCGACGGGCTGGACCGGCCGGTGGCGCTGTACGCCAGCAGCGAGACCCACCACACCGTGCAGCGCGCCGCCGGCGTGCTGGGGCTGGGTCGGCGCGCGGTGCGCGCGCTGCCCTGCGACCGCGCCGGCCGCCTGCAGGTGGCCGCGCTGCGCGAGGCGATGGCCGCCGACCGCCGCGCCGGCGTGCTGCCGATGGCGGTGGTGGCCAACGCCGGCACCACCAACACCGGCGCGATCGACCCGCTGTCCAGCATCGCCGAGGTGGCGCACGAGCACGGCGCCTGGTTCCACGTCGACGGCGCCTACGGCCTGCCCGGCCTGCTGGACGAGCGCGTGGCCGCGCTCTACAAGGGGCTGGAGGCGGCCGACTCGGTGATCGTGGACCCGCACAAGTGGCTCGGCGCCGCGGTCGGCATCGGCGCCACCTTCGTGCGCGACCGCGAGCTGCTGCGGCGCGCCTTCACGCAGGAGCCGGCGCACTACCTGGAAGGCAGCCTGCACGAGCAGGCCGAGGAGGGCGCCCATTCGATGGACGAGCTGGGCGTGCCCTACTACGACTACGGCGTCGAGCTCAGCGCGCCGGCGCGCGGCGTGGTGGTCTGGGCGCTGCTGCGCGAGATCGGCGCCGCCGGCCTGCGCGAGCGCGTGCGCCGCCACAACGACATGGCCGCCGCAGTGGCGCAGGTGGCACGCTCGCACCCGCGGCTGGAGCTGATGCTGGAGCCGACGCTGTCGATCTGCTGCTTCCGCTACGCCCCGCCGGGCGTGCAGGACCTGGACGGCCTGAACCGCCGGCTGCACCGGCGGCTGATGCTGGAGAACCGCAACATGCCCAGCACCACGCAGGTCGGCGGCCGGCTCGCGCTGCGGCCCTGCTTCGTCGGCGCGCGCGCCGGCATGGCGCAGGCGCGCGAACTGGTGGCCGACGTGCTGCGCATCGGCGACGCGCTGCTGGAAGAACCCGCTCAGGCGAACGCGTAGCCCTCGAAGCGGCAGCGCTCCAGCGTGCGCACGTACTCGCGCGTGAAGCCGGGCCACAGCGCGATGTTGCGGCCGTTGGCGGCGCGGTACCAGCTGCGGCAGCCGCTCCACACGCTGCCGGCCAGGCGCTGCTGCAGCATCGTGTTCCAGGCCTGCTGCGCTTCGGCGCTCACCTCCAGCGTGCGGCCGCCGCGGCGCTGCAGTTCCTTCGCCGCGCGCAGCATCCAGCGCACGCCGGGTTCGATGAAGAGCAGGGTCGAGGTGTGGCCGGTGGCGGTGTTCGGGCCCAGCATCAGGTACAGGTTGGGGAAGCCGGCGACGGTGATCCCGCGGTGCGCCTGCGGCCCGTCGCGCCAGGCCTCGGCCAGCGTGCGGCCGCCGCGGCCGCGCACGTCGACATGGGCCATCGAATGCTCGACGTCGAAGCCGGTGGCGCAGACCAGCGCGTCCAGCGCGTGCAGGCGGCCGTCTGACGTGACCACGCCTTCGGGCACCACGCGCCCGATCGGCTCGGTCACCAGCGAAGCGTTCGGCCGCGTCAGCGCGCGGTAGTAGTCGCTGGAATAGATGAGGCGCTTGCAGCCCAGCGGGTAGGTGGGCCGCAGCTTCGCGCGCAGCGCTTCGTCTTGCACCTGGCGCTGCAGCAGGGCTTCGGCGGTGCGCAGCAGGCCGCGCCGCGCGACGCTGCCTTCCTCGAAACCCAGCCGGCCCCATTCGAGCAGGTAGTACCAGAAGAGCCGCACCGCGGCGGCCCAGGGCGGCACGCGGGCCAGGGCCCGGTCGAGCGCGCCGTAGGGGCGGTCCAGCCGCGGCAGCACCCAGTTAGGCGTGCGCTGGAACACGGTGAGCTGCGCCGCCGCCTCGGCCAGCGGCGGCACCAGCTGCGAAGCGGTCGAGCCGGTGCCGACCACGCCCACGCGCAGGCTGCGCGCGTCGAAGGACTCGTCCCAGCGCGCCGAGTGCAGCAGCCGGCCGCCGAAGCTTTCGATGCCGGCCACGTCGGGCAGCCGCGGCCTGGACAGCGGCCCCGTGCTCAGCACCAGGTGGCGCGCCGCCCAGGCGTTGCCGCGGTCGGTGCGCACCTGCCAGCGCGCCGCCGCCTCGTCGAAGACCGCGCTCTCGATGCGTTCGCCGAAGCGGCAGTGCGGCAGCACGCCTTCGCGTTCGGCCACCTGCCGCATGTAGGCCTGGATCTCGGCGGCGGCGGCGAAGCGGCGCTGCCAGCGCGGGTTGGGCGCGAAGGAGAACGAGTACAGCGGCGCCGGCACGTCGACCTGCGCGCCCGGGTAGCGGTTGTCCCACCAGGTGCCGCCCAGGCCGGGCGACTGCTCGACGACGACGAAGTCGGTGATGCCGGCGCGCCGCAGCTGCGCCGCGCAGCACAGGCCGGACATGCCCGCCCCCAGGATGACGACGTCGCGCTCGTGCATGGCCCGGCATTGTGGCGGCACGCGGGGTCGAATCGGCGCAGCGGCGCGAAACGCCCGCGTTGGCGCGACAATCGCGGCATGATCCAGCAACGCACCCTGAAGTCGCTGACCCGCTCGGTCGGGGTCGGCGTGCACAGCGGCCAGAAGGTCGAACTCACGCTGCGGCCGGCGCCGCCGGACACCGGCATCGTGTTCCGCCGCGTCGACCTGCCGGTGCCGGTGGAGATCCCGGTCACGCCGCAGACCGTGAGCGACACCCGCATGGCCACCACCATCAGCGCCGGCGGCGACCCCGGCGCGCCCAAGGTGCAGACCATCGAGCACCTGCTGTCGGCCTGCGCCGGCCTGGGGCTGGACAACGTGATCATCGACATCACCGCCGAGGAAGTGCCCATCCTCGACGGCAGCGCGGCCAGCTTCGTGTTCCTGCTGCAGAGCGCCGGCATCGAGCTGCAGAAGGCGCCCAAGCGCTTCCTGCGCGTGAAGAAGACGGTCGAGATCCGCGAAGGCGAGGGCGCCACGCTCAAGTGGGCGCGGCTGGAGCCCTTCCACGGCTACAAGCTGAGCTTCGAGATCGAGTTCAACCACCCCGCGCTCGACGCCACCGGCCAGCGCGTGGAGTTCGACTTCGCCAGCGGCCAGTACAAGCGCGACATCGCGCGCGCGCGCACCTTCGGCTTCACGAAGGACGTGGAGATGATGCGCTCGCGCGGCCTGGGCCTGGGCGGCAGCATGGACAACGTGATCGTCATCGACGACTACCGTGTGCTCAATGCCGACGGCCTGCGCTACGACGACGAGTTCGTGAAGCACAAGATCCTGGACGCCATCGGCGACATGCAGGTCGCGGGCAAGCCGCTGCTGGCCGCCTACACCGCCTACAAGGGTGGCCACGCGCTCAACAACAAGCTGCTGCGCAAGCTGCTGGCCGACGAGAGCGCCTGGGAGGTGGTCACCTTCGAGCGCGAGGCCGACGCGCCGCGCGGCCTGGCCGACCTGGCCCCCGCCTGGTAGCGGCGGTGGCGATCTTCCGCCTCGTTTTCGGCCTGCTGCTGCTGTCGGGCGTGCTGTGCTTTGCCATGTACATCGGCACCAGCCAGCCGGTGTGGCGCCGGCGCGGGCTGGTCATCGTCAAGTGGACCGTGCTCGCCGCCGCCGGCTTCTTCGCGGTGCTGATCCTGGAGCGGCTGGCGGTGATGCTGTAGCGGCCCGGACTGCTAGCCGAACACGGTGTCGCTCTGCGCGTGCGACGAACTGAGGAACACGCGCAGCAGCGGCCCGTCGGGGTCCACCTCCCAGGCCCGGCCCTGGATCAGGAACTGGCGCCCGCCCAGGCGCAGCACGTCGCCCGGCACCGGCGGCACCTCGTGGCCTTCGAAGAAGCGCGGGATCTGCGTCTTCGACTGGCGCAGCCAGGTCTGGTCGTCGGGGGCGAAGGCGAGCACGATGCGCAGCTTGGAAGTGGCCATGAGCGAGGTCTTTCGAGCCGTTTCTCGGGAGAGCTTAGCGCAGGCGGCGCGGTTTATCCTTCGGCAGGTGACGGTCGAGTCCTTCTTCGGGCTGCGGCAGGAACCGTTCTCGATCGCCCCCGATCCGCACTTCCTGTACCTCAGCCGCCAGCACAGCGAGGCGCTCGCGCTGCTCAACCTCGGGTTGACGCGCGGCGCCAGCTTCGTGCTGCTGACGGGCGAGATCGGCGCCGGCAAGACCACCGTCTGGCGCCACTTCCTCGAGCACCTGCCGCCCAACGTCGACGTGGCCAGCGTGGTCAACCCGCGGCTGGACGTGGGCGCGCTGCTGGCGCGCGTGTGCGAGGACCTCAACGTCGAGCTCCCGCCCGAAGGCCGGCCGGTCGACCTGATCGACGCGCTGCACGGCCACCTGCTGCTGCAGCAGGCGATGGGGCGGCGCACGATGATCGTGATCGACGAAGCGCAGGCCCTGTCCGACGACGTGATGGAGCAGCTGCGCCTGCTCACCAACCTGGATTCCAGCGGCAAGAAGCTGCAGGTGATGCTGATCGCCCAGCCCGAGATGCGCCAGCTGCTCGAGCGGCCCGAGATGGAGCCGCTGGCGCAGCGCATCGTCGCCCGCTTCCACCTGCCGGCGCTGTCGCCGGCGGAGACGGCCAGCTACATCGCGCACCGGCTGCGCGTGGCCGGCCTCTCCGGCGCGCTGCCTTTCGACAGCAGCACGCTGATGCAGATCCACGACCTGTGCCGCGGCGTGCCGCGGCGCATCAACGTGCTCTGCGATCGCGCGCTCGCGCTCGCCGCGGCCGAGGAGCAGAAGCTCATCGGCCCCGAACTGGTGACGCGCGCCGCCGAGGCCGCCTTCGGCCTCGGGCCGCCGCCCGCGCCGCCGCCGCCGCCGCTGCATTCGGAGCCGGTGCCGCTGGCCGCCGAGCCGCCCGCCG
>CAYVXO010000239.1:0-8339 GCA_964454485.1 uncultured Rubrivivax sp.
TCGCACGGTTCCACAAGGGCGTGAAGCGTGTCGGCAGACTGCGCACGCTGGCCTACGAGGGACTGCTGGTCCAGCAGGGCGTGCTGAAGCCCACTGGGCAGGCATCCAGCGATGCGCCCGGCACGATCGGCTTCGACGGCGACGGGGCGGAGATCACGAACGGACTCTTCGAGCCAGCCGTAGATGCGCAGGGTGGGTCATGAGACGCCGCAGCGGGCGGGGCCCAGACCGCACCGTGACACGGGCTTCCGATCTGGCGCAGATGGGCAGGTGCGAGCGCCTGGTGGTTCTGGAGGCCATGCATGGCACGAAGAGGGACGCTGTCCAGGAGGCGGCGCGCAAGAGAGGTATCGCTGCCCACGCGCGCTTCGAGACCTTGGGACGACAGGCGGCTTCCGTGTCTGGCAGATGTGCGAGGCGCCAGGGCGATCGGTGCTTCATTGCAACGCTGACGTTCGGGGACGCATGGCAGACCGATGTCCTGCGCGACTTCAGGGACGCGGTCCTGCGCCGGCGGCACTGGGGCCGGTGGATGGTCGCGTCCTACTACCGCCACGGCCCCCGCATCTGCCGCGTGCTTCGACGAAGCCCGACGTTGCTGCGGATGACGCGGTGCATCCTGGGCTGGGCAGCGCATGGCTGGCTTCGATGGTCGTCGGGTCGCCGTCGATGAACTTCGAATCGATGTTGCTATGGATGCCAGGGCTGGCCATCGCGCTGGCCGTCCTGGCCGTCCTGGCCGTCCTGGGGCGGCTCCTGTGGCGTCGTCGCGCCCGCATGGCGGAGTGGCGCCAGCGACCGGATGCCCTGCGTGATGCTCAACTGCTCAGCGTGGAGGCGGAGTACCGGTCGAAGGGCGCGCGACCCATCGTGGCCAGGGTGGACAGAGCCTACCGCCTGCCGAGCGGTCGAGTGACGCTGATGGAGCTGAAGACGCGGTCGACGGTGGTGGTGCTGCCTTCGGATGTGATCCAGTTGTCGGCGCAACGCATCGCGCTGGAGGATGAGTTGGGGCTGCAGGTGACGGACGAGGCGTTCGTGCTGATCCCTGCCCGCGCCCCCGCGCCATTTGCCGTGCGATCAGTCCAATTGATGTCTCGCGCCGCGATCGACGCGCTCGTCGAGCGGCGTTGGCGACTGATGGATGGAGTGGAGGTTCCGCGCTGGCCCGAGAGAGAGAACGTCTGCCGCCGCTGTGGACAGAGGGCTGCTTGCCGTGGCGCCGGCGAGCGATTGGTGGGGGCAGTCCGAAGGCCGCAGAAGTTCTAGCGAGCGCTTCGGCTGTTTCGGGGCCTCCGGTAGGAAGGGTCCCTTGGGTCCATCCTGGGTGCTTCGAAGCTTCGTCCCGGCAGCTAGCGCGCGAGCAATCTCGTGATCGGGCCGTTGACCGCTGTAAACGCGCCGATGACACCATCGAACACGAAGTCAAGCGCTGTCCCATAGCCTTGATTCACCGTGGCGGTGTCGAAGCCCAGTGCCTGCAGCGTCGCCAGGGCTCGACCGAACGACTCATGTGCATCGGCAATCCGCAGATCGTTCGTGAGGAACAGCGGCGCCATGCGGTCGTTCCGGTTCGCCCAGGTCTCTGGCTCGGTTGTGCGGACGAACGATTCAACTGCTTCCTGTTGCCCGTCCAAATGCTCCACGATGTTGAGAAGACCCTGGAGCAGCTTGAGGCTGCCCAGATCCTTCACGCTCTGCGCCGGGCAGCCGGCCTTGCGCAACAACTGGCGCATGAAGCCGTCCGGCACTCGCTGCCAGAGTTCGTGCAGGCCCTTGCATCGCGCAAGGAAGGCCTGCTGTGTCATGTTCAACGGCGCCACCTGCGCCAGCCGGGAAAGCTGTGGGTAGCTGGTCCACCAGTTGGCTTCGATCTCGGCGCGCGAGAACCCGACCAGTTCGGCTGGCTCTCTCGGGATTCCAACGGCCTCGCTGAGCCTGGAGAGGTTGTCGCCGAGATTGAGGATCTGGTCCAGCAGGCGCATCGTCTTGGAAACGACGTGCTCCTCATGGAGGTCCGCACCGGCAACGCGCCCCTCGTCGACGACGAAACGATGGGCATGGACGATTTCCCGATCGGGCTTGGGCTTGTAGAGTTCCCGAATGGGAACTTGGATGAGATTGCGACCGACGCGCACGCAGTCCGAGAACGCCCACTGACCTCGGTAGGAGGGATTCGTGCCGCCGTGGCGGTTGGGCATGCTCTCGTAGAAAGAACTCTGCTCATACCGCTCGAGGAACCGGTCATCGAGGTAGATCCGGCCGCCGTGGAGTAGGGCGTTGGCACGTGCGCGTGTCATCGGGCCGTCGAGGCCCGGCCACTGGAGGCCTTCGGCCGTCTGCTCAGGGCAAAGCTCGCAACTCACCGCCGCTACGGTGGCCCAGACCTGAAGGAGCAGACCATGCTCGTCCTTTCGGATGTCACCATCGCACCAGTTGCCTTCGCTCTTCAGGTCGATGTGGTCCTGGCCCGCCATCAACGCGAGAAGCTCGGGCGTGTCCGGCAGGATTGCTGAGTAGTAGAACGAACGGACACCGACAGCTCCCCGCATCCACAGGTACTTGCGGAGGTACTCGTTGGACATCCGCCAGCAGACGTTGCGCGAGACCTCCCAGTGGTAATTGGCCGAGACCTCGCCTTCTGAAACCCCGAACTCTGGAAGACCGAGGTCGTCATAGACCAGGCGCTGCTTGTCGTTCCCGAGGCATGTGGCGGTGAGGCCGAGGGTCATCCAGACCTTCTCGGCCAGGCTGTAGGTATAGAAGGCGCCGTCACCCCAGGAGGCCACGATGTAGTCGTAGCCGGACACGGAAGGTGCGAACTCGGCACAGTTCCCCTTCTCGCGAAGCGAGGGCACCGAGTACGACACGACGCCATTGCTGCCGGCCTCAAGCACCTCGAGATTGTCGACATCGGCTTCCGGCACGGCAGCCATGACAAGGTGCACCACCTCATCGCGGTTTCCGCTCGCGTCCTTCTCTTCGGACAAGGCGCTGACCTCGACGCGCTCCTGCGGGTCGAGGCCGATCGGGGAGAGCAGGCGGCGCAGCTTCTCCGGCAGGAGATGGTGCGGAACAGGGAATGTGGCCAGGTAGTCGATCGGCATGATCGAGTGTAAGCAGCCATAGCCGGCCGGTTGAGGTGCGACCGCATCGCTGATGCTCGTGCTGCCCAGGGCGCCGGGCCGCCACCCAGCTGATCGGTCAGGCCGATGTCGCGGGACCGGGTCTCGGTCGCTTTGGCGCCGGTCCCAGAGGGATCGTTTCCAGCCCGGCATATTCGGTCGGCGGAGATGCCGGTGCCGCGCTGACTGCGGGACCGACGCGAAGCTGATCCAGGACCGCTTGCAGGCGCGCCAACAGGTCGTCGTAGGTCACGATGTCGACGACGCCCTTGGAGTCGCGGCGCAGCACTTCGAACTCACGCCGCTGAGCATCGGACAGCGCGATGCTGCGCCCCGTGATCACGATGCCGGTGGGGTTGGTGATGCGGATCTTGAAGCCCGCAGGCAGCTGGGGTCCGAGCAATTGGGTGAGATAGGTCTCGCCAGTCGGCCCCCATCTGTTCAGGTGCCTGAGGTAGTGCGTGACCTGGCCCATGGCGCCGACCAGATCGCGCATTGGGAGGTGGTGGTCGCGATAGCGAGCCGGCAGCATGATCGGTTTGCCCATCGGCTTCTTGATCTCGATGACATCGACGTTGCCCGACGCATCGACCAGGAGGATGTCGATACGCCGCCAGGTGGCGGCGTCTGCGTCCCAGAGCCTGACCTCGGTAAAGGCCTTGATGTACCTGGGATGCAGCAGCAGGATGATCTCCACGATCTCCAGTTGCCACTGCGCCTCCGATGGCCCTGCCTCGTTGGCCAGCATGGCCTGAAGCCGTTGCAACGCCGAGGCGTACTTGGCGACATCGAACTGACGAAAGGGTGCTTCGAGGTCGGGGGCGGTCGCCGTCGTCCGCCTGTCGACGTACGCATTCAGCAGTGCTTCAGCGTCGATCGCTGGCTCGGTGTACTGGCGAACCACGGTGCCGACCCGCGCCTGGACATAGCGGCGCAGTTCGTGCGGCGTGGGGAACTGGCTGATCAACCGCTCGTACTCCTGGGTCGGGATGGCGTCCGGTTCTGGTCCGCCGATGACGATGCGCTCGAGACCGAGGCTTTCGACGACGCCGAGGATGGACACCTTGCGTTCGGCGCTGAACCATTTCCAGTCGGGCCGCGCATCCCGGTGCAGAAGGACCGGCGTCTCGAATCCAAGAACTTCCGGCTTGAACCGGAAGTACTCGCCGTCAGCAATGGCGACGGCAAACACCAATCGATCGTCGTCGACCCACGGGATCTCGTCATCGTCGTCCCCGCTGGGCGCTGCTTCGACGGCTTCTTCGACGAGGTCCTGCGGGGTGAGGTGGAAGGTACCTTTCACCACCAGTCCATCGCCGCGCTCGAACCTCTCGCGGACCCAGGTGGTGTCATCGCGCGGTCGGTAGACGAGGCGAAGCTCATTGGCTGAGATCTCGAACTCAACGGCGGGTTTGGTCATGATCGATCCTCGACGGCCTGACCTCCATCGCGGCCGACGGGCTGTTGATCAACCGCGGGTCGGATGAAATGCGCGTTGCCGGGCGGTTGGGCGGTAGCGGCCGGCGCACGTGGCCGGCTGCTCAAGGCCCGGCAGCCGCGTTGGCTCTTGATGCCACTTCCTCGCAGGCCGCCATAAGATCCTCGAAGGGCAGCGCGTCGCCCACCATCACCTGGTCCTCGAGCATGCTGGCGTAGTCTGCTGCCAGTGCTTCGCGCGCGGCTCCCTCCGGCACCAGGTGCAGAGACCCGGCGACGGCAGCAAGGTAGTCAACCGGACGGCCGGTGGCGTCCTTCTCGCTGAAGAAGTGCGACTTGTGTTCGGCCACGGCGCGCGCGACTTCGCGGTCCTTGACGGCGGTGTCGAAGTGAGGGCTTCGCATGATGGCCGCCAGGTCATGCCAGTGCCTCGCATACCGCTCGCCACGGATCCGGCCTTGGGCGCAGTAGACGTGCGCTGCAGTTGCCTTCTCCCAGAAGGTCCGCGTGACGCTCATCACCATGGGCGACGCCACCGGAAACGACACGCCGTCGACCTGACCCTCGATATCGCACGTCACCGGCCTGATCAAGTGCGGCTCGCCCGTCGCCCGGCCGCCGAACTCCATGGTCACGACGGGTGCGACGTACCCGGTTCCTCGCTTGACTGCCGGGTAGTGCAGCAGCAGCTTGTCCTTGTCTGCGCCGGAGAGTTCCAGCTTCGCATCCAAGCTTGCCTGGTCGAGTGCTGCCTGAATGACAGGCTGCACTGTGCGAGCGATCCACTCGGGGAGGCGGTCGCGAACGGCCCTCGTCCACTTGCTGGCCTGGCTGCGGCTTGTCGGCAGGAACTCTTCGCCTCCTGTCAGGTCGGCGATCAGCCTGCGGATGTCGTAGGTCAGGTCGAGGTCTTCCGAGAACCGGTCGATGATCCGATACGCCTTGGAGAGCGAAGTGCCGCCCTTGAACGTCAGGTCAGCGCCGACCGGGGATCCGAACAGGGCACCCAACGTCCACACGACCCAGACGTCCTTCTCCAACAGATGGGCTGGGCGGCCGGTGCGCTCCCGGCCCAGTTCGAGGACTTCGGCCCGGTCCTCGTCGCTCAGAGAGAAGTAGGGCTCAGCCACGGGTCTCTTGTTCAACGATCGCTTCGCCGATCGCCCTGGCCATCCAGGAGGGAAGGCCGGCGCGGCCCGCCGTCAGCGCCTGCCATTCCGTGGATGGCAGTGTTCGCCGCAAGGCGGCCAGCGACTCGCGCACATGCGTCGGCCCCATCCAGGCTAGCGCTCGAACGGCAGCACCGGCCTGGCCGCCGCCCAGCGCCAGCATCCAGCGAGGGGCGTGCTTGACGGTCACCTCGTAGCGGCCCAGGCTGAGCTTGCGGCTGCGCCCCGACGTCAGATAGACCTCACGGATCGGCACCTGTTGTGTGAGGCCGAGCGCATTGGCTGCGTTGGCGCCGTGCGGAGTCACCACCTCGCCACTTTGCACGGCCAGGGACTGGACGACCTTCTCAGGCGCCGGCGCGCGTGTTCCGAATCGGCTCGAGACCGGCCTGACATAGATGCCCCGGCCCACCCGAAGCAACTTGCCTTCCTTGGTGAGCCTGGAGAACGCCTGATCCACCGCGGCTCGGCTCCCGAGATGCAGGAACTCCTTGGGCGATACCAGCCCCCCCTCGGGCAGGGACTCGGCATGCGAAAGGATGGAGCGGGGGATCGTGCTCATGGCTGGACCGTTGAAGTCAGAATGATATTAGAGTTTCTGACATGGCACCTCGGCAACGGCTTGGGAGGGAGAGAGCAGGTTGACGAAAGTCGGAATTCGCACCAAACTCCGGTTGACGTTTTTTCGGATTTGCACAAATGACCCTGCCGCTGCCTGCCGTCTTCAATCCCGCGCTGTCTTCTGACCGACTCCAGGAGGTTGCGACGTGGTTGCTGGACGAGCTCTACGCGACCGAGGATGACCTGTCCCGCTCGACCGACAACGGTTACACGCGGGGCTGCACGACGTTCGGGCGCCAGCGCAGCCGCATCGTGGCCGAGGCTGCGTCCGGCAGGCACGCCTGGCTTGGACTTCCCAATGGCAACAACGACGTCGTCTTCACGATCGGCGGCGTGCCGTGCCGCTTCAGCAATGACGACCCGGCGAACCCGTCCAAGGACGCAGTACTCACCGCGAACCGCTACCAGACCGAGTTCCTCGAGTTCGCCAGCCCGGGTGAGCCCGGCCGGTTCTGCTTCATCATCGATCGCGGTCAGGACGGCGCATCCGAGCCGCGCGTCGAGTTTCTGGGGTTCACCCCGAGTGGCGAAGTTGCCTGCCGCTGGGTCTCCGATGCGGTGCGCGTGCTGCGGGTAGAAGGCGATCAGCCGCTGGCGCCTACGGTGCCTGTCGGCAAGCCGCAGATCGGACCCAAGCGCCGGGACGAAGGGGACGCAGCCGCAGAAGCAGTTCGATGAACACCGGGTTCATCGGGAGCAATCTGCGACTGGCCCGCCTGTTCCACGACCTGTCGCTCACCGAGTTGGGCGACAAGGTCGGCGTCTCCAAGCAGTTCCTGAGCCGCATCGAGACCGGAGCGGAGCCCGCCTCGGGGCAGCTCCAAGGGAGCCTGGCAGAGGAACTGCAGGTCCTGCCGGAGTTCTTCCACCGCGTCGACACCCACCCGATCGCCGACGAGCAGTGCCACTTCCGCCGACAGCTCACGACCAAGGTCGCGTTGCGCCAGGTCGCCCGTGCCCGTGGAGAGATGCTCAAGCGCCTGATCGGCGTGCTCGATGAGCATGTTGAACTGCCGTCGTATCAGGTGAAGGAGGCGGACGCGGAGACGACCGAGGCCATCGAGCGTGCTGCCGAGATCTTCCGGTCGCTGTTCGGCCTAGGCATGGGGCCGCTGAGCAGCGTGACCCGGATCGCCGAGAACGCGGGGGCCGTCGTGATGCGCGTAAGCGGACTGGCGCCTGAGATCGATGCGATCTCCTTTGCCACCAAGCGACCTCTTATCGCCTTGAACGGCGACGGTCGGTCTGCTTGTCGCGAGCGCTTCGGGATTGCCCATGAACTCGGACACTTCTCCCTGCACATCGGCGTCCTCACCGGTGATCGCCTGACCGAGACGCAGGCCAACCGATTCGCGAGTGCGCTGCTGCTGCCGCGCAGCACGTTCGCCACCGAGTGCCGGCTGGCACTTCGAGGCACACGCCTGAACTGGGCGGGACTCTCGGAGCTGAAGATGCGCTGGGGGGTGTCCAAGGCCGCGATCATCTTTCGGGCCCGCCAGCTCGGCCTGTTCACGGAGGAACAGGCCCGGGCGGGCTACGTCGGCCTGAACCGGCATGGCGAAGCCCTGCGCGAGACCGAGGATCACCTGATCCCGAGCGAGGAGCCCGAAGTGATCGTCGAGAGCCTGAAGGTCATGAGGGAGCACTTCGGGGTGCCCGAAGCGGCTGTAGCGCGCGAGATGCGGGTGCAGCCCCAACTTCTGCAGACGCTGCTGGGTCGTTCTGATGCAGAGACATCGGCCAATGTCGTCCGGCTCGCGGCTCCCAGGTCGGCGGCCTGAAGGTCATCGCTGACAGCGTCGTCGCGGGCTCGGCAGGGCGTTGCCGATGATCGGCGGTATGGACACAATCAGGCTGCTGATGGTCTCAAGACATCCCGGTCGGGGTAGGGGAACAAGTGGGGGAACGGATCTATTGATCCCGCCGCGTTTCCCAATGAGATCAACAGCTTAGGTCGCCGTTTTGTATCCCATCAGCCACCCCAAGT
>CAYVXO010000240.1:0-8335 GCA_964454485.1 uncultured Rubrivivax sp.
GGTCGGCCCGGCGGCGCGTGGTGTGCACGCGCGCGGCGGCGGCGCTGGCGGCCGCGCGCGCCAGCAGGCGACCGCGTTTGGGCGGCCGCGGTCTGGGGTCGGCGGGTGCGGCGGCTTCGAGCAGCCCGCTGAAGTCGTCGGCGGCAGGGCGGGTCATGGCGTGGTTCCTCGGGCAGCCGGTGCCGGGGCGTCTTCGAGCACGCCGCGCAATTGCAGCAGCGCGCGCCGGATGATCGACTTCACGGTGCCCAGCGGCGTCCGCTCGCGCTCGGCGATCTCCTCGTGCGTGAGGCCGCTGAAGAAGGCCAGCGCGACGCACTGGCGCGCGCGCGGCTCCAGGGTCTGCAGCGCGGCGTGCAGCCGCTCCGCGCCGCGCGTGGCCTGCAGCAGGTCGGCGGCGGCCGGTGCGCCGGCATCGGTGTCGTCGGCGGCGTCGGGCGCCAGCGGCTCGTGGCGGAAGCGGCCTTCGCGGCGCAGCGCGTCGATGGCGCGCGAGCGCGCCATCGCCAGCAGCCAGGTGACGGGCCGGCCGCGCGCGGCGTCGAAGCGCGGCGCCTGGCGCCAGACCTGCCAGAAGGTGTCCTCGACCACTTCCTCGGCGAGCGCCGGGCGCTGCAGGATGCGCAGCACCAGCCCGTGCACGCGCGCCACGGTGGCGTCGTATAGCGCGGCGAGCGCGCGTTCGTCCTGGCGCGCGACGCGGCCCAGCAGCGCGGCCAGCGCAGCGTCGTCGGGCGCGTCGGCGCGCCGCTCCTGCGGCGGCGCTTCGGCGGCGGGCGCGGCTTCGGGCGGGGCGTCTTCGGGCTCGGGCGCGTCCCAGCCGGCGTCTCCGGCCTCGGCCGGGGCAGGGTCGTCGAACAGGTCGGGGCAGGCCGCCTTCATCGCGGCCTTTCCATCGGGTCTGCGCAGCAACGGACCATCGTCACCCCTCCCTGCGGGCGCGCCGGATCCGCCGGGTGCCCTGTGCTCGTCTACGCAGCGGCAGCCGCTGCGGATGCGGATGACCCCTGACCCTGGTCGGGAATGCAGGACCGGCCGCTGGGCTATCGTGGCCCGATGAAGCGATTCGCCCCTGTCGCCCTGCTGCTGTGGCCGCTGCTGGCCTTGGCCGCGCCCCCGCTCCCGGAAGCGTTGCAGTCCGAGCTGGACCGCGCCGTGATCGACTACGAAGCCGGCCGGCGCGCAGAGGCGCGCGCCGCCTTCGAATCGCTGGCGCGGCGCGGCGTGGCGGCGGCGCAATACGACCTGGCGGTGATGCACCTGCGCGGCGAGCTGCCCGACGCCGACCCCGCGCTGGCGCGCCGGCTGCTCACGCAGGCCGCCGAAGGCGGTTTCGTCACCGCCCAGTTCATGCTGGCGCAGGCGCTGGAGAACGGCCAGCTGGGGCCGAAGGACCTGCCGCTGGCGATGCGCTGGTACGAGGTGGCCGCGAACGCCGGCAGCGTCGACGCCCAGGTGGCGATGGGCACCGCCTTCTACCTGGGCCGCGGCGCGGCGAAGAACCCGACCGAGGCCGCACGCTGGTACCGCGAGGCCGCCAAGGGCGGCGACGTCGGCGCCCAGTACCTGCTGGCCAGCATGTACGAGCAGGGCGACGGCGTCGAACGCGACCTGCGGCTGGCGCGCTACTGGTACGACATCGCGGCGAAGAACGGCGACGAGGCGGCGCCGGGCAAGGTGAAGGAAGTCGACGCGAAACTGGCGGCGCCGTCGAGCTAGGCGCCCGTGCGGCTCAAGGCCGGTGCGCCTTCGGCCGAAAACACGAGACGCTCCCGTGCCCGCCGCCCGCCCCATGACCCTGCCCGCCCCCGCCCGCCTGATCCAGCCTTCGGATTTCGTGCCCATCGACGACCTGCGCGCCTGCGGCGACTGCCGGAGCGGCGCCGCGCTGGGCTTCCGCTTCAGCTACGCCTTCCAGCCGATCGTCGACCTGCGCAAGCGCAGCGTGTTCGCCCACGAGGCGCTGGTGCGCGGCCCGCAGGGCGAGCCGGCGGGCTCGGTGCTGGCGCAGGTGAACGACGAGAACCGCTACCGCTTCGACCAGGCCTGCCGCGTGAAGGCGATCAAGACCGCCGCCGAGCTGGGCATGGCCGGCCGGCTGTCGATCAACTTCATGCCCAATGCGATCTACCGGCCGGAGGTCTGCATCCGCGCCACGCTCGAAGCGGCGCGCACGCACGGCTTTCCGGTCGAGCGCATCATCTTCGAGACCGTGGAAGGCGAACGCGTGCAGGACGCGAAGTGGCTGGCCGAGGTGCTGCGCGAGTACAAGCGCATCGGCTTCACGACCGCGATCGACGACTTCGGTGCCGGCTACGCGGGCCTGAACCTGCTGGCCGACTTCCAGCCCGACCTGCTGAAGCTGGACATGGGCCTGGTGCGCGGGGTCGACGCCAGCGCGCCGCGGCGCGCCATCGTGCGCGGCGTGGCGCGCATCGCCGAGGAACTGGGCATCGGCGTCGTCGCCGAGGGGGTGGAGACGGCCGCCGAATGCGCCTGCCTGGCCGACCTGGGCATCCACCTGATGCAGGGCTACCTGTTCGGGCGCCCCGCCTTCGAGCGCTGCACGCCACCGCAGGCGGTGGCCTGGCCCGAGGCCGCTACAGCACCACCTTGACCATCGGGTGGCCGGTGAGCGCGCGGTAGAGCGAATCGAGCTGCTCGCGGCTGGTGGCGGTGACGGTGATCGTGAGCCCCAGGTAGTTGCCGCCCTTGCTGGGGCGGCGCTCGATGGTGGCGCGGTCGAAGCCGGGGTCGTGCGCGAGCGCGACGGCGACGACGGCCTCCTCGAAGCCCTCGACATGGGCCCCCATCACCTTGATCGGGAACGCGCTCGGGTACTCGATCAGGCTGCGGTCTTCGGCGGTCCCGGCCATCACACCGACATCGTGCGCTTGGCCTGCTGATAGGCCTCGTACAGGCGGGCGTAGACCGGCCCGGGCTTGCCGCGCATCGCGCCGTGCCCGACCAGTTCGCCGTCGATGCGCGTGACCGGCAGCACTTCCTTGCTGGCCGAGGTGAGCAGCACCTCGTCGGCGGTGCGCAGGTCGGCTTCCGGGATCGGGCGCAGGTTGTAGGCGATGCCGCATTCCTCGCACAGCTCGCGCAGCAGCTCGACGCGGATGCCTTCCAGCACATGCTCGCTGCGCGGCGGGCCGAGCAGCGCGCCTTCGTGCACGATCCAGACGTTGCTGCCCGAGCCTTCGGTCAGCATGCCGTCGCGGAACATGATGGTCTCGAGCGCGCCGTGGTCGGCCGACATCTGGCGCGCCAGCACGTTGCCCAGCAGGCTCACGCTCTTGATGTCGCCGCGCTCCCAGCGGAAGTCGCGCGCGGTGATGCAGGCCACGCCGTGGTGGCGCTGCTCGGGCGTGGCCGGCTTCAGCGGGTTGGACATCATGAACACCGTGGGGGTCAGGCCTTCGGGCATCACGTGGTCGCGCATCGCCACGCCGCGCGTCACCTGCAGGTACACGAGCTGGTCCTCGGCGCCCTTGGCCTCCAGCAGCTTGGCGACGAGCTGGCGGCACAACTCCAGCCATTCGCTGCGCGTGTGCGGATTGGGGATGCGGATGCGCGCCAGGCTGCGTTCCAGGCGCGCCATGTGCTCGTCGAAACGGAACAGGCGCCGGCCGTAGACCGGCACGACCTCGTAGATGCCGTCGCCGAAGATGAAGCCGCGGTCGAGCACCGAGACACGCGCCTCGGCCAGCGGCGTGAACTCGCCGTTCAGGTAGCACAGCGTGTCGGGCAGGGCGGTGGCCATCGGCATCTCGCTTCGGGGGGACAGCAGGAACGGGAGGTTACTACCGCAGGGCCGCGGCTTACTTGATCCAGAGCCGGATCGCGTCCCAGGCGCGCCCGAACAGGCCGGCCAGTTCCACCGGTTCCTGCACCACCAGCGGCACGCTGGCCACGGCGGCGCCGCCGGCGGTGGTGACCTTGATGGTGCCCACGCGCTGGCCCTGGGTGAGCGGCGCCACCAGCGGGTCGGTGCGCTCGATGGTGGTCTTCAGCTTGTCGCCTTCGCCCTTGGGCACGCTCACGTACAGCGCGCCGGCGGCGCCCAGCTTCGCTTCCTTCTTCGCGCCCTTCCAGACCGGCACCGTGGCCACCGGCTTGCCGGCTTCGAACAGGCGCATCGCGTCCCAGGCGGCGTAGCCCCAGTTCAGCAGCTTCTGGCTTTCGGAGGCGCGTGCCTCGCGGCTGGCGGTGCCCAGCACCACGCTCACCAGGCGGCGCTTGCCGTTCGGGAAGTCGCGCACCGCGCTCGCCACCAGGCAGTAGCCGGCGGCGTCGGTGTAGCCGGTCTTCATGCCGTCGACCGTGGGGTCGCGGCCGAGCAGCATGTTGCGGTTGTCCTGCTTGATGTGGTTGTAGGTGTACTGCCGCATCGAGTAGATCGGATAGAAGTCCGGGTGGTCCTCGATGATGTGCGCGGCCATCGCCGCCACGTCGCGCGCCGTGCTCTGGTGGCCGGGCTGGGTGAGGCCGGTCACGTTCTTGAAGTGCGTGTTCTTCAGGCCCCAGGCGGCGGCCTGGCGGTTCATCTGGTCGACGAAGCCTTCCACGCTGCCGCCCACGGCTTCGGCCAGCGCCACCGAGGCGTCGTTGCCGCTCTGCACGATCATGCCGCGCAGCAGTTCGTCGACGCGCGGCGTCATCGTGGTGTCGATGAACATCAGCGAGCCGCCGCCCTTGCGTTCGTCCCAGGCGCGCTTGCTCACCGGCAGCGTCTGGTCGAGCGCGAGCTTCTTGTCGCGGATCGCGTTGAAGACCAGGTAGGCCGTCATCAGCTTGGTCAGCGACGCCGGGTCGGCCGGCGTGTCGGCCTCGCGCTCGGCCAGCACCTGGTGGCTGGCGAGGTCGACCAGGATGTACTGGCGCGCCGCGATCTCGGGCGGCTGCGGGGTCTGGGCGAAGACGGGGAAGGCGGCCAGCAGGGCCAGCCAGAAGGCGACGAAGGAGCGCATCGGTTAGGAGGATTCAGCGGTGCCAGGCACCGACGATCAGTTGCTTGAGCAGGGCCAGCTGCCCGTGGAAGAAGTGACCCGCACCGGGCAGCACGGTGACGGGCAGCGATTGCGGGCGCGCCCAGTCCAGCAGCGCAGCGAAGGGCACCACGTCGTCGGCTTCGCCGTGGAAGACCACCGTGTCCTGCGACACCGGCGGCACGGGAAAGTTCTTCACCGCCGGCGCCACCAGCACCAGGCGCTCGGCCGGCGGCTCGAGCCGCTTCGACGCGGCCGCCGCAATGTAGCCGCCGAAGCTGAAGCCGCCCAATGCAAGCGGTAACGCGGCGTCACGCTGGGCGGCGGCCACCGCCAGCGCGTCGTCGACCTCGCCCCGGCCCTGGTCCCAGGTGCCTTCGGAAGCGCCGATGCCGCGGAAGTTGAAGCGCACCGCGCGATAGCCCAGCTGCACGAAGGCGCGCGCGAGCGTGATCACGACCTTGTTGTCCATCGTGCCGCCGAACTGCGGGTGCGGGTGGCACAGCACGGCCACACCGCGCGGCGCGGCGGCCGGGGCGTCGATCGCGATCTCGATGCGGCCCGCGGGGCCGTCGACGAAGCCCTTCCCGGTGCGCGGATTCATCGCCCCACGTCGGGCGCCAGCAGCAGCCGTTCGACGACGCGGCCGTCGCGCAGGTGCGATTCGACGATCTCGTCGATGTCGGCCTGGTCGACGTAGGTGTACCAGGTCTCCTCGGGGTAGACCACGGCCACCGGGCCGCCGGCGCAGCGGTCCAGGCAGCCGGCGCGGTTGACGCGCACGCCGCCGGGGCCGGCGAGCCTGAGCTCCTTGACGCGCGCCTTGCAGTGGTTGAACGAGGCCTCGGCTCCGTGCTGCTGGCAGTGCGCCTCTCCGTTGGTGCGCTCGTTGAGGCAGAAGAAGATGTGGTGCTTGTAGTAGGCCATCGGCTTCGATTCTAGGAGGCGCGCGATCCCAGGCGCGAAAGCAGCCAGCCCATCGCCGCGTAGGGCCACAGCCACGCGATCCACTGCGCCAGCCCGTGGAAGCGCACGAAGCGGCCCTGCTCCCAGGCCTGCAGGCTGAGCGAGAAGTACGGGTCGTCGGGCGCCTGCGCCACCAGCGCCACCAGCGCCGCCAGCACCAGCAGCCCGAGCGCCGCCGCCAGCCGCCGCCCCACGGGCGCGAGCGCCGCGCCGAGCGCCGCCGCCGCCGCCAGCGCCGGCAGCGTGCCCGGGGCCAGCCAGGCCAGCGCGTGCTGGGGGCCGAAGTTGAGCGCGGTCGACAAGGTCATCGCCGCCAGCGCGAGGCCGAAGGCACCGGCCGCCAGCACCACGCGCCGCCAGCCCGGCGCGACCACCGCGAAGGCCAGCAGGCAGGGCGCCAGCAGCCCGAGCGCGCTGGCCAGCGCTTCCAGCGGCGGCCACAGGCGGTCGGTGGGCGGCGGCTGCAGCAGCATCGCGTAGGCGCCTTCGGCCCAGGGCACGTCTTCCAGCGTCGCCAGCAGCAGCTCGCGCAGGCGCGGTCCCAGCTGGCCCAGGCCCAGCGGCAGCGGCAGCGGGAAGAACAGCGCCAGCGGCCACAGCGCCAGCAGCGCCAGCGCGCCCGCGCTCTCGCGCACGAACCAGCGCTCGCGCGCGGCATGCCAGCGGTCGATGGCGCCCAGCCAGTACAGCGCGGCCGCGGCCAGCGCGCCGGCGAGCGCGCCGCCGCTGTTGAGCGCCAGGTCCTTGGCCGAAGGGTGGCGCCCGGGCAGGAAGGACTGCGTCACCTCGCAGGCGTAGGACAGCAGCGAAGGCGCCAGCACGCCGATGGCGAACGCCGCCGAAGCCCCCACGCCGCTGCGGCGCAGCGCCACCAGCAGCAGCGCGCCCATCGGCACGTAGCCGGCGAAGTTGCCCCAGGTGTCGAATGGGTCGTTGACCGCGAACCAGGGCAGCGCGAGCAGGCGTGCGAAAGGCTGCCCGGGCGGCCAGCGCCAGCCGGCGAAGGGGAACAGGCTCGCGTAGACGATGAGCGCCATCCAGGCCAGCGCGAGCGGGCTGGCCAGGCTGCGGTGGCGCATCGCGCGGCGCCCGTCAGAAGGGTTTGATCACCACCAGCAGCACGCAGGCCACGAACAGCAGCAGCGAGATCTCGTTGAAGAACCGGTACCACTTGTGGCTGCGCTTGTTCTTCAACTGCTCGAACTGCTTCAGGTGGCTGAGGCAGACATGGTGGAAGCCGATCGCGCCCAGCACGAAGACCAGCTTGGCGTGCATCCAGCCACCGCCGACCCCGTAACCCAGCCACAGCCACAGGCCCAGCGCCAGCGCCACCACCATCAGGATGTTGGAGAAGCGGTAGAGCTTGCGCGCCATCAGCAGCAGGCGTTCGCGTTCGGCATGGCTGTCGGCCGGCACCATCGCGAGGTTGACGAAGATGCGCGGCAGGTAGAACAGGCCCGCGAACCAGCTCGCGACGAAGACGATGTGGAAGGACTTGACCCAGAGGTACAGCGAACTCATCGGGCCATTATCCGGCCGCCGGCGGCGGATAAAAGGAGGCCCCGGCACGAGGCCGGGGCCGGCAAGCCTTATCGCTGTCAATCACGGTAAGGCACCTGCTCAGGGAGGAAAAGCAGGGGACGATACCCTTGCGGATATCATCCACTGAAAACTCTAGCAGATGATCGCGAGCATGCCACCCGGTGTATCCATCATTAGGAGGCACGCGATCACGGGGTCGAGGAGAAGGTCTTGATCACACCCCCACGCTTCCCGGCGAGCCGTCCGCGCCGCCTGCGCAAGGATGCGTTCACGCGCTCACTGGTGCGCGAAAACCGCCTCGCGCCCGAAGACCTGATCCTGCCGGTCTTCCTGCTGGACGGCCAGCGCCAGCAGCAGTACGTGGCCAGCATGCCGGGCGTGCAAAGACGCAGCGTCGACCTGCTTTTTCCGGTGGCCGAGGAATGCGTGAAGCTCGGCATCCCGGTGATGGCGCTGTTCCCGGTCATCGACCTGTCCTTGAAGTCGACCGATGGCAAGGAAGCGACAAACCCCGAAGGCCTGGTGCCGCGTGCGGTGCGCGAGCTGAAGAAGCGCTTCCCCGAACTGGGTCTCCTGACCGACGTCGCGCTCGACCCCTTCACCACCCACGGCCAGGACGGCCTGATCGACGACGACGGCTACATCCTCAACGACGAGACGGTGGCCGTGCTGCGCCGCCAGGCGCTGGTGCAGGCCGAGGCGGGCGTCGACATCGTGGCGCCGAGCGACATGATGGACGGCCGCATCGGCGCCATCCGCGAGACGCTGGAAGAGGCCGGCCGCATCCACACCCGCATCATGGCCTACAGCGCCAAGTACGCGAGCGCCTTCTACGG
>CAYVXO010000241.1:0-8324 GCA_964454485.1 uncultured Rubrivivax sp.
TGACGCTGCAGTTCGAGGACGAGCAGACCATCCGCCGCCAGATCCAGGAGATGCTGCACATCGAGAAGATCTTCGACGAGGACGGCATCCAGGGCGAGATCGACGCCTACGCGCCGCTGGTGCCCGACGGCAGCAACTGGAAGGCGACGATGCTGCTGGAGTACCCCGACCCGAACGAGCGCAAGCGCGAGCTGGCGCGTCTGATCGGCGTCGAGGACCGCATGTTCGTCGAGGTGGAGGGCCAGCCGCGTGTCTACGCCATCGCCGACGAGGACCTGGACCGCGAGAACGAGGAGAAGACCTCCTCGGTCCACTTCGTGCGGTTCGAGTTCAGCGCCGCCCAGCGCCAGGCCATCCGCGCCGGCGCGGCGGTGAAGCTGGGCTGCGACCACCCGAACTACCCGGCGCACCTGCAGATCGCGCCCGAGACGCTGGCCAGCCTGGCGGGCGACCTGCGCTGAAGGGTCAGCGCAGGCGCCCCGGCGATACCGCCGCAGGGTCGACGCCTTGCGTGGCCAGTTCGTCAGGCAAGGCTTCGCCCAGCAGCAGCGAAGCGGCCAGCGCCGACGCGCCGGCCGCACTCTGGATGCCATAGCCGCCCTGGCCGGCGAGCCAGAAGAAGCCTTCGGCCGCGGGGTCGAAGCCGATCACCAGTTCGCCGTCGGGCACGAAGCTGCGCAGGCCGGCCCAGGTGCGTTCGGGGCGGCGGATCGAAAGCGTCGTCGCTTCCTCGATGCGGTGGATGCCGAGCGCGATGTCCAGTTCCTCCGGCACCACGTCGTGCGGCGGTACCGGGTCGGCGTTGGCGGGCGACCCCAGCAGGCGGCCGGCGTCGGGCTTGAAGTACCAGCCCTCGTCGATGCCGCACACGGTGGGCCAGGCGCCCGGGTCCAGTCCTTCGGGCGGCTTGAAGACGAAGGCGCTGCGCCGGTGCGGCACCAGGCCCACGGGCGGCACGCCGCAGTGCTGCGCCAGGTCGTCGGCCCAGGCGCCGGCGGCATCGACCAGGGTGGTGGCCTTCACGCGTTCGCCGCCCGCCAGCGTGAGGGTCCACGTTGCGCCCTCGCGCCGCGCCGATTCGACCTCGGCGTCGCAGCGCAGCGCGCCGCCCTGGCGCTTGAGGCCGCGCAGGAAGCCCTGGTGCAGCGCGTGCACGTCGACGTCCATCGCGTCGGGTTCGGCGATCGCGGCGAGCACGCGTTCGGGCCGCAGCACCGGCACGCGCGCCAGGGCATCGGCCGCGCTCACGCGTTCGATGCGGCTGCCGCTGCCTGCCAGCGCCGCCCAGGTCTGGTCCAGCAGGTCCTGCTGGCCGGGCGCGGCCACGTAGAGCACGCCGCGCGGCGCGAGCACCGGCACGTCGGTGAATCCGGCGGGTGGCGCGGTGCAGAAGGCGCGGCCGGCGCGCGTGAGGGCGCGCACCTGCGGCGGGCCATAGCTTTCCATGAACATCGCGGCCGAACGGCCGGTGCTGTGCAGGCCCGGCTGCGACTCGCGTTCGAGCAGCAGTACGCGGCAGCGCGCGGCCAGCCGCCAGGCGAGCGAAGCGCCCGCGATGCCGGCACCGACGACGGCAACGTCGTAGCGCTCCATCAGCGGCTGCCGACGCCGAAGGCCTGGCCCCAGCCGATCTCGACGACCGGGCTGGAGAGCGCCCCGCCGCGCAGCGAGCGCACGGCACCGGCCGCCAGCCGCAGGCGCCCGCCGGCCAGCGGCACGCCGGCCCAGGCCAGCGACTGCACGATGGCGCCGCCGCCGCTGGCCACGCCACCGCCCCCGGCCGCGCCCACCAGGGCCTCGGCGCCGAACTGCCAGCCCACCGGCGCGGTGTTGAGGCCGGCGCCGACCAGGCCGACCGAATAGGCCCCGGCGCCGCCGGCGAAGGCCGAATGCGCCTGCGCCGTGAGGTACACGTTCTCGCCCAATGCGCGGTTGAGCCCCAGGCCCACGGCCTGCAGCGACGAGCGCGTGCCGTCGACGCGCTGCGCCGCGGTCAGGTGCTCGATCACCGCGTTCCACTCCACACGCGCCACCTGTCCGCCGCTGCCGGGCGCGGGGCTGGTGTCGGTGGCCAGCGTGAGCATCGCGCTGCGCGCCTGCGGGCGGCCATGCAGGCCGTCGAGCGCGCCCACTTCCAGGCCGACCTGCCAGCCGGGCAGGAAGCGCCAGCCCAGCGTGCCCGCGACCTTGCCGATGACGCCGCCGCCGCTGTCGAAGCCGCCGCCGCCGCCCAGGCCCAGCGCGGCGCGCGCGCCCACGCGCAGCGAAGGCAGCAGTTCGGTGTCCCAGGCCAGGCTGCCCAGGATTTCCATGTAGCCCGCGGCGCCGCCGCTGGCCGCGGCCGCGGCTTCGAAGCCGCGCCGCCAGTCGCCTTCGCGCCGCTCGGCGCGCGCGCCGATCAGGCCCACGTGGCGCGAGTCCGGCGCCTGCAGCCGGTACTGGCCGACCGTGACGGTGGCGACGTCGAAGCCCGGCCCCGCGCCGCCCGCCGGCTGGCCTGCCTGCGCGGCGCCGAAGTACTGCCAGCGCGTGTCGATGGAGAGCAGCAGGCCGAACTGGCGGCTCGAGATGTCGCCACTGGGGAACCGCACCGCCGACCACGAAGGCCCGACCTGCCAGCCGCCCAGGTCGGCCAGCAGCGCGAGCGCCGGGCGCAGCATCAGCCCGCCGCCCACCGGTGCCGCGCCGCCGCCGCCGCCGCCGGCGAACAGGCCCGCCTGCAGCGACCAGGTCCGCGTCAGTGCGAAGCGGCGCTGCACCTCGAGCCCGCCGACGAAGAGCCCGCCGCGTTCGCCGGTGGCCGCACCCCAGACCTCGGGCCCGGCGCGCCAGCCCTCGGCGACGTCGAACAGCAGGCCGGCGCCGGCCAGGCCCAGGCGTTCGCCGGCGGGCAGCGACAGCCGCTCGGCGGCGAACTGCGCCGAGGCGTTGCGTTCCTGGGGCTGGGCCATCGCGCAGGCGGCCCAGCAGAGCGCGGCCAGCGGCACGCAGAGTCTCGTGGCGTTCATCGGCCGCAGTTGTACCGCGGCCGGCGCTATCGTCGGCCGCATGGACACGCTTTCACCTGTCGCCGCCGGCCTGTGGCGCCTGCACGAATGGGGCTTCGACACGCCGGCGCTGGTGCGCTGGATCGGCGAGGCGCTGGACCTGGGCGTCACCAGCTTCGACCATGCCGACATCTACGGCGACCACGGCAACGAGGCGCGCTTCGGCGCCGCGCTCGCCGCCGTGCCGGGTCTGCGCGAGAGGCTGGTGCTGGTCACCAAGTGCGGCATCCGGCTGCCTTCGCCGGCGCGACCGGCGCAGCGGGCGAAGTCCTACGACAGTTCGCGCGCGCACATCGTCGCGTCGGTGGAGCACTCGCTGCGCGCGCTGCGCACCGACCGCATCGACCTGCTGCTGCTGCACCGCCCGGACTTCCTGGCCGAGCCCGACGAGATCGCCACTGCCTTCACCGACCTGCAGCGCGCCGGCAAGGTGCTGGCCTTCGGGGCCAGCAACCACGCGCCGGCGCAGTTCGCGATGCTGCACCGGCGCTTCGCGCTGGCGACGAACCAGATCGAGTTCTCGCCGCTGCAGATGCGCGCGCTCGCCGACGGCACGCTGGACCAGGCCACCGACCTGGGCCTGCGGCCGATGGCCTGGTCGCCGCTGGGCGGCGGGCGGCTGTTCGGCGGCGGCGACGACCAGGCGCGGCGCGTGCAGGACGTGCTGGCCCAGTTGGGCCGGGAACGCGGCGTCTCGGCGGCGACGATGGCCCATGCCTGGGTGATGCGGCACCCGTCGCGGCCGGTGCCGATCGCCGGGTCGCGCCGCATCGAGGCGCTGCGCGAAGCGGCGGCGGCGCCGTCGGTGCCGTTCGGGCGCGAGGACTGGTACCGCGTCTGGGAGGCCAGCATGGGCCACCCGGTGCCCTGAGCCGCCGGCCGCCGAGGCGCCCGGGGCCCTGGGCCGGACCCTATCCGCGCCTTAGGCAAAGCCAATCGGGGTGGGTTTGAGGATAGTAAATAATCTATCCATCGCGAGCTCCTGATAGCCGCTCTCGATTCAACCCAACCCGAAAGGAAGCTGCCATGTCCGTCATCAACACCCAGGTCCAGCCCTTCAAGGCGCAAGCGTTCCACAACGGCAAGTTCGTCGAGGTGAGCGACGAGTCGATCAAGGGCCGCTGGTCGGCGTTCATCTTCATGCCCGCCGCCTTCACCTTCAACTGCCCGACCGAGGTGGAAGACGCCGCCACCCAGTACGCCGAGTTCCAGAAGGCCGGCGCCGAGGTCTACGTGGTCACCACCGACACCCACTTCGCGCACAAGGTCTGGCACGAGACCTCGCCGGCGGTCGGCAAGGCGAAGTTCCCGCTCCTCGGCGACCCGACGCACAAGCTGGCGCGCATGTTCGGCGTGCTGATCGAGGAAGAAGGCCTGGCGCTGCGCGGCACCTTCATCGTCAACCCCGAAGGCGTGATCAAGACCGCCGAAGTGCACGACAACGCGATCGCCCGCGACGTGAAGGAGACGCTGCGCAAGCTGAAGGCCGCCCAGTACGTGGCCAACAACCCGGGCCAGGTCTGCCCCGCCAAGTGGAACGAGGGTGCGCCCACGCTGACGCCTTCGCTCGACCTCGTCGGCAAGATCTAAGCGCCCCCCGCAGGAACGAAGGACGACTCCGATGCTCGACGCCAACATCCGCGCCCAGCTGGGCGCCTACCTGGGCCGCCTGACGCAGCCGGTGGAACTGGTGGCTTCGCTGGACGACAGCGAAGCGGCCGGCCAGATGCGCGAACTGCTGGGCGAGATCGCCGAGCTGTCGCCGCTGGTCAGCGCGCGCTTCGACGGCGGCGCCGGGCGTCGGCCTTCGTTCCAGATCACCCGCGCCGGCGCCGACATGGGCGTCACGTTCGCGGCCGTGCCGATGGGCCACGAGTTCACCTCGCTCGTGCTGGCGCTGCTGCAGGCCGGCGGCCACCCGCCGAAGGTGGAAGCCGAGGTGATCGCGCAGATCCAGGCGCTCGAAGGCGACTTCGTCTTCGAGACCTGGATGAGCCTGACCTGCCACAACTGCCCCGACGTCGTGCAGGCGCTCAACCTGATGGCGGTGCTGAACCCGCGCGTGCGCCACGTGGCGATCGACGGCGGGCTGTTCCGCGACGAGGTGGAGGAACGCCAGATCCTGGCCGTGCCCAGCGTGTTCCTCAACGGCAAGCCTTTCGGCAACGGCCGCATGGAGATCGGCGAGATCCTGGCCAAGGTGGACAGCGGCTCGGCAGCGCGCGACGCGAAGAAGCTGGCGGCGAAGCCGGTGTTCGACATGCTGGTCGTCGGCGGCGGCCCCGCCGGCGCCGCGGCCGCGGTCTACGCGGCACGCAAGGGCATCCGCACCGGCCTGGTGGCCGAACGCATGGGCGGCCAGACGATGGACACCATGGGCATCGAGAACTTCATCTCGGTGCTGGAGACGCAAGGCCCGAAGTTCGCCGCCGCGCTGGAAGCGCACACGAAGGCCTACGACGTGGACCTGATGGCCGGCCAGCGCGTGGCCAAGGTCGAGCCCGGCGCCACCTTCACGGTGACGCTGGACAACGGCGCCGAGCTGAAGGCGAAGAGCGTGGTGCTGGCCCCGGGCGCTCGCTGGCGCAAGGTGAACGTGCCGGGCGAAGCCGAATACGCCAACAAGGGCGTGGCCTACTGCCCGCACTGCGACGGCCCGCTCTTCAAGGGCAAGCGCGTCGCCGTCATCGGCGGCGGCAACTCGGGCGTGGAAGCGGCCATCGACCTGGCGGGCATCGTCGAACACGTGACGCTCATCGAGTTTGCCGAGACCCTGAAGGCCGACGCGGTGCTCGTGAAGAAGCTCCAGAGCCTGCCCAACGTGGTCATCCGCACCAACACCCAGACCACCGAGATCAGCGGCGACGGCCGCAAGGTCACCGGCCTCATCTTCAAGGACCGCGCCACCGGCGAGCTGGGCAGCATCGAGCTGGCGGGCGTGTTCGTGCAGATCGGCCTCGTGCCCAACACCGAATTCCTGAAGGGCACGGTGGAGCTGAGCCGCTTCGGCGAGATCATCGTCGACGCGCGCTGCGCCACCAGCGTGCCGGGGCTCTACGCCGCCGGCGACGCGACCACGGTGCCGTACAAGCAGATCGTGGTGGCCGCGGGCGAAGGGGCGAAGGCGGCGCTGTCGGCCTTCGATCACCTGATCCGGCAGTAGGGGCCGTTCAGGCGGTGCGCGCCGCACGCCGGCGGCGCGCCGCCACGCCGGCCGCCAGCGCGGCCAATGCGAGCGCGCCGCTCGCCGGTTCCGGCACGGTGCCGCCGGTGTCGCCGCCGCCGGTGGTGGACGGTGCCAGCGTGTAGTCCCAGATCGTCGCGATGTAGCCGTAGGTGTAGCCCGGCGCTCCGGTGAGGTGCAGGTCGATCGAATCGGCGCCGAAGCTGGCGTCGATGGTCAGGTACTTCAGCGGCACGTAGTACGGGCTCAGCCCCGTGAACGCGGCGTCGGCCAGGTCGGGGAACGAGAGGTGGATGGTCCAGTCCACCACGGTGGCGCTGGCGTCGTAGATCCACAGCCACAGGCGGTTGTTCACGGGGTCGATGTCGACATAGGCGCCCGCGGAGCCGCCCATCACGCCCGATTCCGCCGCGTCCGCAGTGACGGTGGCGGTGCTGCTGCTGCCCAGCGGCGCCAGGCAGTACCAGCCGCTGAGCGGGCATTGGGTGCCGCTGTCGGACACCACCACCGTCTGCCCGGCCAGCGTGGGCAGGGCATGGGCCGACCAGGGTGCGGCCAGCGCCGCGGCGGCGGCCAGGGCGGTGCGAAGCAGGGGCATCTTCAAGGCAGGACTCCGTTCGTTCGTGCGGCTCCGGGCCGCGATGGACGGCATGCTCGGCGCGTGCCGACCGCCCTTGAACCCCACCGCGGGAGGGTGACCCCGCGAGCGCGGGGGACACGCGCCAAGGAGTGCGCACCCCGCCTGGGTGGGGTGGCCGGCCTGCGTGTGCCGCCCGGACAATGCGCGCCCATGCGCAAGTTCTGGCTCACCGGCTACGAAACCGAGGTCCAGTCCGAGCTGCTGCGCATCGGCCACCAGAACCTGCGCGCGATGATCACCGGCTCGCTGGTGTTCACGCCGCTCATGTTGCTGGGCACCTGGGGTCACGCCAGCCCGGCGGGGCTGGCATGGTGGCTCGGGGCTTCCATGGCCGGCAACGCGGCTGGCTGGTGGGCCTGGTGGCGCTTCCGCGGCCTGGCGCGCGGCACGCGGGCGCTCGACGCCACCGGCATGCAGCATTGGATGTGGGCCCACTTCGGCGTCACGCTGGTGAAGGGCCTGGCGGTGGGCTCGCTGGGCGTGCTGCTGGTGCCGGGTGACCCGGTGCACGACCTGGTGCCGCTCATCGGCTATGCCGGCTCGGCCGGCTATTCGGTGGCCGGCAACGCGGCGCACGATCTGCCCGCGTTCCTGGTGAGCCTGGTGCTGGCCACGCTGCTGATGGTGGCCTTCGCCACCACCCGGCTGCCGGCCGACCAGGCGGTGGTGGTCGGCCTGTGCCTGCTCTACGCCGCCATGCTCACGTGGGTGGCGGTGCAGTCCCACCGCACCATCATCGAGACCATCCGCCTGCGCCTGGCCAACGAAAGGCTGGCGCGGGAAGAGGCTCAGGCCCGCGCCGCGGCCGAACGCGCCAACCGCGACAAGTCGGAATTCCTGGCCGCCGCCAGCCACGACCTGCGCCAGCCCGTGCACGCCATGCTGCTGCTGGTGGAAGCGCTGCGCCAGCGCACACCCGGCAGCGACCCCGCGGCACTGCTGACCAGCCTGGCCGAGGCCGGGCACGCGATCCGCGACCTGTTCAATAGCCTGATGGAGCTTTCACGCCTGGAAAGCGGCACCGAGCCGCTGCTGGCGCTGCCGCTGCAGCCGGCGCTGTTGGCCGCGCAGGTGGTGCGGCGCCACGCGGAGCAGGCCGCGCAGCAGGGCTTGGCGCTGCGCCTGCGCGTGGGTCGCGGCGCGTCGGCGGCCTGGGTGCGCACCGACCGCATCGCGCTCGAGCGCGCGCTCGACAACCTGCTGACCAACGCGCTGCGCTACACCGTGCACGGCGGCGTGCTGGTCACGCTGCGCGCACGGCGCGACGGCGCGCTGCGCGTGGCCGTGCACGACAGCGGCCTCGGCATCGAAGCCGCCGACCTGCAGCGCATCTTCGAGCCCTACGTGCAGCTGGCGAACCCGGAACGCGACCGACGGCGCGGCCTGGGCCTGGGCCTGGCGATCGTTCGGCGCAGCATGCAAAGACTGGGTGGCAAGGTGTCCGTGGTTTCTG
>CAYVXO010000242.1:0-8269 GCA_964454485.1 uncultured Rubrivivax sp.
CTCAGCGCTGGCCAGCCGCAGGCCGCGCAGCGGTGTGGGCGCGCGCGTTTCGCCGCGCGGGCCGGGCGCCGCCGAAGGCTTGGCGGGCGCGCCGTCGGCGGTGGGCACCGGGAAGGCCATGCCCTGGCCGTTCTCGCGCGCGTAGATGGCCACCACGTGGTCCACCGGCACGACGATCTCGCGCGCGACGCCGCCGAAGCGGGCCTTGAACTCGATGAACTCGTTGCCCAGCTTCAGCCCCGAGGTGGCCTCGAAGCCGACGTTGAGCACGATCTCGTGGTCCTTCACGTACTCGGTGGGCACCTGCACGCTGGCGTCGACGTAGACCGCGATGTAGGGCGTGAAGCCGTTGTCGGTGCACCAGTCGTGCAGCGCACGCAGCAGGTACGGCCGCGTCGACGTGCCCTGGTTGTCGCTGGTGTCGGTCATCGGCGCCCCGCCTTGCGCGCGCGCTACTTGCGCATCACCTTCTCGGAAGGCGTCAGCGCCTCGATGTAGGCCGGGCGCGAGAAGATGCGCTCGGCGTACTTGAGCAGCGGCACCGCGTTCTTGCTGAGGTCGATGCCGTAGTAGTCGAGCCGCCACAGCAGCGGCGCGATCGCGACGTCGAGCATGCTGAAGTCGTCGCCCAGCATGTACTTGTTCTTCAGGAAGATCGGCGCGAGCTGCGTCAGGCGGTCGCGGATCTGCGAGCGCGCCTTCTCGAGCTGCTTGTCGGTGCCCTTGATGCCGCGCCCTTCGAGCACGTTGACGTGCGCGAACAGCTCCTTCTCGAAGTTGAAGAGGAACAGCCGCACCCGCGCGCGCGCCACCGGATCGCCGGGCATGAGCTGCGGATGCGGGAAGCGCTCGTCGATGTATTCGTTGATGATGTGCGACTCGTAGAGGATCAGGTCGCGCTCGACGAGGATGGGCACCTCGTTGTACGGGTTCATCAGCGCGATGTCTTCGGGCTTGGCGAAGAGATCGACGTCGCGGATCTCGAAGTCCATGCCCTTCTCGAACAGCACGAAGCGGCAGCGGTGCGAGTAAGGGCAGGTGGTTCCGGAATAAAGCACCATCATGGCGGTGTGCTCCTAGAGGCGTCGTAAAACACGAACGCAGTGGGCGCCGGGATCGGGCAGCACCACTGCGCTCGGATCCGCCGCCCGGGTGAGGACGGCGGACGCGGAGACGGTCACTTCACGTCTTTCCAGTACGCGGCGTTCAGTCGCCAGGCGATCACGGTGAACAGGCCGAGGAAGATCAGCACCCACACGCCGATGCGCACGCGCTGGCCCCGCGCCGGCTCGCCCATCCACTGCAGGTAGGCGACCAGGTCGCCGACGGCGCTGTCGTAGTCCTGCGCCGACAGCTTGCCGGGTGTGAGCTGCTCGAAGCCCTCGAAGCGGTGCACGGTCTTGGACGGATCGTGGTGATCCTTCTCCTCGACGTACTTGGCGGCGCGCTGGCCCTGCAGTTCCCACAGCACGTGCGGCATGCCCACGCCCGGGAACACCAGGTTGTTCCAGCCGGTGGCCTTGGTGTCGTCGCGGTAGTAGCTGCGCAGGTAGGTGTAGAGGTAGTCGGCGCCCGAGCCGCCGCTGCCGGCGCGCGAGCGCGCGATCACGGTGAGATCCGGCGGCGTGGCGCCGAACCACTCCTTGCCCTGCTTGGCGGTGATGGCCGCCTGCATGGTGTCGCCCACCTTGTCGGTGGCGAACAGCAGGTTGTCCTTGATCTGCTGCTCGGTCAGGCCGATGTCGCGCAGGCGGTTGTAGCGCATGTACGCGGCCGAGTGGCAGTTCAGGCAGTAGTTGACGAACAGCTTGGCGCCGTTCTGCAGCGCGCCGAGGTCGTTGGCCTTCTCCTGGGGGAACTTGTCCCAGGCGGGGCCGCCTTCGTTGGCCAGCGCCGTGCCCGCGAGCCCGAGCGCCATCAGCAGGGAGAGGATGATCTTCTTCATGATGTTGTGTCCCGGGCGCGTCAGTGGGCAGCGAAGGTCACGCGGTCAGGCACCGGCTTGAACTCGCCGAGCCGGCTCCACCAGGGCATCAGCAGGAAGAAGCCGAAGTAGAACAGCGTGCCGACCTGCGACACGTAGTTGCCGACTTCCGACGGCGGCTGCGAGCCCAGGTAGCCCAGGATGAGGAAGAAGACGACGAACAGGGCGTAGACGTACTTGTGCCAGCCCGGGCGGTAGCGGATCGACTTCACCGGGCTGGTGTCGAGCCAGGGCAGGAAGAACAGGATGATGACGGCACCGCCCATCACCACCACGCCCCAGAACTTCGCGTCGAAGACCTTCAGCAGGCCGATGGCGACCAGCGCACCGACCAGCACGCCGATCTTGGCCATGCCGCCGAAGCGGCCCTTGAGCACGGCCAGCACGGCGCCCAGCGCGACGATCACGGCCAGCACGTTGACCATCAGGTCGGTGGTGGCGCGCAGCATCGAATAGAAGGGCGTGAAGTACCACACCGGCGCGATGTGAAGCGGCGTCTTCAGCGGGTCGGCGGGGATGAAGTTGTTCGCTTCCAGGAAGTAGCCGCCGAGTTCCGGGCCGAAGAACACGATGGCCGAGAACACGATCAGGAACGCGCCCACGCCCATGATGTCGTGCACCGTGTAGTACGGGTGGAAGGGGATGCCGTCGAGCGGGATGCCGGTCTTCGGGTCCTTCTTGACCTTGATCTCGACGCCGTCCGGGTTGTTGGAGCCCACGTCGTGCAGCGCCAGCAGGTGCGCCACCACCAGGCCCAGCAGCACCAGCGGCACGGCGATGACGTGGAAGCTGAAGAATCGGTTCAGCGTGGCGTCGCCGACCACGTAGTCGCCGCGGATCAGGAGCGCCAGATCCGGACCAACGAAGGGTATGGCCGAGAACAGGTTCACGATCACCTGTGCGCCCCAGTACGACATCTGGCCCCAGGGCAGCAGGTAGCCCATGAAGGCCTCGGCCATCAGCGCCAGGAAGATGGCGCAGCCGAAGATCCAGACCAGCTCGCGCGGCTTGCGGTAGCTGCCGTAGATCATGCCGCGGAACATGTGCATGTACACGACGACGAAGAACGCGCTCGCGCCGGTGCTGTGCATGTAGCGGATCAGCCAGCCCCAGGGCACGTCGCGCATGATGTACTCGACCGACGCGAAGGCGAGCGCGGCGTCGGGCTTGTAGTGCATCACGAGGAAGATGCCGGTGACGATCTGGATCACGAGCACCAGGATCGCCAGCGAGCCGAAGAAGTACCACCAGTTGAAGTTCTTCGGAGCGTAGTACTCCGACATGTGCTTCTTGTATTCGGCGAAGGCGGTGGGGAACCGGTTCTCGAACCAGACGGTCGTCTTCGCGAGCAGCGAGGCGTCGGCCGGCGCTTCCTTGAATTCAGCCATGGGGTGTCCTGGTGGGGGTCTTGGGGATCGGGCACGCGGCGGGCGCGTCGGCCTCAGGCCTTCTTGTCCTCGCCGATCAGCAGCACCGAGTCGGACAGGTACATGTGCGGCGGCACCTCGAGGTTGTCGGGCGCGGGCTTGTCCTTGAACACGCGGCCGGCCAGATCGAAGGTCGAGCCGTGGCAGGGGCAGAGGAACCCGCCCGCCCAGTCGTCCGGCAGCGAAGGCTGGGGGCCGGGCGTGAACTTGTCGCTCGGGCTGCAGCCGAGGTGAGTGCAGATGCCGATGACGACCAGGTATTCGGGCTTCACCGAGCGCCACTCGTTCTTGGCGTAGGCCGGGATCGGGTAGGCCTTGCGCTCGGAATTGGGGTCGGCCACGAGCGCATCGGCCTTCTTCAGCGATTCGACCTGCTCCTTCGTGCGGCGCACGATCCAGACCGGCTTGCCGCGCCATTCGACGGTGAGCTTCTCGCCCGGCTTGATGCCGCTGATGTCCACCTGCACCGGCGCGCCGGCGGCGCGCGCGCGCTCCGACGGCGCGAAGCTGCTGACGAAGGGCACCGCGACGGCGGCGGCCCCGACGGCTCCGGCGCCGGCGGTGATCGCGATCCAGGTGCGGCGGCTCGGGTCGACGGCGTCGGCGGCGACGGCGGTCGTGTCGGTCATGACGTTCCTCGGGGAAATGGGTGCGCGGATGATCGGGGTCAACCCGGGATTCTAGCCGAGGCGTCAAGCTCGCTCCGGGCGGCCGGTGATGCCTTGACGGGGTCGTTGCGAGCCGGTCTACTGCGCCCCGCCCGGCCGTTGAAGTCCGGCCGGGCACGTTCCACAACACTCAGGAGGGGCCAGTGAGCTTCGCTTCGGAATTCAAGGAATTCGCCACCAAGGGCAACGTCGTCGACCTCGCGGTCGGCGTGATCATCGGCGGCGCGTTCGGCAAGATCGTCGACTCGCTCGTCGGCGACCTCATCATGCCCATCGTCGGCAAGATCCTCGGCGGTCTGGACTTCAGCAACTACTTCATCCAGCTCTCGGGCGCCCCGGCGGCCACGCTGGCCGACGCGAAGAAGGCCGGCGCGGTGTTCGCCTACGGCAACTTCCTCACCGTCTCGGTGAACTTCGTCATCCTGGCGTTCATCATCTTCATCATGGTCAAGCAGATCAACCGGCTGAAGAAGGAAGCGCCGCCGGCCCCGCCGGCCCCGCCCGCCGCGCCGCCGGAAGACATCACCCTGCTCCGCGAGATCCGTGACGCCCTGAAGAAGTCGTAGCCAGCGGCTACCGCCGGCGGCGCGGGGATGCCGCATACTAGGGTGTTTCAGGCGTTTGAGCGGTTCGCCCCGCACGCATGACCCCCAACCCCGTCCACCGGCTGCCCGCCGCGCTCGAGAACGCGATCCAGCGCGTCAAGCTGGCAGCGCGCGCGTCGACCGAGCGCACGATCGAGAGCCTGGGCCTGGCGGCCCTGGCCTCGAAGGACGTCTTCTACCGCGACAGCCTGCTGGGCGCGCAGTTCGAGCTGAACCGCAAGTCCGCCGTCTTCGCGCTCGCCTTCAACGAGGCGCTCGACCAGCGCGTGCTGCGCGAGGTGGCGCCGCACGCCATGGCGGCCGCCGGCGAGGCGCAGAAGACCAGCTGGGACGCGCTCTCGCTCGTGGACGACCACGAGATGGAGATCCAGGTCAGCGCCGAGCGCTTCGCGCTCGAGATCGCCCACGAATGCGAGTGGGAGCTGCGCGAGCTGGACACCTACATCGTCAGCCTGCTCGGCCCCACCCGCAACGACCAGGACCGCAACCCGATCCGCCCCGAGGTGGTCGGCCAGGCGATGCTGCGCGCGGTGGAGACGGTCTCCGACCGCCCCGAGGTGCGCAAGGTGCTGGCCTCGGAGTTCGGGCGCTCGCTCGGGTCGCTCTTGCGCACCACCTACAGCGAGATCGTCGCCGACCTGCGGCAGGCGGGCGTGCAGCCTTCGGGCCTCGTGGTGCGCACGCACGACATGAAGGCGGGCACGGTGTCGGGTTACCACTCGTCACGGCCGGCCGGCCTGGACGAGGCGCCGATGGCCGACGGCCCCGGTCCCGCCGGCGGTGTCGGCGGCGAAAGCCGCTACGTCAGCCAGCGCGGCAGCCCCTACAGCAGCTTCGGCCCCAGCACGCGCAGCGGCGTCACCAGCGTGCGCGGCGGCACGCCGCTGGGTCACGTTGACCCGGGGATGATGTCGCTCATCCGCCGGCTGGCCTACGTCGACCCGGGCCACGACAGCGGCCACGGCGACTGGCCCGAAGGTGGCGGTGGCGGCGGCGGCGGCGCCTACGTGCTGCCCAACCTGATCCGTGCCCACCGCGACGAGCTGCGCCAGGCCACCAACGGCGCGCTCGAGCTGATGGTGATCGACGTCATCGGCAGCCTGTTCGACCAGATCCTGTCCGACCCCAAGGTGCCGCCACAGATGGCGCGCCAGATCGCGCGCCTGCAGCTGCCGGTGCTGCGCGCGGCGCTCGGCGACCCCGGGTTCTTCTCGTCGCGCCGCCACCCGGTGCGCCGCTTCATCAACCGCATCGCCTCGCTGGGTGTCGCCTTCGAGGACTTCAACGAGGACGGCGCGCAGCGCGTGCTGGCCAAGGTGAAGGCGCTGGTGCAGGAAGTGGTGGAAGGCGACTTCGACCAGATCGAGGTCTACGAGCAGAAGCTGGCGGCGCTGGAGATCTTCATCGCCGACCTCGGCAAGCGCGAGGCGCAGGAGCACGGCAACGCGGCCGACCTGCTCTCGGCCAAGGAAGACGAACTGCGGCTGCGCGTGCTCTACAAGCAGCAGCTGGAAGCCGAGTTCAAGGGCATCCAGGCGCCCGACTTCGTGCGCGACTTCGTCAGCAACATCTGGAGCCAGGTGCTGCTGAAGGCCGCCGGCGCGAACGACCCCGACCGCCTGAAGCGGCTGCGCGGGGTGGGGCGCGAGCTGGTGATGAGCGTGCAGCCCAAGACCTCGGCGCTGCAGCGCAAGACCTTCCTCGCCGAGCTGCCCAAGCTGATGAAGGAGCTCGGCGAGGGCATGGACCTCGTCGACTACCCCGACGCCTCGCGCCGCGCCTTCTTCGGAAAGCTGCTGCCCGCGCACGCGGCGGCGCTGAAGGCCGAGCTGGTGCGCCAGCTCGACTTCAACCTGCTGTCGCGCCAGGTCGAGGGCGTGCTCGACAAGCCGGTGCCGACGCCGGCCGACCTGAAGGCGGCGCCGATCACGCTGCCCACGCTCACCGAAGCCATCAGCGACCCCGCCATCGCGCCCCGCTTCACGCCCGAGGAGGCGGCACGCGTCGGCCTCATCGACGAGACGCGCGTCGACTGGTCCGGCAAGGTCGAGGCCGACGCCAGCAGCGAACCCGAGATCAAGCCGCACGAGACCGCGCTCGAAGGCCTGCCCGCGCCCACCGAGCCGGTGGAACCCACCCAGGGCAAGTCGCTCGCCGACCACGTGCAGATCGGCTTCGCCTACCAGATGCACCTGGAAGGCCAGTGGCAGAAGGTGCGCCTGGTGCACGTGAGCCCGGGCCGCACCTTCTTCGTCTTCAACCACGGCAAGCGCCACAAGCAGACCGTTTCGCTCACCCACCGCATGCTGGTGCGGCTGTGCGAGACCGGGCGCCTGCGGGCCTTCGAGAGCGCCTACCTGCTGGAGCGCGCCACCGCGCGCACGCGGCGCCAGCTGGCCCAGGTGGTCAAGCCGGCCACCGCCGGCGGCACCAGCGTCCAGTAGCGGCTCAGGACGCGGCCGCCAGGCGGCGAGCCATCGCGATCGCCTCCACCAGGCTGGACGGGTCGGCGACGCCCTGCCCCGCGATGTCGAACGCGGTGCCGTGGTCGGGGCTGGTGCGCACGAAGGGCAGCCCCAGCGTGACGTTCACGCCCTCCTCCACGCCCAGGTACTTCACCGGGATGAGGCCGTGGTCGTGCGTCATCGCCACCACGAGGTCGAACTCGCCGCGGCGCGCGCGCATGAACACGGTGTCGGGCGCGAACGGACCCTGCGCGTCGATGCCCTCGGCGCGCGCGGCCTGCACGGCGGGGCCGATGATGGTGAGCTCCTCGTCGCCGAAGAGGCCGCCTTCGCCGGCATGCGGGTTGAGCCCCGCGACCGCGATGCGCGGCGCCGCCCGGCCCCAGGCCGCGGCGGCGCGGTGAGCGATGCGCAGCGTCTCGAGCACGGCGTCGAAGGTGACGAGTTCGATCGCGCGCCGCAGCGCCACGTGGATGGTCACCAGCACCACGCGCAGCTCGCGGTTGGCCAGCATCATGCGCACCGGCACGCCGCCGGCCAGCGCCTGCAGCATCTCGGTGTGGCCGGGGTAGGGCACGCCGGCGGCGGCCAGCGCTTCCTTGTGGATCGGCGCCGTGACGATCGCGGCCGCCTCGCCGGCCTGCACGAAGCGCACCGCGGCTTCGATGCAGCATGCCGCGGCGGCGCCGTTGCGCGCGTCCACCCGCCCCAGCGGCAGCGCCGCCAGGCCGGCCGGCAGGCCGGCGGGCTCGATCAGCGGCAGGCAGCCCGGCGGCACCGCGGCCAGATCGCGTGGCGATGCGATCACCGCCGTCATCGGCGCGCCGGCGCGCTGCATCACCGCGCGGTCGGCCACCGCCACGCAGCCTTCGAAGGCGCCCTGCGCGAACGCGCGCACGACGATCTCCGGGCCGATGCCGGCGGCGTCGCCCATCGTCACGAGCAGTGGCTTCACGCCGGGTTCTCGATCTCGATGAAGCGGTGCTCGAGCCCGAACTCCGCCGCCAGCGCGGCCGCCACCGCAGGCGCGCCGTAGCGTTCGGTGGCGTGGTGGCCGCAGGCGAGGAAGGCGACGCCGGTCTCGCGCGCCAGGTGCGCCTGCGGCTCGGAGATCTCGCCG
>CAYVXO010000243.1:0-8263 GCA_964454485.1 uncultured Rubrivivax sp.
AGTACGGCATGGTCGGCATCAACACCGGCCTCATCTCGACCGCCGAGGTGCCCTTTGGCGGCGTCAAGCAGAGCGGCCTGGGGCGCGAGGGCGCGCGCCAGGGCATCGACGACTACGTCGAGACCAAGTACCTCTGCCTCGGGGACATCCTGAAGTGAATCCCCCCCGTAGCGCCTCCGGCGCTCCCCCCCCAGGGGGGCGCCGCCGGCGGCCCGGCGGAGCCGGTTCCGCGGCGGCTGCTGGATACGCGCGCAGCGCCGCGGCCCGTGGCCATCAAGTGAGGTCCACCGCCAATTTCCGCGTGCCGGTGCGGCAACTGGCCAGCTCCACCTGCAGCCTGCCGCCGCCGCGCGTGACGGCGGTGACGATGCGCTCGTGCCCGTTGCCGCGGGTCCAGGGCGAGAAGGCGCTGGGCCCGCCGTAGAGCCCGGCGCCCCAGCCTTCGAGCTGGCCGATCTCGACCACCGCTTCGGCCGGCGCCAGCAGCGCCGCGCCGCCTTCGCAGCGCAGGTGCAGGCGCAGCGGCTCGCAGTGCGGCAGCGCCTTCGCCGACGGCAGCCCGTGGCTGCCCAGGTAGCCGTGGTTGGCCACGCGCAGGTCGGTGCGCAGCGTGTCGCCGCTGCGTTCCTGCTTCAGCACCGTGAGCGAAAGCCGCGGCAGCAGCGCCGCCACGCGCAGGAAGGCCGCGCTCTGCGCGTTGCAGGTCTCGGCGAGCCGTTCGAAAGGCGGGTTCCAGATCCCCACGCGGGGGTCGAAGCCGTTGACCTCCACCTCGCCCAGCTGCGGGTGCAGCACCTTGCGCCAGGGGCGGAAGATGCGGCCGGCGTTGTGCTGGCGGTCGAACTCGGCGAGCGCGCGCAGGTCCTTGCGCGTGAGCTTGGCGTAGTGGTCGACGAAGGGCTTCTTGCGTTCGATGCCGAGCTGGTGGAACAGGTCCCACAGCTCGACCACGTAGGCGAGCGCGCCGCGGTGGTGGTAGGCCCAGTCGGCCATGTCGCCGTGCAGCGGCTTCTCGGGTTCGTAGAGGAATTCGTGGAAGCCGCTCACGGTGGCGTAGCCGGTGTGCTCGGTCATCCAGGCTTCCACCTGCTCGAAGATGCCCAGGTCGACCGGGTCCATCTTCGAATCGGGCTTGTCGCCCAGCGGCCGGATCAGCACGCCGCCGAAGGTGTGCAGGTTGAGCCAGGCCATGATGTTCGGGTGCGCGGTCGCGAAGTCCAGCACCGCCCGCGTCTCCGGCGTGCTGCCCGGGAAGGGGCCGGCGCCGGCCTGCTGCGGCTCCGGCGCCCACAGGTAGGGGAAGTTGCGGTTGTAGTCGTACTCGTTGTCGCCCAGGAAGTACGGCGTGGGGATGGTCCGGCCGTCGAAGTGCTCGATGCGGCCTTCCGGGTACAGGCGCCAGAACGGACCCTCGTCTTCCGGCGCGCGCGGCACCATCACCGGCGGCGCGAGCGGCTGGCCGTCGTCGCCGCGCAGCTCGACCAGTTCGCCTTCGGGGTCCTGGCGTCGCATGTAGCCCACCTGGCCGTCGCCGTCGATGTCCTCGGCGACCCAGCGCGCATGGCCCCGCGCCGCGCGGCCGTCGACCGGGCTGGAGCGCACGTAGCGGCCGAGCTTGAGCACCTCCTCGGCGCCGTCGGGCGAGATGCGCGGCACCACGTAGAACAGCGTCTCCCGGAGCGCGGCCGCCATGTGCGGCGGCAGCGGCTTGCCGCCGGCGCTGTCGGCGCCCTGGTGGATCTGCAGCAGGTCTTCGGCGATGGCCAGCGCCACGCTGGTGCCGCAGACCTCGCTGGCGTGCATGTTGCCGTCGATCCAGACCGCGGGGCGACCGTCGCCGGGGTCGCGGCCGATCGTGAGCAGCGGGATCTCGCGCCCGCCCGCGCTGGTGCCCAGGCGGCCCAGGTGCGCCACGCCGGGGTGCTGGCGGGCCCAGCGCTGGAGCTGGTCCACGAGCTCGGCGTGGTCGACGTACTTCTGGCGGAACATGCGGACTCCCCGGGGATTTCTTCGGGGCCCGATGTTGCCGCAAGCCGCGGCCCCGGCCAGGGGCCCCGGCACCGGGGTTCTCCCGGCCCCCGGCCCCGGTGCGGCTTGCGGGGCGACCCCGATGGCCCGGGTCTTGCAAGCCGATAGCATGGACCGCACCGGATCCAACCATCACCTGGGGTAGACGCCATGGACGAACGTGACATCAAGAGCCTGATCGAGGACGTGCGCGAAGGGCGCCTGCCGCGCCGCGGCTTCATCCAGCAGATGGTGGGGCTCGGCCTCACGGCCCCGATGGCGAGCATGCTGCTCATGCACGAAGGCGTGGCGCAGACCAACGCGTTCCTGCCGCCGTACAAGCCCACCAAGCGCGGCGGCGGCGGGCCGCTGAAGCTGATCTACTGGCAGGCGCCGGTGCACCTGAACCCGCACTACGCCGGCGGCACCAAGGACCAGGACGCGAGCCGCATCTTCTACGAGCCGCTGGGCAGCTGGGACAGCGACGGCAACCTGGTGCCCATCCTCGCCGCCGAGGTGCCCACGCGCGCCAACGGCGGCCTCTCCGCCGACGGCAAGAGCGTCACCTGGAAGCTCAAGCGCGGCGTCAAGTGGCACGACGGCAAGGACTTCACCGCCGACGACGTGGTCTTCACCTGGCAGTACGCGGGCGACCCGGCCGCGGCCATGGTCACCGTCAGCACCTACAAGGACATCAAGGTCGTCAAGGTCGACTCGCATACGGTGCGCGTCGAGTTCAACAAGCCGACGCCCTTCTGGGCCGAGCCGCTGGTGGGCAGCGCCGGCCTCATCCTGCCCAAGCACGTGTTCGAGCCCTTCATGGGCGCCAAGTCGCGCGAGAACCCCGCCAACCTGAAGGCGGTGGGCACGGGCCCCTACAAGCTGGTCGACTTCAAGCCGGGCGATTCGCTGCGCGGCGAAGCCAACAAGGACTACCACGTCCCGAACCAGCCCTTCTTCGACACGCTCGAGCTCAAGGGCGGCGGCGACGCCACCAGCGCCGCGCGCGCGGTGCTGCAGACGGCCGAGTTCGACGTCGGCTGGAACCTGGCCGTCGAGGACGTCATCCTCAAGCAGCTGGAAGGCGCGGGCAAGGGCAAGATGGCCTTCCACGTCGGCAGCGACATCGAGTTCGTGATCCTCAACCCCACCGACCCCTGGAACGAGGTCGACGGCGAGCGCGCCAGCGTGAAGAGCAAGCACCCGGCCTTCAGTGACAAGGCGGTGCGCGACGCGATGAACCTGCTCATCGACCGCAAGGGCATCGCCGAGGTCATCTACGGCCGCGGCGCCATCACGACCTCGAACTTCCTCAACAACCCGCCGCGCTTCGTCAGCAAGAACACGAAGTTCGAATACAACCCCGAGAAGGCCAACCAGATCCTCGAGGCGGCGGGCTGGAAGAAGGGCGCCGACGGCATCCGCGCCAAGGGCAACGTGAAGCTGAAGTTCGTCTACCAGACCTCGGTGAGCGGCCCGCGCCAGAAGTGCCAGGCCATCATCAAGGACGCCTGCAGCAAGACCGGCATCGACCTCGAGCTCAAGAGCGTGGTGGCGGCGGTGTACTTCGGCAGCGACTTCGCCAACCCCGACACCTACCAGAAGTTCTGGGCCGACATGGAGATGTTCACCACCACCATGACGCAGCCCGACCCGCAGTTCTTCATGGAGCAGTTCACCAGCTGGGAGCTCTCGCAGAAGGCCAACAAGTGGGCGAGCCGCAACCTCTCGCGCTGGTCGCACCCCGACTACGACGCCGCGCACAAGGCCGCGCAGTCCGAGCTCGACCCCGTCAAGCGCGCGGCGCTGTTCATCAAGATGAACGACCTCGTCGTCGAGGGCGGCCACGTGATCCCGCTGTTCGCGCGGCCGCGGCCGGTGGGCACGGTCAACAAGATGGTGGCGCCGGTATCGGCCTGGGACAACCTCACCGCGTTCATGCACCACTGGTACCGCGAGGCCTGATCCCGCCCGCCTCGCACGCGCCAGCCCTTGCTCCACTACCTCGTCCGCCGCCTGCTGATCGCCCTGCCCAGCCTGCTGGGCATCAGCATCGTGCTCTTCACGGTGCTGGCGCTGGCGCCGGGCGACCCGTTCGACGAACTGGCGACGAACCCGAACGTGCCGCCCGAGGTGCGCATGATGCTGCGCCAGCAGTTCGGGCTGGACGACCCGATCTGGCAGCGCTACCTGCACTGGCTCGTGAGCATGCTCAAGGGCGACTGGGGCTTCTCGTTCGTGAGCCGCGTGAACGTCGACGTGCTGATCCTGCAGCGGCTGCCGACCACGATCATCGTCATCGGGCTCTCGCAGGTGCTGGCGATCCTGGTGGCGCTGCCGGTGGGCATCCTGGCGGCGGTGAAGCCCTATTCGTGGTTCGACCGCATCGCCAGCACGGTGGCCTTCGTTGGCTTCTCGCTGCCCACGTTCTTCACCGGCGTCGTCTTCATCCTCTTCTTCAGCATCTACCTGGGCTGGCTGCCCTTCGTCTACCGCAGCGACATCGCGGCCACCGGCTGGCAGTTCCTGTGGGAACACTTCAAGCAGTCGATCATGCCGATCTCGGTGCTGGGCCTGTTCCAGGCCGCGAGCATGATGCGCTACGTGCGCTCGGCCGTGCTCGACGTGGTGCGGCTGGACTACGTGACCACCGCGCGCAGCAAGGGCCTGCCCGAGCGCACCGTGATCACCCGACACGTGGTGCGCAACGCGCTGATCCCGGTGGTCACGCTGGTGGCGCTGCAGATGCCCGCGGTGTTCGGCGGCGCCATCGTCACCGAGCAGATCTTCCGCATCCCCGGCATCGGCAGCCTGCTCATCGACGCCATCCTGCGCAACGACACGCCGGTGGTCATGGCGGTGACCTTCGTGTTCAGCTGCCTCGTGATCTTCTTCAACCTCGTCGCCGACGTGCTGTATGGCTGGCTCGACCCCCGCATCAGCTACCGCTAGCGGCGGTGGCGCGCGGCGCGGCTATTCGCCGACGGCCGACGCCTGGCGGCGCTTCAAGCGCCACCGCATGGCCTACTGGAGCCTGTGGGTGCTGGGCCTGCTGGTGCTGGCGGTGCTGGTCGGGCCGCTGGTCTACAAGGTCGGCGTCAACGACGTCGATTTCCAGGCCCGCCTGGCCGGCCCGAGCGGCCAGCACCCGATGGGCACCGACGACCTCGGCCGCGACATGCTGGCGCGCATGCTCTACGGCGGCCGCATCAGCCTGGCGGTCGGGCTGGCGGCGATGCTGATGGCGATGACGGTGGGCGTCATCATCGGCGCCATCGCCGGCATGGCGCGCGGCTGGATCGACGCCGCGCTGATGTGGGTGACCGACCTCTTTCTCAGCCTGCCGCAGCTGCCGGTGCTGCTGCTCTTGATCTTCCTCTTCCGCGAGCCGCTGAAGAAGATCTTCGGGCTCGAGGTGGGCATCTTCATCCTCATCGTGGCCGTCATCGGCGGCTTCCGCTGGATGCCGGTGGCGCGCCTCGTGCGCGCGCAGTTCTTCAGCCTGCGCGAGAAGGAGTTCGTCGAGGCGGCGCGCGCGCTCGGCGCCTCCACGGCGCGCCAGGTGGTGCGGCACATCCTGCCCAACAGCCTGGGGCCGGTGATCGTGGCCGCCACCATCGACGTGGCCGCGGCCATCATCGCCGAGAGCACGTTGAGCTTCCTCGGCCTGGGCTTCCCGCCGGACATTCCCACCTGGGGCCGCATCCTCTTCGACGGGCGCGACTACATGGACCTCGCGATGCACTGGGCGCTGTTCCCCGGGCTCGCCATCTTCGTCACCGTGTTGACGATCAACTTCGTCGGCGACGGCCTGCGCGACGCGCTCGACCCGCGGCGGGTGATGTGATGCCGCTGCTGGACATCCAGGGCCTGAAGACCCACTTCAAGACCGAAGACGGCTGGCTGCACGCCGTCGACGGCGTCGACCTCGCCATCGAGGCCGGCCAGACGGTGTGCGTGGTCGGCGAAAGCGGCTGCGGCAAGAGCGTCACCGCCAAGACGGTGATGAAGCTGATCGACATGCCGCCGGGGAAGATCGTCGCCGGCCGCGTGCTGTGGCAGGGGCGCGACCTGGTGCCGCTGGGCCCCCAGGCGATGCAGAAGATCCGCGCCAAGGAGATCGCGATCGTCTTCCAGGAGCCGATGACGAGCCTGAACCCGGTGTACACGGTCGGCGACCAGATCGCCGAGAGCGTGCGCCTGCACGAAGGGCTGTCGAAGAAGGCGGCGCTGGACCGCGCGGTCGAGATGCTGCGGCTGGTGCACATTCCCACGCCCGAGAAGCGCGTGCGCGACTACCCGCACCAGTTCTCGGGCGGCATGCGCCAGCGCGTGATGATCGCGATCGCGCTCGCCTGCAACCCCAAGCTGCTGATCGCCGACGAGCCGACCACGGCGCTGGACGTGACCATCCAGGCGCAGATCCTCGACCTCATCGCCGAATTGAAGTCGCGCCTCGGCATGGCGGTGATGCTCATCACGCATGCGATGGGCGTGGTGGCCGAGGTGGCGCAGAAGGTGGTGGTGATGTATGCCGGCCGGGTGGTCGAGGAAGCGCCGGTGGGCGAGCTCTTCGCGCGGCCGCGCCATCCGTACACGCAGGGGCTGATCCGCTCGATCCCGCGCCTGGACCTGGCTTCGGCCCACAAGCAGAAGCTGGAAGCGATGCCCGGCACGGTGCCCAAGCTGGTGGCGGCCACCAGCGGCGGCCTGCCCGAAGGCTGCCGCTTCGCCGGCCGCTGCCGCCACGCCACGCCGGCCTGCACGAGCGCCACGCCGCCGCTGCGCGAAGTGGCACCGGGGCACAAGGTGGCCTGCATCCTCGACGGGTTCCCGGCATGACGGCGCCGCTGCTGGAGGTGAAGAACCTCGTCAAGCACTTCCCCATCCGCGGCGGCATCCTCAAGCGGGAGGTCGGCCGCGTGCACGCGGTCGACGGCGTGAGCTTCACGCTCGCCGCCGGCGAGACACTGGGCGTGGTGGGCGAATCCGGCTGCGGCAAGAGCACCACCGGGCGCTGCGTGCTGCGGCTCATCGAGCCCACCTCGGGCGAGGTCACGTTCCAGGGCCGCAGCGTCACCGGCGCCACGAAGGACGAGCTGCGCGCGCTGGCGCGCGACATGCAGATCGTGTTCCAGGACCCTTTCGCCAGCCTCAACCCGCGCATGACGGTGAGCGCCATCGTTGGCGAGGCGCTCGTCATCCACAAGCTGGCGGCGAACGCGAAGGAACGGGAAGACCGCGTGGTGCAGCTGCTGGAGACGGTGGGCCTCGGCGCCGACCACCTGCGCCGCTTCCCGCACGAATTCTCCGGCGGCCAGCGCCAGCGCATCGGCATCGCGCGCGCGCTCGCGGTCAGCCCCAAGCTGCTGGTCTGCGACGAGGCGGTGTCGGCGCTGGACGTGTCGATCCAGGCCCAGGTGATCAACCTGCTGGAAGACCTGCGCGAACGCTTCGCGCTGACCTACGTCTTCATCGCCCACGACCTGAGCGTGGTGGAACACATCAGCCACCGGGTGGCGGTGATGTACCTGGGCCGCATCGTCGAGATCGCGCCCGCGCGCCAGCTCTACACCAACCCGCTGCACCCCTACACCGAAGCGCTGCTGGCCGCGGTGCCGATCCCCGACCCGGCGATCAAGCGCCGGCGCGTCCCGCTGCAGGGCGACGTGCCGAGCCCGATCCACCCGCCCGCGGGCTGCCACTTCCACACCCGCTGCCCGATCGCGAAGAAGGGCCTGTGCGACCGCGAGGCGCCGCCCCTGAAGACCGCGACCGAGGGCCACACGGTGGCCTGCCACCTTCGCGGCTGAAGCGCGGCGCGGCGCCTTCAGGCCGCGGTGCCGGCGCGCGCGTAGCGGCGCACCGCGCCGGTCAGCTGGTCCAGCTCGAGCGGCTTGGTCAGGTAGGCGGCGGCGCCGGCGTTCATCATCTCGGCGATGTCGTCGGCCATCGCGTTGGCGCTCACGGCGACCACCGGGATGTCGCGCGTGTCCTCGCGCGCACGCAGACGCTGCAGGACCTCGGGGCCGTTCATCTCCGGCAGCTGCACGTCGAGCAGGATGAGCACGGGGCGCTCGGCGCGCGCCAGCTGCAGCCCTTCGGCCGGCGTCTGCGCGCACACCAGGCGGTAGCCCGGCAGGCGCTCGAACATGGCCTCCATGACGAAGACGTTGACCGGGTTGTCCTCCACGCACAGCACCAGCGGCGCGCCGTCCACCGCCGGCGGCGGCGGCGCCACCGCGCGTGCCGCCTC
>CAYVXO010000244.1:0-8258 GCA_964454485.1 uncultured Rubrivivax sp.
CGCCAGCATCGCCAGCGCCGCGGGGTCGGCGCGGCGCCGGCGCGGCCCGAAGTCGAGGTCGATGCGCGGCACGCTCATTCAGCGCTCCGCGCGGTGCGAAAACACGGTCCAGCGCGACGACAGCTCGTGCGGGTCGTCGTCTTCGAGCACGGCCACGAAGTGCTCGATCTGCTGCATCTCCAGCCCGACGCCGGTGACCAGCCGCGCGACCTGCGCGTCCAGCCGCGTGGGGGTGGCCGCGTCTTCCAGGCCCAGCCCGTTGAGCAGACGGTCCACCGCGGGCAGCGGTGCGCAGGGATTTTCCGGCAGGTCGGGCTGGGCACCGCTGGACAGCGCCTGCACGATGCCGTCGCGCGCCAGCGCGGCGAGCGCGTAGTCGCCGTCGCTGAAGGCGATCACGCCCAGGCCCTGCGCGAGCGGCGCGCCGTGGCGCGCCCAGCCGGCGCCGAAGGCCGGCTCCACCCGGCGCAGGCGCAGCCCGGCCTCGGCGGCGGCGCCGCGCAACGGCTCGGTCAGGCTGCGCGGGATGGCGCAGATCAGCAGGTGGCGCTCATCGGTCTGCAGGTGCCAGCGCAGTTCGTGCGCGGTCGTGTCGCCGAGCAGTTCGCGCACGCAGGCGCCGGCCACCGCGCCCAGCTGCTCGTTGCTGTGGCCGGCGAAGTCGCCCTCGGCAACGTCCAGGTGCACGCAGGCGTTCGCGATCTCGACGTCCAGCACGGCACCGCGCGCGCTCGCGCCGAGCGACTTCAGCACCTCGGCGGCGGCCTCGCCCAGCGGCGCTGCCGGGTCCCAGGGCTGCTCGGCGGCGGCCAGCGTGCGCCGCCGCCACCAGCCGCCTTGCAGCCGGGCCCGCAGCAGGCCGGGCGCGATCGCGAACAGGGCCTGCCTATTCGACAGGGGTGACACGGTTGATCTCCTCCAGCGTGGTGGCGCCTTCGCAGGCCATGTCGACGGCGGCGTCGCGCAGGCTGCGGAAGCCGGCGCCGCGCGCGGCGGCGCGGATCTGCGACAGCGGCGCGCGCTGCACCATCAGGTCGCGCAGCTCGTCGCTCATGCGCAGCGTCTCGGCGATCGCCTGCCGGCCGCGGTAGCCGCTGCCGCGGCACTGCGCGCAGCCCAGGCCGCGGCGGTAGCGCGCGCCGGCGGCGCGTTCGGGCGTGAGACCGCTGCGGCGTTCGAGCGCGGGGTCGGCCTCGACCGGCGCGGCGCAGGCGGTGCAGTTCAGGCGCACCAGGCGCTGGGCGACGATGCCGTTCAGCGCCGCCACCAGGCTGTAGCTGTCGACGCCCATGTTGGCGAAGCGGCCGATGACGTCGAACACGTTGTTCGCGTGCACGGTGGTGAACACCTGGTGGCCGGTGAGCGCGGCCTGCACCGCGATCTGCGCCGTCTCGGCGTCGCGGATCTCGCCCACCATGATCTTGTCCGGGTCGTGGCGCAGGATGCTGCGCAGGCCGCGCGCGAAGGTCAGGCCCTTCTTCTCGTTGACCGGGATCTGCAGCACGCCGGGCAGCTGGTACTCGATCGGGTCCTCGATGGTCACGATCTTGTCCAGCCCGGTGTTGATCTCCGAGAGCGCGGCGTACAGCGTCGTCGTCTTGCCGCTGCCGGTGGGGCCGGTGACGAGCAGCAGGCCGTAGGGCATCTGCGCGCAGCCGCGGATGAACTCCAGTGCCTCGGCCGGGAAGCCCAGCGTGTCCAGCGTGAGGGCGCGGAACTGGCCGGTGAGGTGCTTGCGGTCGAGCACGCGCAGCACCGCGTCCTCGCCGAAGAGGTTGGGCATCACCGAGACGCGGAAGTCGATGTCGCGGCCGTCGGCCAACACCTTGAAGCGGCCGTCCTGCGGGATGCGGCGCTCGGCGATGTCCAGCTCGGCCACCACCTTGATGCGCGAGATGACCTGGTGCGCAAGCTCGGGGCTGTCGAGCTGCTTGACCGTCTCCAGCACGCCGTCCAGCCGGTACTTGATGGCCAGGCCGTGCGGCCCGGTCTCCAGGTGGATGTCGCTGGCGCCGGTGCGCAACGCGTCGTAGAGCGTCGAGTCCACCAGCCGCACCACCGGGCTGGCGGTGGCGTCGATCTCGCTCATCGACAGCTTCAGCCCGGGCTCGTTGGCAGCTTCGGTGGCCGCCTGGCGCAGGCTGACGCTGTCCATCGCGCGGATCGACTTCTCGGCCGCCGCGAGCGCCGCGCCGAGGTCGGCACGCGCCGCCAGCGCGTAGCGCACCGGCCGCTGGCGCAGCCGCGCTTCGAGCCAGGCGAGCAGGCGGCGGTCGGTGGGGTCGGCGACGACGACCGTGAGCGTGTCCTCGCCCTCGGCATGTCCGGCCAGGCAGCCGCGCCGCTGGCACTCGGCGAAGCCGAGCAGGTCGAAGGCCGGCTTGAGGCGGCGCAGGTCGGCCATCGTGCAGGCGGCCATGCGGAAGTGGCGGCCGGCGGCGAGCGCGAACGAATCCCAGTCGCCGCCCAGCTTGCCGGCCATCCAGGCCAGGCGCTCGCCGGCCGGGGCCGAGCGCACCGCCTCCGCGACGAGGGCGGCGTCGACGTTGATCATGCTGGGGGCGGCGGCCGGCATCGCGCTCACTGCAGGCTGGAGGCGAGGTCGAAGATCGGCAGGTACATCAGCACCACGATGGCGCCGATGACGAGGCCGATCGCCACCATCAGCGCCGGCTCCACGAGGCGGCTGGTCCAGTCGACCGCGCGCTGCAGCCGCGCTTCCTTGAAGCGCGCGATGCGCTCCAGGATGTCGGCCAGCGCGCCGGTGCGCTCGGCCACCGCCACCATGCCGCAGGTGAGCGCATCGGCGAGGGCGGTCGACTCGAGCGCGTCGCTGAAGCTGCGCCCCTGCTGCAGCAGCGCGATCACGGTCTTCAGGCGCGCGCGGTCGGCGGCGCCGAGCAGCGTCTCGCCGAGCGCCAGCGCGCGCGGCAGCGGGATGCCGCCGCGCACCAGCATGCCGGTGGTGCGGAACAGCTGCGACTGGCGGAACTCGCGCACCAGCGGTCCCACCAGCGGCAGCGCCTCGACCCAGCGCGCGCGCGCACCGCCGGTCGCCAGCTGGCGCAGCAGCAGGAGCAGTCCGCCCACGACGCCGGCCCCGGCCGTGGCGGCGGCGGCGGGGTGCTCGGCCACCACGCGCCCCCAGCCCAGCAGCAGGCGCGAGGACCAGGGCAGTTCCTGCCGCGTGGCCTCGATCAGGGTGGCGAACTTGGGCACCACCACGCCGAGCAGGAACAGCACGACCAGGGTGCCCAGCGCCAGCAGCAGCAGCGGGTAGATCGCGGCGCCGGTGACCTTGTCGCGCAGCGTGCGCAGGCTCTGCTGGTGTTCGGCGTAGCGCAGCAGCGCGTCGGCCAGGTTGCCGGTCTGCTCGCTCGCGCGCACGGTGGCCACCAGGAGCGGCGGGAAGGTCGCGCCCTGGCGTTCCAGCGCCGCCGAAAGCGCCAGCCCCTCGCCGAGCGAGCGCGCCGCCGCGCCCAGTTCCTGGCGCAACTCGCGGCTGGTGGCCGACTGCGCCAGCGTCTGCAGCGACTGCGGCAGCGCCAGGCCGGCGGCCAGCAGGCTGGCCAGTTCGTGCGCGAAGGTGGCCACGTCCAGCCGCGCGCCGCGGCGGCGGCGCGGCGTGCCGGCGCGGCCCGAGGGCTCGCAGGAGATGACCTGCCAGCCGTCGCCGGCGGCGCGCGCGCGCGCGTCGGCGTCGTCGTCGGCGGCCAGGCGCAGCGAGCGGTGCGACCCCGCGGGCGAGCGCAGCACGAGGTCGAACGACGGCATCGCGCGCAGGCCTCAGCGCGTCCAGGACGTCACGTCGGCCGCCTCGCCGGTGCCGCCGGGCTGGCCGTCGGACCCGTAGGACTGGAGGTCGTAGTCGCCATGCTCGCCGGGCGACTTGTAGACGTAGGGCGCGCCCCAGGGGTCGGGCGGCACCGCCTTCTTCAGGTAGGGCCCGGACCAGCGCTCGTTGTTGGCCGGCTTCACGTTGAGCGCCGCCAGGCCCTGTTCGGTGCTCGGGTAGCTGCCCACGTCCAGCCGGTACTGGTCGAGCGCCTTCTCCAGCGCGTCGATCTGCGCCTTCGCGATCTTGGCGTTGGACTTGCCGACCTGGTCGAAGTAGCGCGGCGCGACGAGGCCGGCAAGCAGGCCGATGATCACGATGACCACCAGCAGTTCGAGCAGCGTGAAGCCGCGCGCGCGGCGAACGGGGCTTGCGTCCATGGCCTGCAGTCTGCGCAGCAGACTTAAGTCCGACTTAAGAGGCGTCGGGTCGTCCCCCCGCGAACGCGAGGGAACGATGGCCCGCCCGGCCGAGGTCCTGCGAGGGCAGGCGCCCTTGCGCGGCGGCAGGGTCGACCGCACCACGCGTTCCAAGGGGTCCCGCCGGCAGGCGCGGCCGCCGCTCAGGCCGGCGGCGCGGCGGTGCAGCGGTCGAGCGCGCTGCACTGCACGCGCCGCAGCACGTTGCGCACGTAGGCGCGGGTCTCGGCGATGTCGGGCACCCGGTAGCCCGAGCGCACCACCGTGCCCTCGCCGGCGTTGTAGGCGGCCAGCACGAGGTCGATCCGGCCGCCGAAGCGGTCGGCCAGCCAGCGCAGGTACTGCGCGCCGCCCTGCACGTTCTCGCGCACGTCGAAGGGCTGGCGCACGCCGAAGCGCGCCGCGGTCTCCGGCAGCAGCTGCATCAGGCCGAGCGCGCCCTTGGGCGACACGGCGCGGCTGTCGAACGCCGACTCGGTGGCGATCACCGCGTGCAGCAGCGCGGCCGAGACACCGTGCAGGCGCGCTGCCTCGTCGATCGCGGCGCCGACCACGGTGGGCGCGCCGGGCGTTGCCGCCGGTGGCGCGGCCACGGCCGCGAGCGGGGCCGCGGGCGAAGGGGGCGCTTCGATGAGCAGCACCGGTGCTTCGCGCGACTCGAAGTTCGTGAGCACGATGCCCTGCCCCTCGGCCGGCGGCGGCCCGACCCACACCTGGGCGCCGGCGCCCGAGCAGGCGGCCGCGGCCCATGCCGCGGCGACAGCGGCGCGCCACTCAGGCATGGCGGCTCAGCACCGGTCCGAGCTGGTAGCCCACGCTGCGCACCGAGACGATGACTTCGCGCGCCAGCTTGCGCCGCAGGTGGTGGATGTGCACCTCGACCGCGTTGCTCGCGATCTCGGTCTCCAGGCCGTAGAGCGCGTCTTCCAGGCGGGCCCGGCTGAGCACGCGGCCGCGGCTGCGCAGGAACACCTCCAGCAGGCCGTACTCCTTGCGCGTGAGCGTCACCGGGCGGCCGAACCAGCGCACTTCGCGCCGGCTCGCCGCCAGGCTGAGCGGACCGAACTGGATCGCCTCTTCGGCCGCGGCGCCGTCGTGGCGGCGGCGGCCGGCGCGGCGGATGCGTGCACCGGCCTCTTCCAGGTCGAGCGGCCGCGAGAGCACGTCGTCGACGCCGCGGTCGAGCAGGTCGACGCGCCGGCCCACGTCGGGCGCCGGTGCCACGACCACGGTGCCGGTCCCGTTGCCGGGGCGCAGCGCGTGGCCGAGCAGGTCCTCGCCTTCGGCGTCGTTGCCCTCCGCGTCGAGCACCAGGCAGTGGTAGAGACCCGAATCGATCAGGGGGGAAAGTGCCCGTGCCGACTCGAACCAGTCGACGACGTGGTCGTCGCGCAGCAGGTGCTGGCTGAGCGCGGTACCGAGTGCTCGATCGCGGGTGATCAGGAGCAGGCGCATGCGGGCGGCAGTGGCGGAAAGTGTCCCGCTAGGCTAGAAAGCCGCGCCCGCCGGCACCACGGGGCCTGTCTGAAATTCGGATCAGAAGTCTTGACGCAGAAGGTAAGACTTCTGATGCCGCGCCGCCGCCACACAATCCGGCCCGTGACCGCCCGGCGCCCGCTCCTCGCCCTGCTGCCGCTGCTGGCGCTGCCGGTCAGCCGGCCGCAGGCCGCCCCGCGCGAGGCGCAGGTCGGCGACCTGCTGCCCGACCTGCCGCTGCGCGGCCTGAACGGCCCCGACCGGCGCCTGGGCGCCTACCGCGGGCGGCCGCTCATCATCAACGTCTGGGCCAGCTGGTGCGGGCACTGCCGGGCCGAGAGCGCGTCGCTCGAGCGGCTGGCCTGGCTCGATTCGGAGGAGCGCTTCGCCGTCATCGGCATCTCCACCGACGACTACCGCGACAAGGCGCTCGGCTGGCTGCGCGCCAGCAACGCCACGCTCAGCCACTTCATCGACCAGCGGCTGGAGCTGGAGACGCTGCTGGGCGCCCGCCACATCCCGCTCACGGTGCTGGTGGACGCCGAAGGGCGCGTGGTCGCCAAGGTGGACGGCGCACGCGAATGGGACAGCGCCGAGTCGCGCGCGTTCATCCGGCGTGCGTTCGCGAAGCCGGCCGCGGGCGCGCGCCCGCGGCCGTGAAGGGCTCCCGTCGCAAGGCCGATGTTTTCGCCCCGCAGGCATCGGAGCAGGCGCGTGGCGGGCCTGTCGAGCCGGATCTTTCGCCTCGAAGGCTCTTCGGCCCCCACGGGCGGTCCCCATCCGTGGGGGCCGACCCTGCCGGGGGACCGCCGGCGGTCGCGTCAGGTCTGGCGCGGCGGTGCAGCGGCGGCCTTTTGAGCCATGGCATTGGCGCGCGCTTCGATCGCGTGGACGAACGTCTTGTAGGCCTCGACACGGCTGTTCGCTTCCTGTGTCGAGCGGATGGTGCCGGCGCGCACCTGCGCCAGCACACCACCGCAGCCTTCGACATAGCGTTGCCAGTCGCGGCGGATCTGCTCGAGGTCGCGGGCGTCCGATTCGTCCAGCGGTTGCGACTCCAGGGCCGCGATGGCTTCGATCAACTGCCGCCCGGAATCGGCCCACTTCATGGCGTAGGCGGCGACGCGCTCATCGTCGGGAATGCTGATGAACGCGTCTTTCTCGTAGCGGCGCTCCTCCAGCAGCAGGGTCAGCATGCGCGACGCCTGCAGGCCGATCGCCAGCCGATTCGCGGCATCGGGCGCGGGCCTGCCATGCCAGGCGACGGGGAGGCTCAGAACGCCGGCCAACACGACCGCGGCCGCGAACGCCGCAGCCAGGCTTGGCGAACGGCTGGCGACCAGGGCGGCCTGGACCCGGCGCAGCGCTGCACGCCAAGCCGAAGTTGCAACCGCCGGTCCGGTGTTCATCGCTCGCCGGATCTGCGAAGCGGCCGGACCACGCAGTTCGTCCGGTCGCGCCCGCAGGTGCTCGCAGACCCGGTCCACCTCGTCCTGCAGTGTTCGACCCGCATCGGCGACCCGCCTGCCGGCAGGACGCGAGGACGGCGCCGCCGGCAGGTCGGCGTCGCGTGCCGCCATCGTGTAGCCCAGGGCCACCAGTTGCATGAACTGACCGTCCTCGCCAGCCACCGCGCGAAGGTACTCGTGGCCGTTGAAGAACCCTTGCAGGTGATGAAGGGGCGTGCGAAGCAGGACCTCGCAAATGACCGATTTCCGCATGGCTCTCGTGTCCGTTCCGGGAGACAGCCATTCTGCGGGCGCTGTCGATCCGCGCAAGCGTTCCGGCCCTGCGAACAGGTGGTCCGCCGCGGGCCCTTATGCTCGCGCGCCCGAACCATCCACCGCCGTCTCCGGGCCCGCTGCCGCCGCGAATCATGGGCTTCGGCCCGTCGCCCGCCACGCGCAAGGTGCTCGAGCTGACGGGCCTCGGCCTCGCGCAGCTGGACGTGATCGAACTCAACGAGGCGTTCGCCGCCCAGGGGCTGGCGGTGTTGCGCGACCTGGGGTTGAGCGACGACGACCCGCGCGTCAATCCGAACGGCGGCGCCATCGCGCTGGGCCACCCGCTGGGCGCCTCCGGCGCGCGGCTGGCGACGACGGCGGTCAACCAGCTGCACGCCGGCGGCGGCCGCCATGCGCTCGCGACGATGTGCATCGGCGTCGGCCAGGGCATCGCGGTCGTGCTCGAACGCGCCTGAACGAGCCTGCGATGGAAAGCCACGAGCTCGAGATGACGGTGCTGATGACGCCGGACATGGCGAACTTCTCGGGCAACGTGCACGGCGGCACGCTGCTCAAGCTGCTGGACCAGGTGGCCTACGCCTGCGCCAGCCGCTATGCCGGCCGCTACGTGGTGACGCTGTCGGTCGACCAGGTGCTGTTCCGCCAGCCGATCCACGTCGGCGAACTGGTGACCTTCCTGGCATCGGTGAACCACACCGGGCGCGCCTCGATGGAAGTCGGCATCAAGGGGCTGGCCGAGGACATCCCGACGCGCCGGCAGCGGCACGTCAACAGCTGCTACTT
>CAYVXO010000245.1:0-8221 GCA_964454485.1 uncultured Rubrivivax sp.
CGATGACGCTGTACTCGGCCGGGCGCAGCAGGATCTGCTGCAGGAAGGCGTCGGCGATCGAGTCCTTGACGACGATGTTCCTGCCCGTCTTCGGGTTCTTGAACTGGCACCACGGGCCGCCGTCGATCGGCTGCGCGCCGAACTCGCGCTGCGCCAGCGCGTAGGCCCAGTCGCGGAAGCCGCCTTCCGTGAACTTCATGATGTTGCCCTTGTGCACGATGGTCACGCTGGGCTTGTCGTTGTCGATCGCGTACTGGATCGCCTTGCGCACCAGGCGCTCGGTGCCTTCGATCGAGACCGGCTTGATGCCGATGCCGCTGGTTTCGGGGAAGCGGATCTTCTTGACCCCCATCTCCTTGATGAGGAAGTCGATGACCTTCTTGGCCTTGTCGCTCTTCGCTTCCCATTCGATGCCGGCGTAGATGTCTTCCGAGTTCTCGCGGAAGATCACCATGTTGGTCTTCTCGGGCTCCTTCAGCGGGCTGGGCACGCCCTTGAAGTACTGGATCGGGCGCAGGCAGACGTAGAGGTCCAGTTCCTGGCGCAGCGCCACGTTCAGGCTGCGGATGCCGCCGCCGACCGGCGTGGTGAGCGGGCCCTTGATGGAGACCACGTAGTCGCGCACGGCGTGCAGCGTTTCTTCGGGCAGCCAGACGTCGGGGCCGTAGATCTTGGTCGACTTCTCGCCGGCGTAGACCTCCATCCAGTGGATCTTGCGCTTGCCGCCGTAGCTCTTGGCGACCGCGGCGTCGACCACCTTCAGCATCACCGGCGTGATGTCGAAGCCGGTGCCGTCGCCCTCGATGTACGGGATGATGGGCTGGTCGGGCACGTTGAGGGAGAAGTCGGCGTTGACCGTGATCTTCTGCCCGGCCGCGGGCACCTTGATGTGCTGGTACATGGAAAGGGGTCTCCGTCTGTCGCGGTTGGGGTCTGGCGAACAGCGGATTCTAGTTCCAGGCGGCTGTCAACCGACTGACGCGGCGGCCCGTTGCGGATGAGCCTCCCCGTTGGAGGAGGTGAATCCAAGAGAACTTTCGAAAGGTACTTTGAGATGAACAAGCTGCTCGCCGCCCTGATCGCCACCGCCTTCGCCGCCGGCGCCTACGCTGCCGACGCCAAGAAGGAAGAAGCCAAGCCGGCCGCCGCCGCCGCTTCGGCCGCGAAGAAGGAAGAAGCGAAGCCCGCCGCTGCCGCCCCGGCCGCGAAGAAGGAAGAGGCGAAGGCCGCCGCCGCCCCGGCCGCGAAGAAGGAAGAAGCGAAGAAGTAATTCTTCGTTGCGCTGCGCGGGGCCCGCGCCCCGCAGTGCACACGCCCGGCCCTGCCGGGCGTTTTCTTTGGTGCCGGGATGACGCTCGCTTGGCGGGTTAGCTCACGCACCAGGCCCAGACCTGCATCCACAGGCCATGCCCCAGCGCCCAGGCCGACGCCGCCGCCAGCAGCGCCCCGGCCGCGCGCACCGGCCAGGTTCCGCCACCTGCGGCAGTCGCCCCGCCCATCTTCAGCCAGAGCCAGGGCGCGGCCAGCAGCCCCACGCTGCTGGCGAGTGCGAAGCCGGCCATGGCCGCCGCGCCCGCCGCCGGCCCGTTGGCCAGCGCCGCCACCAGCAGCGCCGACTGCAGCAGCCCGCAAGGCCAGGCGAACCACAGCCCACCCGCCAGCGCTGCCTCGGCCGGGCCGCGCATGCGTTGCCAGCCGTCGGCCGGTGCGGCACGCGTGGCGCGGCCCAGGCGTTCCAGGAAGGCCGGCTGGCGGCCGGTGACGAGCAGCCACAGCCCGAGTCCGAGCGCGGCCAGCTGCACCAGGGTCCACAGCGGCCGCAGCGCGGGGCTCCAGCGCCCGAGCGCCGCGAGCGCGCCGACACTCGCCGCGGCCACCGCGCCGGCGGCCGCATAGCCGGCCACGCGCGCCACGTGGAAGGCCACCGTGCCGGCGTTGCCGGGCGCACGGCGCGCGATGGCTGTGCAGGCGGCACCGCACATGGCGGTGCAGTGCGGCGCGCCGGCCAGGCCGAGCAGCGTCGCGCTGACCACGAGTGCCCCGTCCATGACGGGATCAGATGATGCGCGAGAAGCGTTCGCGCGTCTTGTCGGCGCGCAGGTAGCGGTCGAAGTTGAGCGCGACGCCGCGCACGAAGAACCAGCCGTTGGCGGTGACCTGGATGTGGTCGTCGCCGACCTCGACCAGGCCGCCTTCGGCGAGCGGCTTCAGCGCTTCCAGCTCGGCGGCGAAGTACTGCTTCATGTCGATCAGGTGCGCGAGCTCGATCGATTCGAACTCGACGCGGCCCTGGCACATGAGCGCCATGATGACGGCGCGCCGCACCAGGTCGTCGCGATTGAGCGCCAGCCCGCGCACGATCGGGAAGCGGCCGTTGCGCACGGCGTCGTAGTACTCGTCCAGCGTCTTCGCGTTCTGGCTGTAGGTGGCGCCCATGCGCCCGATGGAGGACACGCCCAGGCCGATGAGGTCGGCGTCGGGCTGCGTGCTGTAGCCCTGGAAGTTGCGGTGCAGCCGGCCCTGGCGCTTGGCGGCGGCGAGCGAATCGCCCGGCAGCGCAAAGTGGTCCATGCCGATGTAGGTGTAGCCGTGGCCGATGAAGCCGGCGATAGCATCGCCCAGCATGCGGATGCGGTATTCAGGCCTCGGCAGGTCGGCGCGGTCGATGCGCCGCTGCGGCTTGAATCGTTCCGGCAGGTGCGCGTACGAGTACAGCGCGATGCGGTCCGGGCGCAGTTCGGCCACCTGGGCAATGGTGCGCGCGAACGACTCCGGCGTCTGCTTGGGCAGGCCGTAGATGAGGTCGGCGTTGATCGACTCGAAGCCGAGCGCCCGCGCGCGCAGGATGAGGTCGCGCACCATCTCGAAGGACTGGATGCGGTGCACCGCCTGCTGCACGGCGGGGTCGAAGTCCTGCACGCCGAAGCTGATGCGGTTGAAGCCGAGCGCGGCGATGCGCTCGAGCCTTTCGGGCGAGGCGGTGCGCGGGTCGACCTCGATCGAGATCTCGGCCCCGGGCGCGATCTTGAACGCGCGCCCGAGCGAGCCCATCAGTTCTGCGAGCTCTTCGTCCGTCAGGAAGGTGGGCGAGCCACCGCCGAAGTGCAGCTGCGACACCGATTCGCGGCTGCCCAGCGTTTGCACGTGCAGATCGATCTCGGCGTTCAGCGCCTCGAGGTATTCCCGGCTGCGCTCGTGGTGCTTGGTGATGATCTTGTTGCACGCGCAGTAATAGCACAGCGACTCGCAGAACGGCACGTGCACGTAGATCGACAGCGGCGGACGGCCGCCGACCACGGCGCCTTCGGCGCGCTGGCGCAACGCCTGGGCGTACTCGGCAGGGCCGAACGCCTCGACGAAGCGGTCCGCCGTCGGATACGATGTGTACCGCGGTCCGGGCACATCGAGACGACGAAGCAAATCCTCCGAGATCACGCTCATGATGGGTACACTTTGCCAAACACGGCCGGGCTGACTTTGATCTGACGCAAACTCCCCCGGCCCGGGTTCGAGGGTACAGGGAACGCGGCCCCAGCGACGATAGGCGATACTGACTCCATGGAAACTCCCACCCACGGCATCCGCCTCGAGCCCTTCCGGGTCGCCTGTTCGAGTTGCAACCTGCGGGAGCTGTGCCTCCCGGTGGGGATGTCGAAGGACCAGCTCGACCGGCTGGACACGATGGTGGCCACGCGCCGTTCGGTGACGCGCGGCGACACCCTCTTCCGCGCCGGCGATGCGTTCAACTCCATCTATGCCGTACGCACGGGGTTCTTCAAGACCTGCGTGTCTTCCGAAGACGGCCGTGACCAGGTGACCGGGTTCCAGATGGCCGGCGAACTGCTCGGCCTCGACGGCATCGGCTCCGAACGCCACACCTGCGACGCGGTGGCGCTGGAGGATTCGCAGGTCTGCGTGATCCCGTACCAGGAGCTGGAGCACCTGTCGCGCGAATTCAGCGACCTGCAGCGCCAGTTCCACAAGATCATGAGCCGCGAGATCGTGCGCGACCACGGCGTGATGCTGCTGCTGGGCAGCATGCGCGCCGAGGAACGGCTGGCCGCGTTCCTGGTCAATCTGACGCAGCGCCTGAAGACGCGCGGCTTCTCGCCCAGTTCGCTCATCCTGCGCATGACCCGCGAGGAGATCGGCAGCTACCTCGGCCTGAAGCTCGAGACCGTGAGCCGCACGTTCTCGAAGTTCCAGGACGACGGCCTGCTCGAAGTGAAGCAGCGCCACATCCGCGTGCTCGACGCGGCCGGGCTGCAGGCGCTGGTGAGCGGCACGCCCTGCTGAGCCGCTTCAACGGCGGAAGGTGCGGCTGTTGATCTCGGTCGCGCTTTCCGAGAGCAGCTGGCTGATCGCCCCGGCGGTCGCGATGACCAGCCAGAAGACAAAGAACGCCAGCGAATAGACGGTGGTCGCGCCCAGCTCCACCGGGGCGCCGCCGAACCAGTGCAGCTGGCCGGGGTCGACGAGCGAGAAGACCACCATCTCCAGCACGCCGGCCATCAGGAACGACGGCCAGCCCACCGACATGGCGAGCGAAGCGCTGCGCTTCAATTCGCGCCCACCCGTTCAGCGGCCGACCTTCGAGGCCACCGCGCCGGGGGCCGAGGTGACCACCGGGTCGGCGTCGTGGTAGGCGATGACGGCAGTCGAGATCGCCGCCACGACCACGATCGCGGGGCCGCCCAGCACCAGCCACACCATGCCGATGCGCCACCAGGGTTCCGGCTTGTCCTTGCGTTCGCGGGTTGCGTTCATTTCAGCTCTCCTGGTGTTCAGCGCGGGACGACGAAGGTCGACTTCTCTTCGGTGGCGCTGCCGCCTTCGCCGAGCCGTTCGACGCGGAATCTTATCGGGTGGGCGCCGGCGCCGGCCTTCTCGGCGGTCTCCGGCGGCACCAGGGCCGACAGCGTGACCCAGCGCGCCTCGGCCGGTCCGACTTGGACCTCGTCCTTGCCGGCGAGCGCGATGCCCTCGAGCCCGGCGACCGCGATGCGGTAGCGCTGCGGCTCCTCGGCCGCGTTCATGATCTGCACGCGGTACAGGTTCTCGACGCGACCGTTGTCGACGATGCGCGCGAGCGACGCGCGGTCGCGCACGACGTCGACGCGGAACGGGCTGCGCAGCGCCACGCTGACTCCCAGCGCGGCCAGGATCAGCAGCAGGATCGAGCTGTAGACGATCACGCGCGGGCGCAGCACGCGGCGCCACATCGAGCCCGCGGGCAGGTGCTGGTCGAGCCCGTTCTGGGTGACGTAGCGCACGAGGCCGCGGGGGTACTGCATCTTGTCCATCACGCCGTTGCAGACGTCGATGCAGGCGGCGCAGCCGATGCATTCGTACTGCAGCCCGTTGCGGATGTCGATGCCGGTCGGGCACACCTGCACGCACAGCCCGCAGTCGATGCAGTCGCCGAGTCCCTGCGCGCGGTGGTCGGCCTTGCGCGAACGGGTGCCGCGCGGGTCGCCGCGTTCCTTGTCGTAGCTGATGATCAGCGTGTCCTTGTCGAACATCGCGCTCTGGAAGCGCGCGTAGGGACACATGTACTTGCAGACCTGCTCGCGCATGAAGCCGGCGTTGCCGTAGGTCGCGAACGAGTAGAACAGGACCCAGAACCATTCCCAGGGTCCCAGCGCGGCGGCCGCCAGCGCCGGCAGCAGCCCGCGGATGGGCGTGAAGTAGCCGACGAAGGTGATGCCGGTCCACAGCGCCAGCGCGACCCAGACCGCCTGCTTGCCGCCCTTGCGCCACAGGCGGTTGAAGTTCCACGGGCCGGCCTCGAGCCTGATGCGGGCGTTGCGGTCGCCTTCGAACTGGCGCTCCACCCACATGAAGATCTCGGTGTAGACGGTCTGCGGGCAGGCATAGCCGCACCACAGCCGCCCGGCCACCGCGGTGAACAGGAACAGCGAGTAGGCCGAGATGATCAGCAGGCCGGTCAGGTAGATGAAGTCCTGCGGGTACAGGACCAGCCCGAAGATGTAGAAGCGGCGCGCGCCGAGGTCGAACAGCACCGCCTGGCGCGCGTTCCATTGCAGCCACGGCAGGCCGTAGAAGACCAGTTGAGTGGCCCAGACCAGCGCCCAGCGCCAGCCGGCGAACCACCCGCTGACGGCGCGCGGGTGGATCTTCCTCGTCTTGGTGTAGAGCGAGACGACCGCGACCGCGGCGTCGTCGCCGTTGGCGGCCGGTGCGGCGGGAGGGGTCGTCGCGCTCGTCACCGGCTTTCCGTCGTCACTGGGCGGCGGCCGTGCGGGTGCCCTGCGAGAGGCCCCACACGTAGGCGGCGAGCACGTGGATCTGCTCGGCCGCCAGGCGCTCCTTCTGCGCCGGCATCACGTTGGTCTTGCCCTGCGTGACCATGTTGACGATGGCCTGCTCGCCCCAGCCGTGCAACCAGACCTTGTCGGTCAGGTTGGGCGCGCCGATCGCCTGGTTGCCCTTGCCTTCCGGCCCGTGGCAGGCGGCGCAGACGGCGAACTTGGGCTTGCCCAATTCGGCGGCGACGTTGTTGTGCGGGCTGCCCGACAGGCTCAGCACGTAGTTGGCGACGTTCTTGACGTCCTCGGGGCTGCCCACCGCGGCGGCCATCGGCGGCATGTTGCCGACACGCCCGTTGGTGATGGTGGCCTCGATCGTGTCGGGCGCGCCGGTGGCCAGGCGCGAGGCGCCGCTCTGCGTCAGGTCGGGGAAGCCCTTGCTGCCGCGCCCGTCGGCGCCGTGGCACTGGGCGCAGTTGTTGGCGAACAGGCGCTCGCCGATGGCCATCGCCTTCGCGTCCTTCACCAGTTCCTCGGCCGGCATGGTGGCGAACTTGGCATAGACCGGCGCGATGGCGGCGTTCGCCTTGCTCACCTCGTCGCCGTGCTGACCGACGCTGGTCCAGTGGAGGCTGCCGGGGCTGCTGCCCAGGCCCGGGTAGAAGGCCAGGTAGACGCCGGCGAAGACCACCGTCAGGACGAACAGGCCCATCCACCAGCGCGGCAGCGGGTTGTTCATCTCGCGCAGGTCCTCGTCCCAGACGTGGCCCGTGGTGTTGTCGTTGGCCATCACGCGGCGCCGGCTCGCGATGAGCAGCAGCACGATGCAAAGAACCAGGCCCAGCACCGTGGTCGCCGCCACGTAGACCGACCAGCCTGGGCTGATGAAATCACTCATTGCCGTTCTCCGTCGCTGTCGATGAAGGGCAGGCGCGCGGCTTCCTCGAAGCCGGCCTTGCGCCTGCGCGCCCAGGTCCAGACCATGATGCCGATGAAGAGCAGGAAGCTCAGCAGCGTGATGCCGGCGCGGATGTCGTTCAGGTCCATTGCGTGCTCCTCACTTGACCGCGGTGCCCAGCACCTGCAGGTAGGCGATCACGGCGTCCAGCTCGGTCTTGCCCTTCACGTCCTCGGCGGCGGCGGCGATCTCGGCGTCGGTGTAGGGCACGCCGAGCGTGCGCAGCGCCTTCATGCGCGGCGCCAGGCCGGGGCCGTCGACGTCGGACTTGGCCAGCCAGGGATAGGCCGGCATGTTCGACTCGGGCACGAGGTCGCGCGGGTTGTTCAGGTGCACGCGGTGCCATTCGTCGCTGTAGCGGCCGCCGACGCGCGCCAGGTCCGGGCCGGTGCGCTTGCTGCCCCACTGGAAGGGGTGGTCGTAGACGAACTCGCCGGCCACCGAGTAGTGGCCGTAGCGCAGCGTGTCGCCGCGCAGCGGGCGCACCATCTGCGAGTGGCAGTTGTAGCAGCCTTCGCGCTGGTAGATGTCGCGCCCGGCCAGCTGCAGCGCGGTGTAGGGCTTGACGCCCGGCGCCGGCTGCGTGGTGCTGCGCTGGAAGAACAGCGGCACGATCTCGACCAGGCCGCCGACGGCGACCGTCAGCAGGATCAGCACGATCAGAAGGAAGTTGCTGGTCTCGATCTTCTCGTGACCGGCAGGGGCATGGGTTGCTGCCATGTTCTAGTGCTCCTCGGGGGTCAGGCGTGCGCCGGCGCGAGCGGGATCGCCGCCTGCGCGACGCGGCCGCTCCTGACCGTCATCACCACGTTCCAGGCCATCACCAGCATGCCGGTGAGGTACAGCAGGCCGCCGCACAGGCGGATGACGTAGAAGGGGAAGGTCGCCTTCACGCTCTCGACGAAGCTGTAGACCAGCGTGCCGTCGGCGTTGACCGCGCGCCACATCAGGCCCTGCATCACGCCGGCGATCCACATCGCGGCGATGTACAGCA
>CAYVXO010000246.1:0-8120 GCA_964454485.1 uncultured Rubrivivax sp.
GACGAAGGCGACATCGAGCAGGCCATCGTGATGCTGCTCGAGATCGAGAAGACGCTGGTCGAAGGCGCCGGCGCCGCCGGCCTGGCGGCGCTGCTGAAGGAACCGGCGCGCTACGCCGGCCGCAAGGTGGGCCTGGTGCTGTGCGGCGGCAACATCGACCCGATGCTGCTGTCGGCCATCATCGGCCGCGGCATGGTGCGCGCGGGCCGGCTGGCGCGCATCCGCGTCGGCGCGCGCGACACGCCCGGCGTGCTGGCGCGCATCACCGCCGCGGTGGCCGAGGCCGGCGCCAACATCGACGAGGTGCACCACCAGCGCGCCTTCTCGTCGCTCTCGGCGCAGAACGTCGAGGTCGAACTCGTGCTGCAGACGCGCAACCCGGCCCACGTGGCCGAAGTGGTGAGCGCACTGCAGGCCGCAGGCTTCGCGGCGGCGTCGTACTGACCAGGCCTGGGGAGGCAGGAACGATGAAGCCCTTGCGCGGCCGCTGGCGCCGCACCGCCGCCGCGCTGGCGCTGGCCTTCGCCACCTTCGCCGCCGGCGCGCAGCAGCGCTGGGACCTGCGCGACCTGTTCCCCGACGCCGCGGCCTGGGAAGCGGGACTGAAGCAGGTCGAGACCGAAGCGAACGGACTCGAGCGCTTCCGCGCCACGGTAGGCGACAGCGCGGCCACGCTGCGCGACACGCTGGTCGCGATCAGCGACGCGCAGCGCCTCACCATCCGACTAAGCGTCTGGGCCAACCTCTCCGCCGACGAGGACCTGCGCGAACCGCGCGCCCAGGAACGGCGCCAGCGCGTGCGCCGGCAATGGGCGCTGATCGAGGAGAAGACCGCCTGGCTGGCGCCCGCGATCCAGGCGCTGGGCGCCGAACGCGTGCACCGCCTCGTCGCCGAGGACCCGGTGCTGAAGTCGCGCTTCGACTTCTTCCTCGAAGACACGGTGCGCGGCGCGCAGCACACGCTCTCGCCCGAAGGCGAGGCGATGCTGGCCGCCGCCGGCCCGGTGTTCGCGCAACCGTCGACGATCCACCAGCAGCTGGTGGACGCCGAGTTCGCGGCCCCGCACGTGCGCCTGGCCTCCGGCCGGATGGCGACGCTGGACGTGTCGGGCTTCGAGAAGTGGCGCGCGAGCCCGGTGCGGGAAGACCGCCGCAAGGTCTTCGACGCCTTCTTCGGCGCCTTGAAGCGGCAGGAAGGCGCGCTCGGCGCGAACCTGGCCACCAAGGTGATGGCCGACGTGTTCCAGGCCCGCCAGCGCCGCTTCGGCAGCACGCTGGAAGCCTCGCTCTTCGGCGACGACATGCCCGAGGCGGTGTACCGCACGCTCGTCGAGCAGGCGAACGCCGGTCTGCCGGTGCTGCACCGCTACCTGCGGCTGCGCCAGAAGGTGCTGGGCATCCCCGGCCGGCTGGCCTACCACGACAACTACCCGCCGCTGGTGCGCGCGAAGACGCACCAGTCCTGGCCGCTGGAGCGCGCCAAGGCCGTCACGCTGCAGGCGCTGGCGCCGCTGGGCCCGGAGTACGGCGCGCACCTGGCACGCGTGCTGTCCTCGCCCTGGATCGACAGCCACCCGCGGCCGGGCAAGGCTTCGGGCGGCTACATGGCCGGCGCCGCCTACGACGTGCACCCCTACCTGCTGCTCAACCACAACGACGACTTCGACTCCACGCTCACGCTGGCGCACGAGGCCGGCCACGCGGTGCACACGCTGCTGGCGAACGCGGCGCAGCCGTTCGAGAAGGCCGGCTACGCCACCTTCATCGCCGAGTCGGCCTCGATCGGCAACGAGATGCTGCTGCTCGACCACCTCACCGCGCGGGCGACCTCGCGCGAGGAGAAGCTCGCGCTGCTCACCGAGTCGATGGAGCGCATCCGCACCGCCTTCTTCCGCCAGGCCATGTTCGCCGAGTTCCAGCTCGCGCTGAACCAGGAGGTCGAGGCCGGCCGCGCACTGTCGGGCGCGCGCCTGTCGGAGCTGTACTGCGGGGTCGCCCGCCGCTACTACGGCGAAGCCGAGGGCGTGATGACGATCGCCCCGACCTACTGCGTCGAGTGGGCCTACGTGAGCCACTTCTTCCGCGGCTACTACGTGTGGCAGTACGCCACCTCGATCGCCGGCGCGGCGCAGTTCGCCGAGGCCATCGCGCGCGAAGGCGCGCCGGCGCGCGAGCGCTTCGTGAACCTGCTCAAGGCCGGCGGCTCCGACTACCCGTACACGCTGTACGCGAAGGCCGGGGTCGACCTCGCCCGGCCCGAACCCTACCGGGCGCTCGTGGCGCGCATGAACCGGCTCGTCGACGAGTTCGAGCGCACCTGGTCCACGCGTTGAGCGCTGTGCTACATTCCCGCCCCATGCGACGCGTTGCGTTCTTCTTTGCGTACTTTTGGTTCTCGCTGCCACCGGCGGCTGGAGAGGCCAGCGCGTAGAAGAAAACAACGCGAAGCACCCCCAGAAACCGCCGGCAGCCCCGGCGGTTTTTTGTTGCCCGCGCCGAAAGACGAGAGCCCGCCATGATGAGTCCGAAGCCCGCCGCCCCCGCCACCGTCGACGGCCGCTACGCGCTGAGCGAGAAGACCAGCCAGACCGACGACCAGCGCATCCGAGACATCACGCCGCTGCCGCCGCCGGAGCACCTGATCCGCTTCTTCCCGATCGCGGGCACGCCGGTGGAGGCGCTCATCGGCGGCACGCGCCAGCGCATCCGCCACATCATGCAAGGCGAGGACGACCGGCTGCTCGTCATCGTCGGACCCTGCTCGATCCACGACCCGCAGGCCGCGCTGGAGTACGCGCGCCGGCTCAAGGCCGAGCGCGAGCGCCACGCCGGCGAGCTGGAGGTGGTGATGCGCGTGTACTTCGAGAAGCCGCGCACCACGGTCGGCTGGAAGGGCCTCATCAACGACCCCTACCTCGACGAGAGCTACCGCATCCACGAAGGGCTGCGCATCGCGCGCCAGCTGCTGCTGGACATCAACCGCCTGGGCATGCCGGCGGCGAGCGAGTTCCTCGACGTGATCAGCCCGCAGTACATCGGCGACCTCATCGCCTGGGGCGCGATCGGCGCGCGCACCACCGAAAGCCAGGTCCACCGCGAGCTGGCCTCGGGCCTTTCCGCGCCGGTCGGATTCAAGAACGGCACCGACGGCAACATCAAGATCGCGATCGACGCCATCCAGGCCGCCGCGCGGCCGCACCACTTCCTGTCGGTGCACAAGAACGGCCAGGTCGCGATCGTCGAGACCAAGGGCAACAAGGACTGCCACGTCATCCTGCGCGGCGGCAAGGCGCCCAATTACGACGCCGAGCACGTGGCCGCGGCCTGCCGGGAGATCGAGGCCGCCAAGCTGCCCTGCCGGCTGATGATCGACGCCAGCCACGCCAACAGCAGCAAGCAGCACCAGCGCCAGGTCGAGGTGATGCGCGACGTCGGCGCGCAACTCGCCGGCGGCAACCGCTGCATCTTCGGCGTCATGATCGAAAGCCACCTGCACGGCGGCGCGCAGAAGTTCAGTCCCGGCAAGGACGACCCGGCGAAGCTGGAATACGGCAAGAGCATCACCGACGCCTGCCTGGCGTGGGACGAGTCGGTGCCGGTGCTGGACTCGCTGGCGGCCGCCGTCAAGGCGCGCCGCAAGCACCGCTAGAACCCGCGGCCGATGCGCAGGTAGGCGCGCGTGCCCTTCGGCTCGTCGAGCGCGCGCGCCACGCCGACGCGCAGCTCCAGGCCCAGCGCGTAGAGCGCGCGCACCTCGCCCAGCAGCTCGAAGCCGACGCTCTTGCGCCAGCGGTCGGGGCCGCTGCCGGCCGACCAGGCGCCGCCGGCTTCGAGGAAGGTCATCGCCGACAGGCGGTCGATGCCGAAGGGCGGCACCATCGCATGGCGGTCGATGTCGGCCAGCGGCGTGCGCCACTCCACGGTGGCGATGCGCGCGTTGCGGCCCACCAGCTCGGGCTCGTTGCCGCGGTAGCCGCGGAAGGCCAGCGTGCGGCTGTCGAGCACCGGGCCGTACTGCAGCTGCTCGTCGGTGGCGCCGCCGAGCTGGAACGGCTCGGTGGTGCCGCTCGCGTGGGCTTCGGTCCAGCGCAGCGCCAGCACGGTGCGGCCCAGCGGCACGAAGCCGCGCAGGTCGGCGCGCAGCACCGCGCCGTCGTAGGCGGGCGCGGTGTCGGCGGTGTGGTGGGCGAACGGGCGGTAGGTCTCGTAGAGCACGGTGGCGCGGCCGCCGTGGTTGGGGCCTTCGCTGTACCAGTTGGCGCCACGGGTGTCGAGGTCGAACAGCGCCGCCGCCACCCGTTCGTCGCGCAGGCGCGTGCCGGTGGCGGCGTCGACGTCGACGCGCTCCACCCGGTCGGCCGCGGCGCCGATGCCGAAGCGCACGCGCCGGTCCAGGCGCAGCCAGGGCAGCTGGCTCACCCATTGCGCGCGCGTGCGGCGGTCGTAGACGGTGGTGGTCTCGTGGCCGCTGTCGCCGGTCCAGGCGCGCGCGGACAGCGACCGCGTGAGCGCGAACTCGTGCTCGCCCAGAAACAGGTACTCCAGCATGCCGATCGGCTCGTGCTGCGAGGTCTCCCACTGCAGCAGCGCGGCGTAGGCATGCCAGCCGAGCGCGTCGCCGCCGGTGGTGGAAGCGCCGTAGGCGGTGAGCCCGCGGTCGGCGCTGATCGCCGGCAGCCACGAACGCGGGTAGACCGACCGCCAGGCTGCGTAAGAACGCCCTTCGCCGAGCGGGTTCTCGCCCGCCGCCTCGGCCGCCGCGGGTGCGGCGTCGCGCGTGTCGGCGGCCAGCGTCTGCAGCGGTGCCGCGGCGCCCTGGCGGCGCAGTTCGTAGCCGCCGGCGCTGATCAGCACCGCGGCCAAGCTGCCGTCGGCGGCGCTGCCGGCCTGTTCGACGACCGCGGTGTGGTTGTGCGTGAGCCGCTCCAGGCGCGCGCCCGCCAGCCGCCAGACGTTGGCCTGGCCGTCCTCCACGAGCACCATCTCCAGCCCCTGCGCGCCGGCGCGCAGCGAGGAGATCGGGCTCGCGCGCCGCAGCAGCAGGCGCGGCGCGGCCTGCGGCTGCGCGGGGTCGATCTCGACGACGCGCCAGTCGGCGCCCCGGTGGGTGACGACGGCCAGCCGCGTGCCGCCGGCGGTGGGCGCCAGGTCCACCAGGTCGGTGCCGGCCGGCGGCGCCCACAGCGGCCGCGGCTTGCCGCCATCGGACTCGAGCGCGACCAGGCTCGTGCGCCCGCCGTCGAGCTGCAGCGCGGCGATGCCGCCGGCGAAGTCGACGCCGCGCCGCAGGTGCGCGCAGTGCGAGAGCGCGCGCAGGCCGCCGCCTTCCTCGACGCGGTAGAGGTCGTAGGCCAGGTAGACGGTGTCGCAGATGTCGAGCTGCGCCACGAGCATGCGGCCGTCGGGCCCGGCGGAGACGCGCGCGCCCGCGGTCAGGTCGGCGAGCACGCGGCGGCTGCCGTCGCGGCCCAGCCGCAGCAGCTGGCCGCGGCCGAGGCCGTCGTCGGTGGCGGCGACGAGCGCGCCGTCGGGCAGCGTGGCGACGCTGCCGATGTCGAACAGCGGGCCGAGCACCTTCTCCGAGAGCGACTCCGGCCGCGCCACGATGGCGGCGGCATGGGCATCGACCTGCTGCCCGAGGTCGGCGAGGAACTCGTCCCACAGCTCGTCCATCATCTTGCCGGTGGCGTCGTAGGGGCCGCTGTGCAGGCGCGGCACGATGTTGCCGCTGTAGCGCTCGATGAAGGCCAGCGGCTTGTCGGTGCCGTACCGGCGCGCCAGGAAGTCGAAGAAGTAGGCGCCGTACAGGTACTGCTTGGCCAGCGGCAGGCGGCGGCCGTCGGAATTGAGCTCGGCCAGCTTGACGAAGCCCTGCGCCTTCTCGGCGCGCAGCCAGGCCTCGAACAGCGGGCCCCTCAGGCGGCCGCGGCCGGCGGCGCTGTCGCTTTCGTTGTAGACCGCGATGCCTTCGAGCATCCAGCCCGGCGCCAGCAGGTTGGGGATGAACCAGGGCACGTTGCCGAAGATGGACTGCAGGATGCGCGGCGCGCCGCGCACCTTGTCCAGGTGCACGGCGTGGGTGAACTCGTGCACCAGCAGCAGCTCCAGCCAGGGGCTGTTGTCCAGCAGCTGGCCTTCGTCGGGCGGGGCGAGGAAGACGCCGATCAGGCCGAAGGGCAGCGGTGTGGTGAAGCCGTTGGCGACGTCCAGCTCGGTGTAGACGACAAGCTCGGTGCGGCTGCGCGGCTCCCACTGCAGCGCCTCCGTGACGCGCGGGTAGGCGCGCTCGGCGGCGCGCGCCACCGCCTCGGCCTGCGCGCGCTGCGTGCTGCGGTAGTGGACGCGGAAGTGCGCGCTGTCGGCGCTCTGCCAGTCGGCCCAGGGGTCGGCCAGCTGCGCCTGCGCGGCGCCGGCGGCGGCCAGGCACGACACCAGCAGCGCCAGCAGGCGGCGCATCCACGACCAGCTCATCGAAGCCTCCAGTCGGGCGCCGCCGGGGCGCCGCTCATTGTTCGTCTTGTTGTTCACGCGCCAGCTTCTCGCTGCGCCAGTAGACGTCGTCGCCGCCCTTGCCTTCGAGGTTGGCGCGGTTGAGCACGCGCGCCAGCACGAACATCAGGTCCGACAGCCGGTTCAGGTACTGGCGCGGCGCCGCGTTCACCGTCTCCTGCGCCGCCAGCGCCACGAGCGCGCGCTCGGCGCGGCGCGCGATGGTGCGGCTCACATGGGCGAGCGCCGCGCTGCGGGTGCCGGCCGGCAGGATGAATTCCTTCAGCCGCGGCAGCTGCGCGTTGTAGCGCTCCAGCGCCTGGTCCAGGCGCAGCACCGCGTCGGCCTTGAGCAGTTCGTAGCCGGGGATCGAGAGCTCGCCGCCGAGGTTGAACAGCTCGTGCTGCACCGCCACCAGCAGCGCGCGCACGTCCTCGGGCAAGGGTTCGGCGAGCAGCACGCCGAGGCTGGAGTTCAGTTCGTCGACGTCTCCCATCGCCTGCACGCGCAGCGCGTCCTTGCGCGTGCGGGTGCCGTCGCCCAGGCCGGTGCTGCCGTCGTCGCCGGTGCGGGTGGCGATCTGGGAGAGTCGGTTGGCCATGGCGCGATGTTAGCCGCGCCCCAGGCCCCGCCTTCTGTCAGCCGGCCAGTCGTACGGCCAGCCGTTCCAGCAGCGGCCGGCGGCGCCAGGTGTGCAGCGCACGGTCGGCGAAGGCGCGGCCTTGCGGGCTGAGGCGGTAGTACTCGACCTGAGGAAAACCCTCGGGGTTGTCGTAGCGCTGCACGAGGCCGTAGCGCAGCAGCGCGGGCGCGCTGCGGTAGACCACGCCGCCGTCGATGACGCAGCCGCCGGGCTGCTCGCTCAGCCGCACCATCACGCTGCCGCGGCGCAGCGCCGCCAGCGCGTCGATGAATTCGCCGCGGTCGGGGATGATCGGTTCGCTCGCGCTGCCCATGCCGCCATGGTGCCGCCGCCCGGCGGCGGCGAGGAGTCGAAAAGCCGCGCGGGGTGGGGTCATTTCGCGGCCGTCCCTAGAATCCGGCCTCCACCGCCCGAAAGAGGCCGCCCATGAACGCGCCGCTGCCCAACGAAGTCCTGCCCACCTACGAACGGCGCCCGCTGCCGGCGGCCATGCTGGAGGCGCTGCGCAGCCGCTTCGGCGAGCGCTGCAGCACCGCCGCCGCGGTGCGCGAGCAGCACGGCCGCGACGAGAGCCCGTTCCCGGTGACGCCGCCCGACGCGGTGGTGTTCTGCGAGACCACCGACGAAGTGGCCGCGGTGGTGGCGCTGGCCGCCGAGCACGACGTGCCCGTGATCCCCTACGGCGTGGGCTCTTCGCTCGAAGGCCACCTGCTGGCGGTGCAGGGCGGCGTGACGCTGGACCTTTCGCGCATGACGCGCATCGTGCGCCTGAACCCCGAGGACCTGACGGTCACGGTGGAAGCCGGTGTCACGCGCGAGCAGTTGAACCGCGAGATCAAGGACCGCGGCCTCTTCTTCCCGATCGACCCCGGCGCCAACGCCAGCCTGGGCGGCATGGCGGCCACGCGCGCCAGCGGCACGAACGCGGTGCGTTACGGCACGATGCGCGAGAACGTGCTCGGCCTCACGGTGGTCACCGCCAGCGGCG
>CAYVXO010000247.1:0-8118 GCA_964454485.1 uncultured Rubrivivax sp.
TGCGGTTGTTCGTCGAGTACGACGTCGCCGCGGCGATCCAGCTCGCCATGCCGCCGGCCTCGTTGATGCCTTCCTGCAGGATCTGGCCGTTCTGCGCCTCGCGGTAGTACATGACCTGGTCCTTGTCGACCGGCGTGTACTTCTGCCCTTCGGGGTTGTAGATGCCGATCTGGCGGAACAGGCCCTCCATGCCGAAGGTGCGCGCCTCGTCGACCAGGATCGGCACCACGCGCGGCCCGAGCGCGGGGTCGCGCAGCAGCTGCGTCAGGAAGCGCACGTAGGCCTGCGTCGTGCTGATCTCGCGCCCTTCGGCGGTGGGCTCGGTCACCGACTTGAAGGTCTCCAGCGGCGGGATGGTGAAGCTGTCGTCGGCTTTCGGGCGCCGCTTGGGCAGGTAACCGCCCAGCGCCTGGCGGCGCTCGTGCAGGTACTTCATCTCCGGCGTGTCGTCGGCCGGCTTGTAGAACGGGATCTTCGGCAGCTCGCTGTCGGGGATGGGGATGTTGAAGCGGTCGCGGAAGTAGCGGATGTCCTCGTCGGTCAGCTTCTTGGTCTGGTGCGCCGTGTTCTTGCCCTCGCCGGCGCGGCCCATGCCGTAGCCCTTGACGGTCTTCACCAGCAGCACGGTGGGCTGGCCGGTGTGGTGGTTGGCGCGGTGGAAGGCGGCGTAGACCTTGGCGGCGTCGTGGCCGCCGCGGCGCAGGGCCCAGACCTGCTCGTCGGTCATCTTGGCCACCATCTCCAGCGTGCGCGGGTCGCGGCCGAAGAAGTTCTTGCGCACGAAGGCGCCGTCGTTGGCCTTGAACGCCTGGTAGTCGCCGTCCAGCGTGTCCAGCATGATCTTGCGAAGAGCGCCGTCCTTGTCCTTGGCGATCAGCGGGTCCCAGTTGCTGCCCCAGATCAGCTTGATGACGTTCCAGCCGGCGCCGCGGAAGTCGCCTTCCAGCTCCTGGATGATCTTGCCGTTGCCGCGCACCGGGCCGTCCAGCCGCTGCAGGTTGCAGTTGATGACGAAGACCAGGTTGTCCAGCTTCTCGCGCGCCGCCAGGCCGATGGCGCCCAGGCTCTCGGGCTCGTCCATCTCGCCGTCGCCGCAGAACACCCAGACCTTGCGGTTGGCGGTGTTGGCGATGCCGCGCGCGTGCAGGTACTTCAGGAAGCGCGCCTGGTAGATCGCCATCAGCGGGCCCAGGCCCATGCTGACGGTCGGGAACTGCCAGAACTCGGGCATCAGCTTGGGGTGCGGGTAGCTCGAGAGCCCCTTGCCGCCCACTTCCTGGCGGAAGTTGAGCATCTGCTCCTCGCTGATGCGCCCTTCCATGAAGGCGCGCGCGTAGATGCCGGGCGCGCTGTGGCCCTGGATGTAGAGCAGGTCGCCACCGTGACCTTCGCTCTCGGCGTGCCAGAAGTGGTTGAAGCCGGCCGCGAACATGTGGGCCACGCTCTGGAAGCTGGAGATGTGGCCGCCGAGGTCGCCGCCGTCGGCGGGGTCGAGCCGGTTCGCCTTCACCACCAGCGCCATCGCGTTCCAGCGCATGTAGGCGCGCAGGCGGCCTTCCAGTTCGAGGTTGCCGGGGCTCTTCTCCTCCTGCTCGGGCGGGATCGTGTTGACGTAGGCGGTGTTGGCCGAGAACGGCATGTCGATGCCGTTGTGGCGCGCCTCGTCGATCAGCTGATCCAGCAGGAAATGGGCTCGGTCGCGGCCCTCGGTGGCGATCACCGCGGTGAGCGCCTCCAGCCATTCGCGGGTTTCCTGGGCGTCGGGGTCGTTGGCGGCGCGGCCGAGGAAGGACTCCGGCTGAGCGGACATGTCTGTCTCCTTCGTGGGTGTTGTCGTGCGACGGCGCGCAGTGTGGCACAAGTCGCCGAGATTTCAAATAGTGCTTTCCAATCTCATCATGTGGAAACTACGCATCCAAGCGGGGGGCCAGCCCGGCAGCCCCCGGGATAATCCGCGCCGATGTCCGTGCCGCACGAACCGCTGCCGCCTTCCGGCCCGCCCCAGGCCGCCCCGCTGGACCGGGCACGCCGCCTGCTGGGCCGCTGGTGGCGGCGCCAGCCGCCGGCGCGCCAGGACCGCTTCGCGACGCTGGGTCCGCTGGTGTCGGTGCTGCTGTTCCTGGCGGCCATCATCTCGGCCTTCTGGTACCTGCGCAACGAGGAGATCGAGCGCGAGACCGAGGCCGTCAAGCGCGACGCCGAGATCACCCAGCAGCAGCTTTCGCTGCGCCTGAAGCAGAACCAGGACGAGCTGGTGCGGATCGCGCGCGAGCTCTCCGGCCACGAGGTGGACGCTGGCGCCTTCGTGCGCCACGCGATCGGCTTCACGCGCGAGCGGCCGGAGGTGGCGCGCCTGACCTGGGTGGGCGTGAACCGCGCGCTCAAGTCCAGCTACTACGGCCTGTTCTACAGCGGCGACTACGCCGACCCCAAGCAGCCCGACCCTTCGGTGCCCTCGGGCGCCGCCGAGAGCCCGGCCGAGGCCACCTTCCGCGCGCTGCGCGCGAGCCGCCAGGCGGCCTATTCGCGCGTCTTCAAGGACCAGTCGGGCAGCACCGTGTTCCAGCTGCAGGTGCCGCTGCTCGAGCAGGGCGCGTTCGCCGGCGCGCTGATCGCCGACGTCGCGGTGGACACGCTGCTGCGCAACTACATGCCGCCGGAGGTTTCGCGCCGGCACCTGATCTCGCTCGTCGACGAGAGCGGCAGGCAGCTCGCGAGCACGATGCCGGCGAGCGCGGCACAGACCCGCAGCCGCTCGGTCATCGTGAGCGACGTGCCGCTGACGCCGGCGCTCAACGGCATGCAGCTGCGCAGCCAGGGCTACCCCAGTTCGATCGGCCTCATCGGCAACACGCTGTTCTGGATGGTGGTGCTGCTGTCGGTGCTGACGGTGTGGATGCTGCTGGGCACCTGGCGCCACATGCGGCGGCGCGCGCAGATCCAGGGCGCGCTGGTGCAGGAGACCAACTTCCGGCGCGCGATGGAGAACAGCATGCCCACCGGCATGCGCGCGATGGACCTGGAAGGCCGCATCACCTACGTCAACGCCTCGTTCTGCCAGATGACCGGCTTCGCCGAGTCCGAGCTGGTGGGCCGGCTACCGCCTTTCCCCTACTGGCCGCCCGACCGCATCGACGAGAACAGCCGCCTGCTGCAGCAGGAGCTGGCCGGCCGCAGCCCGGCCGGCGGCATCGAGGTGAAGGTGATGCGCAAGGACGGCGCGCTGTTCGACGCCCGCATGTACGTGAGCCCGCTGATCGACAGCCGCGGCCACCAGACCGGCTGGATGACCAGCATCACCAACATCACCGAGGCCAAGCGCATCCGCGACCAGCTCTCGGCCAGCCACGAGCGCTTCACCACCGTGCTCGAGGGTCTGGACGCCTCGGTCTCGGTGCTGTCGGTGCAGCAGGGCGAGCTGCTGTTCGCGAACCGTTCCTACCGGCTCTGGTTCGGCGGCGACGCGCGCGGCCACACGCTGCTGGCCGGCAGCGTGCAGGCTTCGCCCTACGGCAGCGCCGAGGACGACGTCGACCCGCTGTCGGGCCTGCCGACGCAGGAGCTGACCGAAGGCAACACCAGCCCGCGCGAGGTCTTCGTCGAATCGCTGCAGAAGTGGTTCGACGTGCGCAGCCGCTACCTGCAGTGGACCGACGGCCGGCTGGCGCAGATGCTGATCGCCACCGACATCACCGGCCGCCTGCGCGCCGAGGAGCAGGCCGCGCAGCAGGCCGAGAAGGCCGCGGTGACGAGCCGGCTGGTGACGATGGGCGAGATGGCCAGCTCGGTAGCGCACGAGCTCAACCAGCCGCTCACCGCCATCACCAACTACTGCAACGGCATGGTGAGCCGGGTGCGCAGCGAGTCGATCGCCAAGGACGACCTCGTGGCCGCGCTGCAGAAGACGGCGCGCCAGGCCGAACGCGCCGGCCAGATCATCCACCGCATCCGTTCGTTCGTGAAACGCAGCGAGCCGCAGCGCCAGAAGGCCGAGGCGCGCCAGATCGTCGACGACGCGGTGGAACTGGCGGGCATCGAACTGCGGCGCCGCAACGTCGCCATCCACACCTACGTCGCGCAGCGGCTGCCCACGCTGATGGTCGACCCGATCCTCATCGAGCAGGTGGTGCTGAACCTGCTGAAGAACGCGGCCGAGGCGATCGACAGCGCGCAGATGCCGCCGGCGCGCCGCCACATCGAGCTGCGCGTGGTGCCGCGCCACACCCCCGAGGAAGGGGGGGTGATCGAGTTCAGCGTCACCGACATGGGCCCGGGCCTCAAGGAAGAGGTGATCGGCCGCCTCTACGAGGCCTTCTTCTCGACCAAGGCCGAAGGCCTGGGCATCGGGCTGTCGCTGTGCCGCTCGATCGTGGAGTCCCACCGGGGGCGGATGCGGGCCCAGAACCTCTACAATGGCAGCCACGTCGTCGGCTGCCGTTTCGCCTTCACCTTGCCGGTCGATCTGAACGCTCGCCACGAAGCCGCCCCCCCGAGCGGCGAGGCACCGGCAGCCTCCTCCCCGAACCCCACCGTCACCACCTCCTGAATGAGCCTCATCCCCAAGAAGGGCACCGTCTACGTCGTCGACGATGACGAGGCCGTGCGCGATTCGCTGCAGTGGCTGCTCGAAGGCAAGGACTACCGCGTGAAGTGCTTCGACTCGGCGGAGTCCTTCCTCTCGCGCTTCGACCCGCGCGAGGTGGCCTGCCTGATCGCCGACATCCGCATGGACGGCATGAGCGGCCTCGAGCTGCAGGATCGGCTGATGGAGCGCAAGAGCCCGCTGCCCATCGTCTTCATCACCGGCCACGGCGACGTGCCGATGGCGGTGACGACGATGAAGAAGGGCGCGATGGACTTCATCGAGAAGCCCTTCAAGGAAGAGGAACTGCTGTCGCTGGTGGAACGCATGCTCGACTCGGCGCGCGCCGCCTTCAGCCAGCACCAGGAACAGGCCAGCCGCGACGCCCTGCTCTCGCGCCTGACCACGCGCGAGGCGCAGGTGCTCGAACGCATCGTCGCCGGCCGCCTGAACAAGCAGATCGCCGACGACCTGGGCATCAGCATCAAGACCGTGGAGGCGCACCGCGCCAACATCATGGAGAAGCTGAACGCCAACACGGTGGCCGACCTGCTGAAGATCGCGCTCGGCGCGCAAAGCAAGGTCTAGCAGGGTTTGAGCGCGCAGCTCATCGACGGCGCCGCCCTCGCGCGGCGCCTGCGCGAAGAGGTCGCCGCCCGTGCCGCGCGGCTGCCGCAGCGCCCAGGGCTGGCCGTCGTGCTGGTCGGCGAGGACCCGGCGAGCGCCGTCTACGTGCGCAACAAGATCAAGGCCTGCCAGGAAGCGGGCCTGCACTCGGTGTTCGAGAAGTACGCGGCCGATCTTTCCGAAGCCGCCCTGCTCGAACGCGTGGCCGCGCTCAACGCCGACCCGGCGATCCACGGCATCCTGGTGCAGATGCCGCTGCCCAGGCACATCGACGCGCGCAAGGTCATCGCCGCGATCGCGGTCGAGAAGGACGTCGACGGCTTCTCGGTCCACTCCGCCGGCGCGCTGGCTTCCGGGCTGCCCGGGCTGCGGCCCTGCACGCCCTGGGGCTGCATGAAGCTGATCGAAAGCACCGGCGAACGGCTGGGCGGCAAGCACGCGGTCGTCATCGGCCGCAGCAACACGGTGGGCAAGCCGATGGCGCTGCTGCTGCTGCAGGCCAACGCCACCGTGACCGTCTGTCACAGCGCCACCGCCGACCTGGCGCATCACGTGCGGCAGGCCGACGTGGTGGTGGCCGCGGTCGGCCGCCGCAACACGGTCACCGCGCCGATGGTCAAGCCGGGCGCGATCGTGATCGACGTCGGCATGAACCGCGACGACGCCGGCAAGCTCTGCGGCGACGTCGACTTCGCGGGCGTGAAGGAAGTCGCGGGCTGGATCACCCCGGTGCCCGGCGGCGTGGGCCCGATGACGATCGCAATGCTGCTGGAAAACACGCTCGAGGCCGCCACGCAGCGCATCGCGTCTTGAGCCGGCCTGTCGAACCGGCTAGATTCGGCGCATGAACCGCCTGCTGCGTTGCGCCCTTGCCCTGGCCGCCTGGCCGCTTGCCGCGGGTGCCCAGTACAAGGTCGTCAACCCCGACGGCAGCGTCAGCTACACCGACCGCCCGCCGATCGCCGCCGACGTAAAGATCACGCCGATGAAGCGCGGCGTGCTGCCCGCCACCGCCGCCGCCAGCGAACTGCCCTTCGAATTGCGCCAGACCGCGGCGCGCTACCCCGTCACGCTCTACACCGCCGCCGACTGCACGCCCTGCGACAGCGGCCGCCAGCTGCTGGTGGCGCGCGGCGTGCCCTACGTCGAGCGCACCGTCACCACCGAGGAAGACGCGCAGGCGCTCGACCGCCTGTCCGGCGGCCGCATGGTGCCGGCACTGACCATCGGCGCGCAGGCGCTGCGCGGCTTCTCGCAGCAGGACTGGTCGAGCTACCTCGACGCCGCCGGCTACCCGCGCGAGTCGCGCCTGCCGCGCGGCTGGAAGGCACCCGACCCGGCACCGCTGGTGGAGCGCGTCGAACGCGCCGGCCCGCGCGCGCGGCCGATCGCCGAGCCGCCGGCGGCCCCGCCCCCGCCGCCCCCGGTGCCGGAAGAGGCGCCGCCGTCGGTCGACCAGAAGATCAGGTTCTGACCGCCGCGTCGTCGCCACCCAGGCGGCGCGCCATCCACGACCCCGCGCCGACGGCGCAGCCCACGGCCCAGAACAGTGCCGACGCGCCCACCACTGCGCCGGTGGCGCCGAAGAGCAGCGGCATCACGGTGCTGGACGCGTTGATCGCCATCGAGCGGAAGGCCAGCGCCTCGCCGTGGCGGTCGTGCGGGGTGATGTGGTGCAGCGTGGACATGATCATCGGCTGCACCGCGCCCAGCGGCAGGCCCAGCAGCGCCGCGCACGCGGCCATCAGCCAGGGCGAGTGGGCGAACGGGTAGAGCGAGAACACGGCCGCCGTCAGCAGCATCGCGCCGCGCACCACCTGCGCTTCCTGGAGCCGGTGCGCCAGCAGCGGGATGAACACGCGCACGCCGGTGACCGAGAGCGTGAAGGTGCCCAGCACGAGGCCGATGGTGGATGCGCTGAAGCCGCGCTCATGGCCCAGGATGGGCACTGCGAAGGTGTGCACGTCCCAGCACATCGCGAGCAGCCAGTTCACCACCAGCAGCCGCTTCATGCCCGGCGTGGCGAGCAGGTTCCAGGCCGTGCCGCCCGCGGGCGCGGCGCCCGGCGGCTCGATCGCCGGCACGGCGCGCGCGGCCGCCAGCGTGAGCAGCGGCAGCATCAGGATCAGGCCATAGGCGGCGCCGAAGCCGGCGAGGTCGATCGCGAAGCCCACCGCGACCGGGCCGACGACGTTGGAGAACGAAGGCGCGATCGCCAGCCAGCTGAACACGCGCACGCGTTCGGCGCTGTCGCGCGCCGTCAGGCCGGCGGTCCGCTGGATCGTGAGCATGCCCATGTTGGCGCCGGCGCCGGCCAGCATCGCCGCCAGGCCGAGCAGCACGATGGGCCAGGGGCCGGACGCGAACGTGGAGCCGAGGGCGGCGAGCGCAGCCGCAGCCGCCAGCAGCACCGCCAGCCGCACCGGCCGGTGGTAGCCCAGGCGGTCGGCCAGGCGGCCGGCGTGCAGCGCCAGCAGCACCGGCGCGGCGGCGAACAGCGCCATCAGCAGGCCCACCGTCCAGGCGCTGGCGCCGTCGCGCAGCGCCTGCAGCGGCGCGGCCATGCGCAGGCCGGCCATCGCCGCGTGCAGCCCGGTCTGGCCGACAATGAAGGCCAGCAGCAGGCGGCCGGGACCGCGCGGCGTCTCAGGCATCGGGCGCGTCCTCGGCCGCCGGCAGCAACTGCAATGCGCGGGCCTCGGGCAGGGCCTCCACGCTCTTGAGCTGGCGCGCCATCGCGCGCGTGCGCACCTCGGCCGATTCGATGGTGCTGCTGGCCTCCTCCAGCTTCTTCTTCGTCTTCGCGAGCACGTCGCCGAACTTCTGGAACTCGGTCTTCACCGCGCCCAGCACCTCCCAGACCTCGGCCGAGCGCTGCTCCAGCGCCAGCGTGCGAAAGCCCATCTGCA
>CAYVXO010000248.1:0-7925 GCA_964454485.1 uncultured Rubrivivax sp.
CCATCGCGTGGCGCATGCCCATCTCGTCGATGTAGCGCATGTCGAAGACCTCGAGCCCCTGCGCGTGCACGAAGCGCTTCTCGCCGGGGTCGACGCTGCGGATGCCGATCTGGCGGATCGCCTTCGGCGGCAGCGCCGGCACCGCGCCGCCCAGCGCCAGCAGCTCGGCCGGCCCGTGGCCGCACAGGCAGGCCACCGGCATGCCGTGCAGGTTGCCGCTGGGCGTGAGCTCGCTGGTGTTGAAGTCGGCATGGGCGTCCAGCCACAGCACGCGCAGCTTGCGGCCCGCCTCGCGGCAGTGGCGCGCCACCGCGCTGATCGACCCCACGGCCAGGCAATGGTCGCCGCCCAGCAGGATGGGCAGGCGGCCGTCGGCCAGCTCGGCGTGCACCGCGTCGTGCACGGCGCGGTTCCAGGCCACGACCTCGGCCAGGTGGCGGTAGCCTTCCACCGGCGGCAGCCAGGGGTTGGGCGGCCCGGCCAGGTTGCCCCGGTCCAGCACCTCCAGGCCATGGCCTTCGAGCACCGGCTGCAGCTGCGCCACGCGCATCGCCTCCGGGCCCATGCTGGCGCCGCGCGTGCCGGCGCCGATGTCGGTGGGCGCGCCGATGAGGCTGATGCGTCGGTTCATGGGCGCGCATTGTGGCCGCGCGCGCCGCTACAGTCGACGCCATGCCCACGCCGCCCCGCTTCGCCGACGCGATCGCTTTCGCGCTCGACCACGAGATCAACTGGCCGCGCGACCCCGCCGCGGCGCCCGGCCCGGGGCAGCTGCCCTTCGGCGTGCACCACGCCGACCCGCCGCCCTGGAACCGCGCCTTCGGCCCGCTGCACGCGCGCGGCGGCGTTTCGGGCGTGGTCTGGCAGCACGGGCGCGAGGTGGCGGCCTGGGGCGACCCCGAACGTGCCGACCTCACCTTCAGCGTCGCCAAGACCTATCTCGCGCTGCTGGCCGGCGTGGCGGTGGCCGAAGGGCGGATCCGCGACCTCGACGCGCGCGTCGGCGAACGGCTGCCGGGCATCGGCTTCGACAGCGAGCACAACCGGCCCATCACCTGGCGCCAGCTGCTGCAGCAGACCAGCGAGTGGGAAGGCACGCTGTTCGGCATTTCGGACCAGGCCGACCGCTGGCGCCAGGTGGCGCACGACCCGCGCCCGGCCGGCGGCCCGAAGGGCGGCGCGCGGCCGCTGCAGGCGCCCGGCAGCTACTGGGAATACAACGACGTGCGCATCAACCAGCTCTCGCTGGCGCTGCTGCACCTGTTCGGGCGCCCGCTGCCGGAGGTGCTGCGCGAGAAGCTGATGCAGCCGGTGGGCGCCACCAGCGCCTGGCGCTGGGAAGGCTACGACGAGGCCTGGGTCACGCTGCCCGGCGGCCTGAAGGTGCAGAGCGTGCCCGGCGGCAGCCACTGGGGCGGCGGCGTCTCGATCGGCGCGCGCGACCAGGCACGGCTGGGCCAGCTGGTGCTGGAAGGCGGCCGCGGCATCGTCGACGCCGGCTTCCTGCGCGCGATGCGCGAGCCCTGCGCCATCGCCCCGTTCTACGGCCTGCTGGTCTGGCTGAACCGCGACGGCAAGGCCTTCCCGGGCGCTTCGCGCGAGGCCTTCTTCATGGTCGGCGCCGGTGGCCACTACACCTGGGTCGAACCGGCGCACGACGCGGTGGTCGTGGTGCGCTGGCTGCATGGAGACGCGGCGGCCGGCTTCCTGCAGCGCATGGGCGCCGCGCTGGCCGCCGGCGGCTAGATGTCGTCGGCGAACTCGCCCGTCTGCGTGGGCGGCAGGTCGAAGCCGTAGAAGCCGGCCAGGTGGTCCCAGGCCTCTTCGGCGGTCTCGACGAAGCGGAACAGATTGACGTCGCCCGGGCTGATCATCCCGGTCTCCACCAGGTGCGGGAAGCTGATGAGCTTCTCCCAGAACTCGCGCCCGAACAGCAGGATGGGGCGCGCGCGGCTCTTGCCGGTCTGGATGAGCGTCATCGTCTCGAACAGCTCGTCGAGCGTGCCGAAGCCGCCGGGGAAGCACACGAGCGCGATGCTGCGCATCACGAAGTGCATCTTGCGCAGCGCGAAGTAGTGGAACTGGAAGCACAGCTCCGGCGTGATGTACGGGTTCGGCGCCTGCTCGTGCGGCAGCACGATGTTCAGGCCGATGCTCTTGCCGCCCACTTCGTGCGCGCCGCGGTTGCCCGCTTCCATGATGCCGGGGCCGCCGCCGGTGACCACGTAGACCGGCTGCTCCAGCGTGCGCGAGCGGTGCGTCACCAGCGCGGCGAAGCGGCGCGCCTCGTCGTAGTAGCGGCTCATCGCGAGCGCGGTTTCCGCGCGCCGCACCGAGTGCGCGTCGCCGTGCGCGCGCGCCTGCTCCAGGTCGGCCGCCGCCTGCTCCGGCGGCACGATGCGCGCGCTGCCGAAGATGACGATGGTCGACTCGATGCCCTGTTCCTGCTGCACCATCTCCGGCTTCAGCAGCTCCAGCTGCATGCGCACGGGGCGCAGTTCCTCGCGCAGCAGGAAGGCGGTGTCGGTGAAGGCCAGCCGGTACGCGCTCTCGGGGCCGGCGTAGCGGCCCAGGGCGGCGGCGGCCTTGGCCTCTTCCTCGGCGGTGGGGAAGTTGCGCGCGTGCAGGGGGTGCTTGTCGGTCATGGCTTGGCGGCTTCGTGGAGCGTGCCGCAGACCGGGCACGAAGGCTGGCGGGCGATGGCGATCTCGTCCCAGTGCATCGCCATCGCGTCGAGCATGAGCAGGCGGCCGGCCAGCGGGCGGCCGGCGCCGGAGAGCACCTTCAGCGCCTCGGCCGCCTGCACGCAGCCGATGATGCCCACCAGCGGCGCGAACACGCCCATGGTGGCGCAGGCCACTTCCTCGTAGGCGGCGTCGGGCGGGAACAGGCAGCCGTAGCAGGGGCCGCCGGCCGTGCTGTCGTAGACCGAGACCTGGCCGTCGAAGCCGATCGCGGCGCCGCTCACCAGCGGCTTGCCGTGCTTCACGCAGGCGGCGTTGACGGCGTGGCGGGTGCGGAAATTGTCGGTGCAGTCGAGCACCACGCTGGCCTGCGGCACCAGATCGTCGAGCAGCGCCTCGTCGGCGCGCCGCACCAGGGCGGAGAACTGCACGTCGGGGTTGATCGCGCGCACGCTCTGGCGCGCCGACTCGGCCTTGGGCTGGCCCACGCGCGCCAGGTTGTGGGCGATCTGGCGCTGCAGGTTCGTGACGTCCACGCGGTCGTGGTCGACCACCGTGATGCGGCCGACGCCGGCCGTGCCCAGGTACAGCACCACCGGCGAGCCCAGCCCGCCGGCGCCGATGACGAGCGCGTGCGCGTCCAGCAGCCGCTGCTGGCCTTCGATGCCGATGGCGTCGAGCAGCACGTGGCGCGAATAGCGGAGCAGCTGGTCGTCGTTCATGACGGAGGGCAAAGAAGAAAGCCCGCCGGCGGCGGGCTCTTCGGTCGTGGCCGGGAGGCCTGAGCTTACTGCTTCGCGGCGTCGACCTCGGCCTTGCGCTCGACGGCGGTCTTGCTGACCACCACCGGCAGGCCACGCAGCTGGTTCATCGCCTGCACGAGCGGGAAGTCCTCGTGGCTGCCGAATTCGGGCAGCGGCTTGGGCGTTTCCTTGCTCTTGGCGAGCTGCTCCTCGAGCTTGGCACGCGCTTCCTCGCGCGCCTTCTCGCGCGCCTCGTCCTTCTTCTCGTCGCTGCCCTGGAGGTGCTTTTCCAGGTCGGCCTCGCGCATGCGCAGGGCGGCGAAGACGTTGCCTTCGGGCGTTTCATCCAGCCAGATGTCGGGCACGATGCCCTTGGCCTGGATGCTGCGGCCGCTGGGCGTGTAGTAGCGCGCGGTGGTGATCTTGAGCGCCGTCTCGGCCGACAGCGGGCGCACCGTCTGCACGCTGCCCTTGCCGAAGGTCTGCGCGCCCATCACGGTGGCGCGCTTGTGGTCCTGCAGCGCGCCGGCGACGATCTCGCTCGCCGAGGCCGAGCCTTCGTTCACCAGCACCACCAACGGCACCGTCTTCAACCCCGCCGGCAGCTTGCGCAGCGGGTCGCCGCCGCCGCGGCGGGCGTAGAACTCGGGCGCGGCCTTGTAGGTGGCCTTGGATTCGGCGATCTGGCCGTTGGTGCTGACCACCACGGCGTCGGCCGGCAGGAAGGTGGCGGCCACCGCGACCGCGCCGTCGAGCAGGCCGCCCGGGTCGTTGCGCAGGTCGAGCACGATGCCCTTGAGGTTGGGGTCCTGCTTGTACAGGTCTTCCAGCTTCTTCGCGAAGTCGTCGACCGTGCGGTCCTGGAACTGCGTGATGCGCACCCAGGCGTAGCCGGGCTCGAACATCTTCGCGCGCACGCTCTGGACGCGGATCTCCTCGCGCACGATCGTGACCGGGAAGGTGCGGCTCTCGGCCTTGCGGAAGACGGTGAGGTTGACCTTGGTGTTGGGGTCGCCGCGCATGCGCTTGACGGCCTGGTCCACCGTGAGGCCCTTGACCGGCGTGTCGTCGATGCGGGTGATCAGGTCGCCGGGCTTGAGACCGGCGCGGAAGGCGGGCGAGCCTTCGATCGGCGAGACCACCTTCACGAGGCCGTCTTCCATGCCGATCTCGATGCCCACGCCGACGAAGCGGCCGCTGGTGCCCTCGCGGAATTCCTTGAAGCTCTTCTTGTCGAAGAATTGCGAATGCGGGTCGAGCCCCGAGACCATGCCGGAGATGGCGTCGTTGATGAGCTTCTTCTCGTCGACCGGCTCGACGTAGTCGCTCTTGACCATGCCGAACACCGCGGCCAGTTGCTGAAGCTCCTCCAGCGGCAGCGGCGCGAGCGAATTGCGCGCGTTGGCCTGCAGCTGCAACGTGGTCAGCGCGCCGGCCAGCGCGCCCACCGCCAGCAACCCGGCAACCTTGAGCTTGGCACCCATCTTCGACATGCCTCCGGCAACAGGAGAAGACCTCCGCGCCAGTATAGGGCCGGGCCTGCCGCCGGGACGTTTCCAGCCTGCAAACCCGCACCCCGGAATCGTGCGGCCCGGCACGCCCGCCACCCCGCAGCCGGGGGTGGGGGCGGGAGATCCCCCCTCAAGCGGTGTCGCCCGCCGCCGATAGACGAGGCATGATGGACCTCATGCAGGTGTTGTCTTTGGCCGTCGGCGACGAAGGTGCGGAGCGCTTCTCCGACCTGCGCCGCCCGCCGCGCCACAGCGACGAGGCGCTGACCGGCACCGCGCGCGCCTGGCTGCGCCGCCTGCCGCCCGGCTGCCGGCCGATGCGGCTGGCCTCCCAGTTCCCGCGTGTCGCCAACGGCCTGGCCTGGTGCTGGGCCGATGCCGACAAATCCGGCGCGCTGCTCGAAGACCTGCTGGTCGACCACCGCGGCGGCCGCCGCGGCTTTCCGCGTGCCATCGTGGCCGAACTGCGCCGCCTGCAGCAGTTCCACGACCGCGGCCGCATCGAGCCCGAAGGCTGGTGGGGCGCGCTGCGCCGCACGCTGGGCTGACCCACCGCCGCTCTCAGCCTCTCAGTCCGCGTCCAGGTGCGGGCGCGACTGCCCTTCGGCCGGCTCGCCGGTCTCGGGGTCGATCCAGTCGGCGATGCCGATCTCCTGCTCGGCTTCCTCCAGCGTCTCGCCGGGGGCCGGGGTCTGCTCGTCGCCGCGGTCGCGGTCGGCGCGTGCTTCGGCCGCGCTGTCGAAGGGGCCGAACTGCCGGCGGCCGTCGGGCGAGATCCAGTACCAGCCGTCGGGCCTTTCGACGACCGGGGCGTTGGCCTCGTCGGGCACGGGTTCGATCACGCGGGCCGCGCCCACGGGCGGCGGCGGGGGCGCCGGGCTGTGGCGCGCCGCGGGGCGTGCGCGCCTGGGCTTGGAGGGAGACTGCGGCACTGGGTGCCTCCTGGGGTCGGGCTCGTCGCCGGATTGTGGTCTTTCGATGGAGCCATGTTGGCGAGCGCGGGCTCGCGCGGCCTTGCGGCCGATCAAGGCGCGCCGGTGCGGCGGGTCTCGTTCTGCTTCATCTGCAGGTACTCCTCGCGCGAGACCTCGTGCAGCTGCGCCGGGTAGCGCTCGGTGGCGTCGAACCAGGCGGCCAGCCGGCGCGGCAGGCGCTCGGCCGGCGGCGCGGCCAGGCTGTCCAGGTAGGCCGCGATCGCCAGGTGGTAGCGCATCGCGTTGCGCTCCACCGCGCCGCGCGCACCGCCCACGCGCGGCGCCGAGGCGCCCGCGCCCGGCGGCTCGGCGCTGAAGCCGACCTTGGAACTGCCGAAGGTGCCCAGGTAGGCCTGCATCGCCAGCCGCCCCATCACGCCGGCGGAAAGCGCGTAGCGCAGGTGAACGAAGCTGCGGCCGCCTTCGCCGGGCACGGCCTCGAACTCGATGCGGTAGTCGCGCGTGGCCATCGGGCCCTTGGGCGCCGACATGCGCACGCGCAGGTAGTCCGCGCCGGCGGCGGCCTGGAAGTCGCTGAACTCCAGCCTGTGCGCCTGCTCCAGCGGCTGCTCGAACTTGCGCCCCAGCCACACCGCCAGTCCCTTGGGGCCGGTCTCGCAGTGCTTCACGTTGAGGTGCAGGATCAGCACCTCGCACCAGGCGCCGGCGCGCACCAGTTCGGTCGCCAGCGTGTCATAGGGCTGGGCGACCCGCGCGTAGACGTCGCCGCGCATGGTGTCCTCGGACTCGTCGGACTCGATCACCAGCGGCTGGCCGAATTCGTTGGCCGCCAGTCGCGGCGCCAGCGCCGCTTCGCGCTCGCGCAGCGCGCGCGCGCCGTCGGCCGGCGGTGGTGATTGCGCGAAGGCCGCCAGCGCGGCGGCCGCCAGCAGCGCGGCCAGTGCCCGGTGGCGGCCGTTTGAGCGGGCGCAAAAGCGACCTGCAGCGCGATGCCCCGGCGCCGGGGCGGCGGCGCAGAATGGGTCGAAGCGGATTCGGAAGGGCAAGACCAAATGGAACGCCAGCAGCGCTGGAACCTGCTGTACTGGGTCGCGGCAATCGTACTGCTGCTGACGCTGCAGTCGGTCTGGCAAGGCGCGGCGCAGACCGAGGTGGTGCCGTACAGCGAACTGGAGCGCGCGCTCGCCGAAGGCAAGGTCGCCGAACTGCAGGTGTCCGACCGCCTGCTCACCGGCCGCCTCAAGCAGGCCGACGGGCGCAAGACGACGATCGTCGCCGCCCGCGTCGAACCCGACCTCGCGGCGCGGCTCGAGAAGTACGGCGTGCCCTACACGCGCGTCTACGAGAGCGGCTTCCTGCGCGAGCTGCTCTCGTGGGTGGTGCCGGCGGCGGTGTTCTTCGGCCTCTGGTTCTTCGTCTTCCGCCGCATGGCCGACAAGGGGGGGCTGGGCGGCTTCATGGCCATCGGCAAGAGCCGTGCGAAGGTCTACGTGGTCAGCGACACCGGCGTCACCTTCGCCGACGTGGCCGGCGTCGACGAGGCCAAGCGCGAACTGGAAGAGGTGGTCGACTTCCTGAAGCGCCCGCAGGAATACGGCCGCCTGGGCGCGCACATCCCGCGCGGCGTGCTGCTCGTCGGCCCGCCGGGCACCGGCAAGACCATGCTCGCGAAGGCGGTGGCCGGCGAAGCGAAGGTGCCGTTCTTCTCGATCAGCGGCAGCGAGTTCGTCGAGATGTTCGTCGGCGTCGGCGCCGCCCGTGTGCGCGACCTCTTCGAGCAGGCGCGCACCCACGCCCCGGCGATCATCTTCATCGACGAGCTCGACGCGCTGGGCCGTGCGCGCGGCGTGTTCGACGGCCTGGGCGGCAGCGACGAGAAGGAGCAGACGCTCAACCAGCTGCTGGCCGAGATGGACGGCTTCGACACCTCGGCCGGGCTCATCATCCTGGCGGCGACCAACCGGCCCGAGATCCTGGACCCGGCGCTGCTGCGCGCCGGCCGCTTCGACCGCCAGGGGCTGGTCGACCGGCCGGACCGCGCCGGCCGCCTCG
>CAYVXO010000249.1:0-7897 GCA_964454485.1 uncultured Rubrivivax sp.
GAAGGCCTCGCCGCTGGCCGGGTTGTCGATGTCCACCGCCCAGGCCAGCGTGCCGCTGGTGCCGGTCTTGGGTTCGTCGCGGCTGAACATGGCGTCGATCACCGGCGTGGCGCCGGCCGCGCCGCTCCACACGCCCAGCTGCTCGCAGCGCCAGCGCACCACCGCCGCCACCGCGGCCACCACGCCGGGGAAGAGCCGCGCCTCGCCGGTGGGCGGGAAGGGCATCTCGAAGGCGCGTTCCTCGGCCACCGTGGCCAGCGCGTCCAGCTTCAGGCGCAGCCAGGCGGCGTCGTTCGCCCGCAGGTCCATCGACAAGGTCTTCGCCAGCGCGCCCAGGCCGCGCGGCTGCTCGGCGCCGTTCACCCACACCTCGAACGGGCGCGGCGGCGTGCCTTCCTCGCCCACGAAGAGCGCGAAGTCGCCGAACGGGTAGTGCACCATGAAGGTCCAGGCCGCGTTGCCGGCCGGCAGGTCCGGGCGGCCGGGCCAGCGCAGGCTGGCCAGCACCGGGGCCGGCAGCTTGTCCAGCGCGAGCCGGCGGTTCGCGCTGTCTTCCACCTTCATCGCCACCGCGGGTTCGGGTGTCACGCTCAGCACCGAACCCAGGACCGCGTTCGGCCGGTAGGTGGCCAGGCCCTTCAGGCCGCTCTTCCAGGCCTGCAGGTACAGGTCCTGGAAGTCGGCGTAAGGGTAGTCGGCCGGCACGTTGACGGTCTTGCTGATGGCGCTGTCGATGTAGGGCGCGACGGCGGCGACCATCGCCTCGTGCGCCTGCGCGCTCATCTCGAGCGCGGTCACGAAGGCGGGCGTGAGCGGCGCGTCCTCGCCCTTCAGGTGGCGGTACAGGCGCCAGGCGTGGTCCTCGACCGCGTATTCCTTGAAGCCGCCTTCGGCGAGCCGCTTCTTGCGCGTGTAGGTCCAGCTGAACGCGGGCTCGATGCCGTTGCTGGCGTTGTCGGCGAAGGCCAGGCTGATGGTGCCGGTGGGCGCGATCGACAGCAGGTGCGAATTGCGCAGCCCGTGCTGGCGGATGCGCTCGCGCAGGCCCGCCGGCAGGCGCGAGGCGAAGTTGCCGCCCGAGAGCATGAGGTCGGCGTTGAAGAGCGGGAAGGCGCCGCGCTCGCGCGCCAGCTCCACGCTGGCTTCGTAGGCGGCGTCGCGCATGACCTCGCTGATGCGTGCCGCGGCGGCGCGCGCCGGCTCGGTGTCGTAGCGCAGGTTCAGCATCACCAGCGCATCGCCCAGGCCGGTGAAGCCCAGGCCCACGCGGCGCTTGCGGCGCGCCTCTTCCTGCTGCTGCGGCAGCGGCCAGGGCGTGAGCTCGAGCACGTTGTCCAGCATGCGCACGGCCACCTGCGCCACGCGGGTGAAGGCCGCTTCGTCGAAGCGGGCGTTCGCCTCGAAGGGGTCGCGCACGAAGCGCGTGAGGTCGATCGACCCCAGGCAGCAGCAGCCGTAGGGCGGCAGCGGCTGTTCGGCGCAGGGGTTGGAGCTGGCGATGGTCTCGCAGTAGGCGAGGTTGTTCTCGCGGTTGATGGTGTCCAGGAACAGCACGCCGGGCTCGGCGTGGTCGTAGGTGGACCGCATGATCTGGTCCCACAGCGCGCGCGCGCGCAGCCTGCGGTAGACCCACAGGCCGTCGCCGCGCTGGTGCGCGCCTTCGGCCTTGTGGGCGGCACCGGCCTCGGCGCGGTGCACGAGCTCGAAGTCGGCGTCGTCGACCACCGCCTGCATGAAGGCGTCGGTGACGCCGACCGAGATGTTGAAGTTCTTCAGCTCGCCGCGGTCCTTGGCGTGGATGAACTCCTCCACGTCGGGGTGGTCGCAGCGCAGCACGCCCATCTGCGCGCCGCGACGCGAGCCGGCCGATTCCACCGTCTCGCAGCTGCGGTCGAAGACGTGCATGTAGCTCACCGGGCCGGAGGCGCTGCTCTGCGTGCTGGCGACCCAGGCGCCGCGCGGGCGGATGCGGCTGAAGTCGTAGCCCACGCCGCCGCCGCGGCGCATGGTCTCGGCCGCCTCGGTGAGCGCGGTGTAGATGCCGGGGTGGCCGTCGTCGAGCTGGGCGATGCTGTCGCCCACCGGCTGCACGAAGCAGTTGATGAGCGTGGCCGCGAGCGAGGTGCCGGCCGCCGACTGGATGCGCCCGGCCGGCACGAAGCCGGCCGCCAGCGCCTCGGCGAAGCGGCCTTCCCAGTGGCGGCGCTTGGCCGGTTCCTCGGCCTGCGCCAGCGCATGCGCCACGCGCGCGTGCACGGCGGCGATGCTGGTCTCGTCGCCCTTGGCGTACTTCTCGGCCAGCACCTCGGCGCTGATCGGCTGCGCCGGCAGGTCGGCCGCGGTGCGGGGCTTGCCCTTCGAAGTGGTGTTCGCGCTCATGAGACTCATCAACGCAGGACCAGGACCGGCAGCTTGCTCTTGGCCAGCACGTGCTTGGTGTGGGCGCCGAACAGCAGCTCGCCGAAGGCGCCGCGGCCGTGGGTGGCCATCACGATGAGGTCGCAGCCGAACTCCTCGGCCGCGCCGACGATGGCGTCGTCGATCGAGTCGTGGCGCGAGAACTGGCCCGCAAACTCCACGCCCGCGGCCTTGGCCTTCTCGCCGATGCGCTGGAGCACGTCGCGCGCGTGCTGCTCGGTCTGCGCCAGGTGGGCGTCGGCGTCGCGCGCATAGACCGTGGGGTTGGTGCCCATGTGCGGCAGCGGCGGCAGCGGCTCGGCGACGAAGGCGGTGAGGCGCGCGCCCAGCTTGGCGGCGAGCTCGATGCCGGACTCGGCGGCACGCTGCGAAAGTTCACTGCCGTCGACCGGCACGAGCAGATGCTGGAACATGGAGGCTCCTCAAGACTCGTTCGAATGTGACCGCGCAGTCTAGGCCCCGTACGGGGTGGGGGTTTGACGCCCCTCAAGAGGGGTCCGGCCCTGCCACGATAATCCCTGCGCACACCCCCAGGAGATCCCTTCGATGACCCGCGTCTTCAACTTCAGCGCCGGCCCCGCCGCCCTGCCCGAACCCGTGCTGCGCGAGGCCGCGGCCGAGATGCTGGACTGGCACGGCTCGGGCATGTCGGTCATGGAGATGAGCCACCGCGGCAAGGAGTTCATCGGCATCGCCGCCGAGGCCGAGTCGCTGCTGCGCGAGCTGCTCGCGGTGCCTTCGAACTACAAGGTGCTGTTCATGCAGGGCGGCGCGATCGCCGAGAACGCCATCGTGCCGATGAACCTGCTGGGCACGAAGAAGAGCGCCGACTACGTGGACACCGGCGAGTGGTCCAAGAAGTCGATCAAGGAGACGAAGAAGTACGCCGCCGTCAACGTGGCGGCCAGCGCGGCGGCCAGCGGCTACACGACGATCCCGCCGCGCGCCGAGTGGAAGCTGGACCCGGACGCGGCCTACGTGCACATCTGCTCGAACGAGACCATCGGCGGCGTGCAGTACCACTTCACGCCCGACACCGGCGGCGTGCCGCTGGTGGCCGACATGTCCAGCGACATCCTCTCGCGCCCGGTGGAGGTGGCGAAGTACGGCCTCATCTACGCCGGCGCGCAGAAGAACATCGGTCCCGCGGGGCTCACCATCGTCGTCGTGCGCGACGACCTGCTGGGCCGCGCGCTGCCCATCACGCCGAGCGCGTTCGACTACAAGACGGTGGCCGAGAACGAGTCGATGTACAACACCCCGCCCACCTACGCGATCTACATCGCCGGGCTGGTGTTCAAGTGGCTGAAGGCCCAGGGCGGGCTGCCCGCCATCGCCGAGCACAACGCGAAGAAGGCCGCGTTGCTGTACGACTTCCTCGACGGCAGCGCCTTCTTCAAGAGCCCGGTGGCGCGCGACTGCCGTTCGCTGATGAACGTGCCCTTCAAGCTGAAGGACGAGGCGCTCGACGCCGCCTTCCTGAAGGGCGCCGAGGCGCGCGGCATGGTGCAGCTGAAGGGCCACCGCTCGGTGGGCGGCATGCGCGCCAGCATCTACAACGCGATGCCGGTCGAAGGCGTGAAGGCGCTCGTCGCCTACATGAAGGAGTTCGAGGCCCAGCATGGCTGATCCCGCCGCCATCCTGGTGCTCAACCCGATCGCCGCCAGCGGCCTGAAGCGGCTGCCGGCGGCGCTGTACAGGACCGGCAAGGACCTGCACGATCCGGTCGCCGTGCTGGTGCGCTCGGCCGACATGCATGCGATGGCGATTCCCGCCTCGGTGCGCGCCATCGCGCGCGCCGGCGCCGGCACCAACAACATCCCGGTCGCCGAGATGAGCCGGCGCGGCGTGCCGGTCTTCAACGCCCCGGGCGCGAACGCCAACGCGGTGAAGGAACTGGTGATCGCCGGCATGCTGATGGCCGCGCGCGAGGTGGCGCCGGCGCTGCGCTTCACCGCCGCGCTGGACCCCGCCTCGCCCGACCTGGACAAGACGGTCGAGGACGGCAAGAAGGCCTTCGCCGGCTTCGAGCTGGCGGGCAAGACACTGGGCGTCATCGGCCTGGGCAAGGTCGGCGCGCTGGTGGCCGACGCCGCCATCAAGCTGGGCATGCACGTGATGGGCTACGACCCCGAGATCACGGTCGACGCCGCCTGGAGCCTGCCTTCGCAGGTGCGGCGCGCCGCCAGCGTCGACGAGGTGCTCAAGGGCTCGCTCTTCGTCACCCTGCACGTGCCGCTGCTGCCGGCCACGCGCCACCTGGTCAACGCGAAGAACCTGGCGCTCATGCAGCCGGGCGCGGTGCTGCTGAACTTCGCGCGCGACGGTGTCGTCGACCCCGCCGCGGTGGTGCAGGCGCTGGACGCCAAGCGGCTGGCGCACTACGTGTGCGACTTCCCCGGCGCGGCGATCCACGGCCACCCGCGTGTCGTCGCGCTGCCGCACCTGGGCGCCTCGACGAAGGAAGCCGAGGAGAACTGCGCCGTGATGGTGGTCGACCAGCTGCGCGACTTCCTCGAGCACGGCAACGTGGTCAACGCGGTCAACTTCCCGAACGTGGCGATGGCGCGCGAATCGGCCTGGCGGGTGGCGATCGCGAACGCCAACGTGCCCAACATGCTGGGCCAGATCTCGACCGCGATGGCCCATGCCGGCCTCAACATCCACAACATGGTCAACAAGTCGCGCGGCGAGATGGCCTACACGCTGGTCGACGTCGACAGCCCGGTGCCGCCGGCCACGCTGGAGGCGATCGCCGGCATCGCCGGTGTGCTCTCGGTGCGCAGCCTGCCCGCTTCGTGAGATGACGCCGCAGCTGGTGCTCGGCGCCGACGGCGTGGCCACGATCACGCTCGCGCGCCCGCGCCACCTGAACCGGCTGCACCGCGAGGACCTGCACACGCTGCTGGCGCACTTCGCGCGCCTGGCCGCGGAACCGGCGGCGCGCGTGCTGGTGCTCACCGGCCAGGGGCGCGCTTTCTGCGCCGGCTTCAACATCGACGAGCTGGAAGGCGCCGACGACCCGCGCCTGTTCGAGACCGTGGTCGACGCGCTCGAGGCGTTGCCGCTGCCTTCGATCGCGCGCCTGAACGGCAGCGTCTACGGCGGTGCCACCGACCTGGCGCTGGCCTGCGACTTCCGCGTCGGCGTCGCCGGCATGGAACTGCGCATGCCGGCGGCGCGCCTGGGGCTGCACTACTACCCGAGCGGGCTGCGCCGCTACGTCTCGCGCCTGGGGCTGCCGGCGGCCAAGCGGCTGTTCCTGCTAGCCGAGCCGGCGCCAGCCGGGGAACTGGCGCGCATCGGCTACCTGGACGCGCTCGTCGCGCCCGAGGCGCTGGACGCCGAGGTGGCGCGCATCGCCGGCGCGCTGGCCGCCAACGCGCCGCTGGCGGTGCGCGGCATGAAGGCCTCGCTCGACGAGATCGGCCGCGGCGAGTTCGACCTCGCCCGCCTGCGCGCGCGCGAAGCCGCCTGCGCCGCCAGCGCCGACCTGCGCGAAGGACTGGCCGCCTTCGCGGAGAAGCGGGCGCCGCGTTTCTCCGGTCGCTGAACGCTGGTCCATCGGGTCCAACCCGGTAAATAGCCGTCTACCACCCGGATCGCGGGGTCGGTGGAATACTGCGCCGCATCCGGCAACAGACCGGCAACAAGGCTTTGGCCAGGAGACAGCACGATGCGCGCGATTCCGATCAGCACGCCCGCCGCGGCGTCTGGATGTGACGAAGAATCCGGCCGGATTCCCAAGCTCGACCTGCCGCTCGTGCGGCGCGAATTCCTCAAGGGCAGCGGCGTGCTGATGGGCACGCTGGCCGCCGGCAGCGTGCTGGCGGCGCTGGCGCCTTCCACCGCCTGGGCGGTGGAACTCAAGGTGCTGAGCAAGGCCGAGGGCGAGGCGCTCATGAAGGTGGGCCGCACGCTGTACCCGCACGACAAGCTGCCCGACGCGGTGTACGCGCTGCTGGCCAAGGACCTGGACGCGGCCGCCGCCGGCGACGCCGCCACCGCCACGCTGCTGAAGGAAGGCATCGCCGGCCTGGACAAGGCCACCGGCGGCTTCGCCAGGGCGAGCGCGGCCAAGCGGCTGGCGGCGGTGAAGGCGATCGAGGGCACGCCCTTCTTCGGCGCGGTGCGCGGCAAGTGCATCACCTCGCTGTACGACAACGACATGGCCTACAAGGTGTTCGGCTACGAAGGCGCCAGCTTCGACAAGGGCGGCTACATCACGCGCGGCTTCCAGGACCTGACCTGGCTGCCCGCGCCCGACGCGGCCGCCAGCCCCAAGCCCCTGCTGCGCTAGGAGACGACGACCATGGCCACTTTCGAGAAGAACGACGATTCGGTCGTCGTCATCATCGGCTCGGGCGCCGGCGGCGGCACCCTGGCCAACGAGCTGTGCCAGAAGGGCGTGAAGGTCGTCGTGCTCGAAGCCGGCGCGCGCCAGAGCACCGCCAGCTTCGTCAACGACGAGTGGAAGAGCTTCGGCCAGCTGGCCTGGCTGGACCCGCGCACCACCAGCGGCACCTGGCGCGTCGCGAAGGACTTCGCCGGCCTGCCGGCCTGGATCTGCAAGACCGTGGGCGGCACCACCACCCACTGGGCCGGCGCCTCGCTGCGCTTCCAGGAACACGAGTTCCGCGTCAAGACGCACTACGGCAGCATCCCCGGCGCCAACCTGGCCGACTGGCCGCTCACGCTGGCCGAGCTCGAACCCTGGTACGCCAAGGCCGAGGACAAGATGGGCGTCACGCGCACCAACGGCATCCCCGGCCTGCCCGGCAACAACAACTTCAAGGTGCTGCACGCGGGCGCCAAGAAGCTGGGCTACAAGGAAGTGCACACCGGCAACATGGCCATCAACAGCGTGCCGCGCCACGGCCGCGGCCGCTGCATGCAGATCGGCTTCTGCTTCCAGGGCTGCAAGAGCGGCGCCAAGTGGAGCACGCTGTACACCGAGATCCCGGCCGCCGAACGCACCGGCAACCTGGACCTGCGGCCCGAGTCGCACGTCACGCGCATCGAGCACGACGACACCGGCAAGGTGACGGGTGTCATCTACTTCGACAAGGACGGCAAGGAACAGCGCCAGAAGGCGCGCATCGTCTGCGTGGCGGGCAACTCGATCGAGACGCCGCGCCTGCTGCTGCTGTCGGCTTCGAACAAGTTCCCGGACGGGCTGGCCAATTCCTCCGGCCAGGTCGGGCGCAACTACATGCGCCACATGACCGGCTCGGTCTACGCCGCCTTCAAGCAGCCGGTGCACATGTACCGCGGCACCACGATGGCCGGCATCATCCGCGACGAGGCGGTCCACGACACCAGGCGCGGCTTCGCCGGCGGCTACGAGATGGAGACGCTCTCGCTGGGCGTGCCCTTCATGGCCGCCTTCCTGGACCCCGGCGCCTGGGGCGCCGACTTCGCCTGCTGGATGGACCACTACGCGCGCAGGGCCGGCATGTGGCTGGACGGCGAGGACAT
>CAYVXO010000250.1:0-7845 GCA_964454485.1 uncultured Rubrivivax sp.
CCGCCCCGGCGCCCGCGGCCCCGCCGAAGCCGCCTGCGGCTCCTCCGGCGCCCGTGAGCGAGAAGGTCACCTTCGCGGCCGACGCGTTCTTCGACACCGGCAAGTCGGTGCTGAAGCCCGAAGCCAAGGCGAAGATGGACGACCTGGTCAGCAAGACCAAGGGCGTGCACCTCGAAGTCATCATCGCCGTCGGCCCCACCGACAGCACCGGCAATGCGGCCGCGAACGACAAGCTGTCGGTCGCCCGTGCCGATGCCGTCAAGGCCTACCTGACGAGCAAGGGCATCGAGAAGAACCGCGTCTACACGGAAGGCAAGGGCCAGAAGCAGCCCGTGGCCGACAACAAGACGGCCGAAGGCCGCGCGAAGAACCGTCGCGTGGAAATCGAAGTCGTCGGCACGCGCAACAAGCAATAAGCGCCCGACGCTCTCGCAGACAAACCCCGCCCCGGCGGGGTTTGTCGTTTCTGGGGCGCTAACATCCGCAGGCCATGAACACCGTCAATGCCGACGCCCAGGAGCTGGCCAAGTTCAGCGAGCTGGCCCACCGCTGGTGGGACCCGGAAAGCGAGTTCCGCCCGCTGCACCAGATCAACCCGCTGCGGCTGGAGTGGATCGACTCGCTCGCGCCGCTGGCCGGCCAGCGCGTGCTGGACGTCGGCTGCGGCGGCGGCATCCTGGCCGAGGCGATGGCGCGCAAGGCGCGCCAGGTGGTGGGCATCGACCTCGCGGCCAGGCCGCTGGGCGTGGCGCGGCTGCACGCGCTGGAGTCGGGCGTGGCCAACCTCGAATACCGCGAGATCGCGGTCGAGGCCCTGGCCGCCGAGCAGCCCGGCGCCTTCGACACCGTCACCTGCATGGAGATGCTCGAGCACGTGCCCGACCCGGCCTCGGTGGTGAAGGCCTGCGCCGCGCTGGTCAAGCCCGGCGGCTGGGTCTTCTTCTCGACGCTGAACCGCAACCCGAAGGCCTTCCTGTTCGCGATCGTCGGCGCCGAATACGTGCTGCACCTGCTGCCGCGCGGCACCCACGAGTACGCGCGCTTCATCCGCCCGAGCGAACTGGCACGCGCCTGCCGCGAAGCGGGCCTGGCGCTGCACACGAGCCGCGGGCTCGAATACAACCCGATCACGCGGCGCTACTGGCTTTCCGCCGACACCAGCGTCAACTACCTCGTGGCCTGCCGCCGGCCGACGTGAGCACGACCGTCGTGCGCGCGGTGCTGTTCGACCTCGACGGCACCCTGGTCGACAGCGCACCCGACCTCGCCGGCGCCGCCAACGAACTGCGCCAGGCGCGCGGCCTGGAGCCGCTGCCCTTCGAACGCCTGCGGCCGATGGTCGGCGCCGGTGCGCGCGGCATGGTCGGCGCGGCCTTCGGCATCGGCCCCGGCGCCGATGGCTACGAGGCGCTGCGCGACGAGTTCCTCGCCCGCTACGAACAGCGCCTGCTGCGCGAGACCGCGGTCTTCGAGGCCATGCACGCTGTGCTGGACCGGCTCGAGGCGCTGGGCCTGCCCTGGGGCGTGGTGACCAACAAGGCGCTGCGCTTCGCTGCCCCGCTGATCGAAGGGCTGCATCTGCACCGGCGTGCCGCGGTGCTGGTGGGCGGCGACAGCACGCCCTTCACCAAGCCGCACCCCGAGCCGCTGCTCGAGGCGGCGCGCCGCATCGCCGTCGATCCGGCCCTGTGCGTCTACGTCGGCGACGACCTGCGCGACGTGCATGCCGGCCGGGCCGCGGGCATGGCCACGCTGGCCGCGCGCTGGGGCTACCTGGGCGCCGGCGAGGCGATCGAGCACTGGGGTGCCGACGCGGTGCTCGACCAGCCGCCCGCACTGCTGGACTGGCTCGCCGGCCGCTGAGCGGAAGCGCTCGCCCGCGGCGCTACCATCGCGACCGCGCGCGTGGCCGTCGCGTTGCCGCGGCGCCGCAGCCTTTTCGGGAGCCCCCGCTTGGACAACCAGATCGTCACCTTGGACACCGCCGACTGGGCGCGGCCGGAACTGCCGGCCGGCATCGTCCGTGCGCTCGAGGCCGGCAAGGTGCTGTACTTCCCGAACCTCGGCTTCCACCTCGACGACGACGAGCGCGCGCTGCTGCGCGAAAGCATCCGCGCGCCGAAGTCGCGCAACATCAGCCTGCGCGCCGACGGCGAACTCGCCGGCGCGGCCGCCGCCGACGAGTCAGAGCACCGCCGCCTGGCCGCCATGATGGGCCGCTTCCGGCAGCAGGCCTGCGCGCTCGTCGACGCGATCGCGCCCGGCTACAAGCCTTCGCTGCGGCTGGCGCCCACCAGCTTCCGGCCGAGCGCGGTCTCGACCCGCGTGCAGTCCTGGCGCGCCGACGACCGCCGCCTGCACGTCGACGCCTTCCCCTCGCGGCCGAACCGCGGCGAACGCATCCTGCGTGTCTTCACCAACGTCAACCCGAGCGGCGAGGCGCGCGTCTGGCGTGTCGGCGAGACTTTCGAGGCCATCGCACAGCGCTTCGTGCCGCGCGCCAAGCCCTACGTGGGCTGGCAGGCGAGGGCGCTGCGCTCGCTGCGCATCACCAAGTCGCTGCGCAGCGAATACGACCACCTGATGCTGCAGCTGCACGACGGCATGAAGTCCGACCTCGACTACCAGCAGCATTCGCCGCAGCAGACGATGCCGTTCCCGCCCGGCAGCACCTGGGTCTGCTATTCCGACCAGACCTCGCATGCGGCGATGTCGGGCCAGTTCATGATGGAGCAGACGCTGCACCTGCCGGCGCAGGCGCAGGTCGACCCGCAGGCAAGTCCCCTGGCCATCCTGGAGCGCCAGCTCGGTCGACGGCTGACCTGAGATGGCGGCGATGCCCGAGCACACCCACGCCTGGGTGATCAATCTCGACCGCTCGCCGGAGCGGCTGGCCGCCATCTCGGCGCAGCTGCAGGCGCTGGGCCTGCCGTGGACACGCCACCGCGCGGTCGACGCGCGTGCGCTGCGTCCCGACCAGCAGGCGCTGCTGGACCTGCCGGCCTTCCACCGCAAGCATGGCATGGACCCGGTGCCGGGCGAGATCGGCTGCTACCTCTCGCACCTGGAGGTGATGCGCGAGTTCCTCGCCGGCCCGCACCGCTTCGCGCTCATCCTGGAGGACGACGCGCGCCTGGGGCCGCGGCTGCCGCCGGTGCTGGCCGCACTGGAGGGCTGCGCCGGGCGCTGGGACATGGTCAAGCTCTCGGCCGTCCATTCGGGCACGCCTCGGGCCTGCCTGCGCCTCACGGAAGACTGCGAGCTGGCGATCATGCTCTCGCGCTGCACGGGATCCAGCGCCTACGTCATCAATCGCCACGCGGCCGAGGTCTACCTGCGCGAGCTGCTGCCGATGAGCCTGCCCTACGATCACGTGTTCGACCGCGGCTGGGCGCTGGGCCTCAAGGTGCGGCTGGCCAGCCCGCCGCCGGTGGGCCACCCGCAGGACAACGCGACCACGATCGTCACCACCGGGCGGCGCAAGTTCCACTGGTCGCGCCGCTGGACGACGCATGCCTACCGCGTCGGCAACGAGCTCGCGCGCTTCTGGTCGGGCCTGGTCGCACTGCGCCGCGAACGCGCCGCCGCGCGCGGCTGAGCGGCCGGCCCTTGCAAGCGGGCCCGCTGGCCTAAACTACGGGTCCTGGGCCCGACTTGGCTTCGACGTGGGTGCGGAGTCGGCGCGGGGCATGCCGAGCACCAGTTCGCTCGTAAATCCACTGGAAACAAGTAACTGCGAACGACGAACGTTTCGCCCTCGCCGCCTAAACAACGGTGAGCCTCGCAACGGCAGGCCGATGGGCCGGGCCTCATCCGCAAGGAGAAGGGCTGCGAGGTCATTCACATCGGCTCGGTCCGGGCTGCGTCATTCAGCCGGGACCTAAATCCAAGTGACTCGGGGCTTCGGTAGCGTGCTGCTGCGCGACCGGGGCCCTCAAAACCAAACCAGACAGCTACGCATGTAGAACCGTCCGGCGATGGCTTGCGGACGGGGGTTCAATTCCCCCCGGGTCCACCATCCAGCCAAGGGCCCGGAGTCCGCTCCGGGCCCTTTTTCTTTCTCCTCGTCCCCCCAGTTCGTGGCCGCCGGCGATGTCCGCCTGCGCGGGCCCGCCTCGTCCTCACGCCAAGAGGCCGCCGTTGCGGCCGGGGGACGACGAATGGCGAACGCGGACTGGGACATCGAGGCGGTGCGCCGCCACTTCCTCTTTCCGGCCACCGGCCGGCTGGTGACCAACAACGCCGCCAGCACGCAGCCGCCGCGGCCCCTGCTGGCGCTGACCGAGCGGCTGGCGGCCGACTACGAGAACGTGCACCGCGGCCAGTCGGGCGCGTCGCGCCGCACCACGGCACGCTTCGAGGCGGCGTACGACGACATCGCCGCCTTCATCGGCGCCGCCGGGCGCGAGGAGATCGTCGTCACGCGCAACACCACCGAGGCGCACAACCTGGTGATGTACGCGCTGCTGCCCGAGCTGCGCGACGGCGACAACGTCGTCACCACGCTGATGGAGCACAACTCGAACTACGTGCCCTGGCATGCGCTCACCCGCGAGCTGCTGCCGCGACTGGGCCGGCGCGTCGAGCTGCGGCTGGCGCGCTTCGACCGCGCCACCGGCGAGCTGGACCTGAACCACCTGGCGACGCTGATCGATGCGCGGACGAAGCTGGTCTGCTGCACCGGCGCTTCCAACTTCCTGGGCACCAAGCCGCCGCTGGCCAGCGTGCGCGCGCTCGCCGACGCCAGCGGCTACCTGCAGCCGGGCGGCGAGCGGCGCTCGTACCTGCTGGTCGACGGCGCCCAGCTGGTGCCGGGCAACCCGGTGGACGTGCGCGCGATGGATGTCGACTTCCTCTCGTTCTCGTTCCACAAGATGCTGGCGCCGTTTGGCACCGGGGTGCTCTACGCGCGCCGGCGCCTGCTGCAGGCGATGCCGCCCTTCCTGTACGGCGGCGACATGATCGCCGAGGGCGGCGTCTGGCCCGACCGGGTCGAGTACAACGCTCTGCCCTGGAAGTTCGCTGCCGGCACGCCGAACATCCTGGGCACGATCGCCGCCGCGCAGGCGCTGCGCCTGCTGCTGGACCTGGCGCTCACGCCGCGGCGGCCGCACTGGTTCGACCGCCCGGTGGCCATCGAGCCGGCCGCGGTGGCCGAGGCGATGCGCCGCGTGCAGGCCTGGAACCGCCGGCTCACCGAACGCGCGCTCGAACGGCTGTGGGGCCAGCGCGGGCTCACCGTCTACGGGCCGCAGCGCGCCGAACGCCGCACCGCACTCGTGGCTTTCAACGCCGACGGCCGCGACCCGATGGCGCTGGCCGCGGCGCTGGACGGCGCGGGCGTCGAATCGCGCGCCGGCTGCCACTGCGCCACGCTGGCGCACCGCGCGCTGCGGCTGAACCCGCCGGCCAGCTGCCGGCTATCGTTCTACCTCTACAACACGGTGGCCGAGGTCGACCGCGCCTGCGACACGCTGCTGGGCCTGCTGCGCGGCCCGGCGCCGGCGCCGCGGCCCTGGTGGCGACGCTGGGCACAGCCGCTGACGGCGGCGCGCAGCGGCTGATCTCGCCCGCCTCCGGCAGAAACCGCGGGCATCGCGGACAATGCGGGCGCCCACCGTGACCCGACACCCTCGATGCCCCGACTCCAAGACCTCGGCTCCGAACGCCTGCGCGGCATGCGCCGCGGCATCGAGAAGGAAAGCCTGCGCACCGACGAGCGCGGCGCGCTTGCGCTGACGCCGCATCCGCGCGCGCTGGGCTCGGCGCTCACGCACCCGCACATCACCACCGACTACAGCGAGAGCCAGCTCGAGCTGATCACCGGCGTGCACGCGAGACCGGAAGCCTGCCTGGACGAGTTGCGCACGCTGCACCAGTTCACCTACCGCGCGATCGGCGACGAGCTGATGTGGGTGGCCAGCATGCCCTGCAAGCTGCCGGCCGACGAGAACATCCCGATCGGCGTCTACGGCCCTTCCAACCTGGGCCGCGCCAAGAGCGTCTACCGCATGGGTCTGGGGCACCGCTACGGGCGGCGCATGCAGACCATCTCCGGCATCCACTACAACTGGTCGCTGCCGGGGCTTTCGGGCGACGACTACTTCGCGCTCATCCGCAACTTCCGGCGCCATTCGTTCGTGCTGCTGTACCTGTACGGCGCCTCGCCGGCGGTGTGCCAGTGCTTCGTCGACGGCCGCCCGCACGAGCTGCAGGAGCTCGGCCCCGGCACCCAGCACCTGCCCTTCGCGACCTCGCTGCGCATGGGCCGGCTGGGCTACCAGAGCGACGCGCAGGCGACCATCGCCGCCAGCTACAACGGGCTGGAGAGCTACGCCGCTTCTCTGCACGGCGCGATGACGCGGCCCTATCCGGCCTACGAGGCGATCGGCGTGCGCAACCCGGGCGGCGAATACAACCAGCTCGCCACCACGCTGCTGCAGATCGAGAACGAGTTCTACGGCACGATCCGCCCCAAGCGCACCATCCGCCCCGGCGAGCGGCCGCTGCACGCGCTGCGCGAACGCGGCGTCGAATACGTCGAGGTGCGCTGCATGGACCTGGACCCGTTCGAGCCGCTGGGCATCGCGGTGCCGACGATGCGCTTCCTCGACGTGTTCCTGCTGCATTGCCTGGTGAGCCCCAGCGCGCCCGACACGCCGGCCGAGATCGCGGCGCTCGGCCGCAACCAGCACAAGACGGCGGCCCAGGGCCGCCGCCCCGGCCTGACGCTGGAGCGCGAGGGCCGCGACGTCTCGCTGGTGGACTGGGCACGCGAGATCGTCGCCGAGTGCCGGCCGATCGCCGAGCTGCTGGACTCGCTGCACGGCGGCCACGCCCACCGCGAGGCGCTGGCGCAGGCCGACCTGCGTCTGCGCGACGCGGCGGCCACGCCCTCGGCGCGCGTGCTGCAGGCCATGGTGGCCGAGCATGAGCGCTCGTACTCGGCCTTCGTGCTCGAACGCTCGCGGCGCACGCGGGCGGAAACCCTGGCGCTGCCCTTCGCGCCCGAGGCCGAGGCGGCACAGCGGCAGCAGGCCGAGGCCTCGCTGCGCGAGCAGCAGCGCATCGAAGCGGCGCCGCAGCCCGACTTCGAGCAGTTCCGCGTCGACTACCTCTCGCCTTCGCGGCTGGTGGTGGCGCCGGCCACTATCGCCTGAAGGCGGCCACGCTGGCGATGCCGGCCAGCGTCATCAGCAGCGAACCGGCCACGTGCGCCGTCACGGCGCCCAGCGCCCAGCCGATGCGGCCCTGCTGCAGCAGCGTGGTGACCTCGGCCGAGAAGGTGGAGAAGGTGGTGAGCCCGCCCAGGAAGCCGGTGACGATGAACAGCCGCCACTCCGGCGGCAGCGTGCTCTGGGCGAAGAAGGCGATGGCCACGCCGATGAGGTAGCCGCCTGCCAGGTTCGCCGCCAGCGTGCCCGGCGGCAGCGCGGGGAAGAGGCCGTTGAAGGCCACCGCGAGCCACCAGCGCAGCAGCGCGCCGAGGGCGGCGCCGACGCCGATCGCGATCACCGAACCGAGCATTTGATGGCCGTCATTCCCGAGTGGAGGCGGCCGGATTATCCGCATGCCGCTTCGGTACCATCCCCGCTTTGCAGGTCGAGGAGCAGTCGCCGATGGGCATGGACGTGGTGGATTTCGAGATCAAGGGCGCCGAGATGCAGTTCGTCGAGGTCGAACTCGACCCCGGCGAGGCGGCCGTCGGCGAAGCCGGCAGCATGTTCTTCATGGACGCCGGCATCTCGATGGATACCGTCTTCGGCGACGGCAGCCGCAACCAGGGCGGGCTGTTCGGCAAGCTGCTGTCGGCCGGCAAGCGGCTGGTGACCGGCGAGTCGCTGT
>CAYVXO010000251.1:0-7757 GCA_964454485.1 uncultured Rubrivivax sp.
CGCGGCGGTGGTGCCGGCGGCGCTGCAGCGCCCGCCGCGCATGGTGGGCCGGGCCCGCGAACTGGCCGCGCTGCACCAGGCCTGGGCCTCCGGCCGCGTCTTCCTGCTGCTGGGCGAAGCGGGCATGGGCAAGTCGCGGCTGCTGGCCGAACTGGCCGTCGCCCCGGGTCGAGAACTGGTGCAGGTGGCCGCGCGCCCGGGCGACGCCGGCGTGCCCTTCGCGCTGCTGGCGCGCCTGCTGCGCGCGGTGCGCGAACGGCGCGAGGCCGGCCCCGACCCCGCGCTGCGGCGCGAGCTGGCGCGCGTGCTGCCCGAACTGGGCGGCGGCAGCGCACCCGCCGGCGAAGGCCAGCGCCTGCTGCTGCAGCGCGCGGTGGAATGGCAGCTGGCCGCGCTGGGCGACGCCGGCGTGCTGCTGGACGACCTGCACTTCGCCGACGCCGCCAACCTGGAGATGCTGCAGGCGCTGGTGGCCGCCGAGTCGCTGCCGCGCCTGCAATGGGGCCTGGCGCAGCGCCCCGCCGAAGGCGGGCCGGCGGCGGCGGCGCTGCGCGACGGCCTGGCCGAAGGCCAGCGCCTTCACGAAGTGCCGCTGGCCCCGCTGGACGAGGCGGCAATGCGCGAACTCGTCGAAAGCCTGGCCCTGCCGGGCCTGGACGCCGCCGCGCTGGCGCCCGCGCTCGTGCGCCACACCGGTGGCAACCCGCTGTTCGCGCTCGAGACGCTGAAGGACCTGGTGCTGCACGACGCCGGCGACGGCACGCTGCCGCAGCCGGCGAGCGTGGGCGCGCTCATCGAGCGGCGCCTGAAGTCGCTGTCGGCACCGGCGCTGGCGCTGGCGCGGGTGGCCGCGGTGGCGGGGGTGGACTTCGGCATCGAGCTGGCCGAGGCGGTGCTCAAGACGCCGGCGCTGGGCCTGGCCGACGCCTGGGGGGAACTGCAGGCGGCGCAGGTGCTGGCCGGCAGCGCCTTCGCGCACGACCTCGTGTTCGAGGCCACGCTGCGCACCTTGCCGGCGGAGATCGCGCGCCACGTGCATGCGTCGGTCGCGAGCGTGCTCGAGGCGCGCCGCGCCGAGCCGGCGCGCGTGGCCGAGCACTGGTACGCCGCGCAGCGCTGGCGCGAAGCGGCGCCGCACTTCATGCGCGCCGGCGAAGACGCAAAGCGGGCCGGGCAGGTCAGCGACGCGCTCGACCTGCACGCCCGCGCGGCGCGTTGCTGGCGCGAGGCCGGCGACGAGGCGGCCGCCTGCGACAGCGAGATCGAGAGCCTGGACCACGAGCTGGTGGTGCGCGGCGTGGCTGCCGCGACCGGGTCGGCGCTGCGCCTGAGCCGCGCAGCGCCCACCGACGGGCTGCGCGCCCGCGCGCTCGCCCGCCTGGCCCTCGTCCAGGTCTTCGGTGCCCGCTGGCAGGACGCGCGGCACAACGCCGAGGAAGCGCTGCGTCTCGGGGGCGCGCAGGCGCCGCTGAATCTGCGCCTGGAAGCGGTGCGGGCGCGCGCGTCGGCGCAGGCCCAGCTGGGCCAGGCAGGGGACGCGGTCGCGACCATCGAGGCGCTGCTGCCGGAAGTCGAGCGCGACGGCGACGCGCGCCAGCGCATGGAGCTGCGCAGCACCCAGTCCTACGTGCTGCGCATGGCCGGTCGCCTGTACGCGAGCGCGGCGGCGCTGCGCGCGGGCCTGGCGCTTGCGGAAGCGATGGGCGACGCCGCCGAGACCCTGACGCTGCTGGGCAACCTGGCCGCCGTCGAAGGGCAGATCGGCTACATGGCCAGCGCGGCGCGTCGGCTGCGCGCGGCCATGCTGCTGAGCGACCGCGTCGGCGCCGGGTCCGGCCCGACCATGACGACTTTCGCGGTCAACCTGGGCTGGATGGCGCTGCACCTGGGAGAGCTGGGCGAAGCCCTGGCCCGGCTCGAAGAGGCGCCGGCCCGCATGGCGCCCATCGGCGCGCAATGGCAGGCGGTGGCCGCGAACCACCTGGCCTCGTTCTGGCTGGAATTGGGCCAGCCGCACCGGGCGCGCGCGGCGCTGGAAGGCACGCCGGAGCATCCGGCGGCCCGGCTGCGGCGCTGCGTCCTGCTGGCCCGCGCAGCGCGCGCGCAGGGCGAGGACGTCGCGGCACGCCTGCAGGCCGAGCTCGAGGGCGCTCCGGCGGATGCCCCGCCGCGCGAGCTGGCGGTCCTGAAGCTCGAGCTCTCGCGTGTCGCCCCGACGACCCGGGCGTTGGCACTGGTGCGCGAGGTGCGCCACGACGCGCGCCAGGCCGAGCTGCCGGGCCTGGATCTGCACGCGCTGATGCGCGAGGTGGACCTGCTGCGCGCGGTTGACCCCGGGCATGCGGCCGAGCTCGCGCGCGAGCTCGCCGACTTCGACCCCGAGGTCTGCCCCGACGGTGGCTACTGGCCAGAGACCGCGTGGGTGCGGGCGCAGGAAGCGCGCGACCGCGGCGACGCCGCCGGCTGCGCGCGCGCGGTCGAGCAAGGCCACGCCTGGATCGAGCGCGCCGCCGCCACGCTGCCGGCCGGCCTGCGCAGCGGCTTCCTGGAGCGCAACCCGGTCAACGCCGCGCTGCTGAAGTCGCGCGCGATAACCCGCCAGTAACCCACCCTTTCCTACAACCCTGTCCATCGTGCCGGCCCATCCGGCAAACCAGGAGGGAACGATGGAAGGGATGCTCAGGGAGGAAGAGCGCGCGGCGGGCCGGCCCCATGCGTGGGGCCGGCTCGCGGGACGCGTGGCGGCCGCCGCGATGGCGGCGATCGTCGCAGCCTGCGGCGGAGGCGGCGGAGGCGGCGGAGAAGGCGCAGACAGCACCACACCGCCGCCTGCCCCAGTGATCACCACCCAGCCGGCGGCGCAGACCGTCGATGATGGTGCGGCCGCCAGCTTCAGTGTGGCGGCCAGCGGCAGCGACCTGGCCTACCAGTGGCAGCGCAACGGCAGCGCCGTCGCGGGCGCCACGGCGGCCACCTACACGATTGCCGCCGCCGCGCTGGCCGACGACGGGGCGCGCTTCAGCGTCGTCGTCAGCAACGCCGGCGGCAGCGTCACCAGCAGCGAGGCGTTGCTGAGCGTGCGCGCGGTGGCGCCGACACTGACCACGGCACCGCTGGCGGTGTCCACGGTGGCCGGGCGCACGGCCACGTTCAGCGTGGTGGCAGCGGGATCGGCACCGCTGGCGTACCAGTGGCTGCGCGACGGAGTCGAGATTGCCGGCGCCACCGCCGCCAGCTACACCACGGAGGCGCTGACGCTGGCCGACGACGGTCGGCAGTTCGCGGTGCGTGTGAGCAACGCCGCGGGCAGCGTGACGAGTGCTGCCGTGGCGCTGGGCGTGTCGCCTGCGCCCGTTGCTCCCGAAATCGCCACGCAGCCGGCGGCCGCCACCGTCGCGGCCGGGCAGACGGCCACCTTCGCCGTCACCGCCACCGGCACCGCGCCGCTGGCCTACCAGTGGCGGCGCAATGGTGCGCCGATCGATGGCGCCACGGGTGGGAGCTACACCACCGGCGCCACGACGGTGGCTGACAGCGGCGCCGCGTACAGCGTGGTGGTGAGCAATGCTGCCGGTAGCGTGACCAGCGCCGACGCGGTGCTCACGGTCACGCCGGTGGCACCGACCCCCGGACTGGCACGGCTGGCCACGGGTGGCCGACTGGGCATCACCTACTCGGCTGCGCGAAGCGCCGGCGGAGGGGTCTGGCTCTGGGGCGCCAACACGCGGGGCGAGATCGGCGACGGTACGTTCGTGAACCGCCCGCTGCCCTTCGCCTGGACCCTGCCAGTCTCCGGCACGGCGCTGTCGCTGGGTAACGAGTCGACGATGGTGGTGCTGGCCGACGGCAGTGCGCGCTGGGCCGGCACCGGCGCCAACGGGCAGAACGGCACCGCCGCACCCTTCAGCATCCTGACCTCGCCGACGCCGGTGACCGTGCTCGGCAACCAGGCCAGCGCCTCCGTGGGCAATGGCTTCACCGTGGCCGCGCGTACCGACGGCACCGTCTGGGGCTGGGGCGCGCTGCCCACCGGCGCGCGCAGCGAGGCTGCGGTTCAGCTCGCCGGCTTCGTCGACATCGCCGAGATCTGCGTGGCCGACGAATCGATCGTCGCCCGCAAGCGCGACGGCACCGTGTGGTTCGCCGGCGCCGACCGCGGCGGCGCAATGCCGGGCCAGGGCCGCGAGATCACCAGCGTGGTGGCCACGGCGGTGCAGGTCGGCGGCCTGAGCGACGTGGTACAGATCGCCTGCGGTACCGGCACGCCGACGGCCTTCGGACTGGCGCGCCGCCGCGACGGCAGCGTGTTCAGCTGGGGCAGCTCCGGCGGGCTGGGCTACACGATCAGCGGCTTCGTGCAGCTCGCCCCCCAGGCGATCCCCGGGCTCGTGAACGTGGCGTGGATCGCGGCCAGCAACACCGGCATGGCGGCCGCGTTCGCGGTGGGTACCGACGGCCAGGTGCGCTCCTGGGGCTTTGACCGCTTCGGCGCGCTGGCGCTCGGCGACCTGAGCCCGTCGACAGCGGTCGTCACGCCCCGGCTGTCCACCGCGATCGATGGCGTCGTCGAGGTGGCGACCTCCGGCGAGCACACGCTGTTCGTCAAGCGCGACGGCACCGTGTGGGCCGTGGGCTCGAACGCCAGCGGGCAGCTCGGCAACACCTCCACCGCCGCGCTGGGTAGCACCCTCGTGCCGGTGCCGGTCACCGGGCTGAACCTGAACTGAGTCCGCCGCGGGCTTGCGCGCGCAAGCCCGCGGCCGGGCGGGCCTTCAGGGATACAGCCCGCGCTCCTCCCGCGCCGTCAGGATGCGCTCGCACGCCACCGCGAAGGTGGCGGTGCGCAGCGTGATCTGGTGCTTGTCGGCGGTGTCCCAGATGCGCTTCAACGCGCCGACCATGATCTTGTCGAGCTTCATGTTGATCTCGTCCTCGGTCCAGAAGAACGAGCTGAAGTCCTGCACCCACTCGAAATAGCTGACCGTCACGCCGCCGGCGTTGCAGATCACGTCGGGCACGACCAGCACGCCGCGATCGGCGAGGATGTCGTCGGCCTCGGGCAGGGTCGGGCCGTTCGCGCCTTCGAGCACCAGCTTGGCGCTGGTGCGCCGCGCGCGCTCGGGCGTGAGCTGGCCTTCCAGCGCCGCGGGGATGAGGATGTCGCACTTGACGTCCCAGAACGACTCGTCGCTGGCCTTGTCCGCCCCCTTGAAGTCGCCCACGCCGCCGTACTGCTTGAGCGTGGGCATCAGCTCGGCCATCTCGATGCCGCGCTCGTTGACGATGGTGCCGGTGTGATCCTGGATGGCGACGATCTTCGCGCCGGCCTGCACGAACAGCTCGGCCGCCGCCGAGCCGACGTTGCCGAAGCCCTGCACCGCGACGCGCGCGCCGTTCAGATCCAGGCCGATGCGCCGCGCCGCCTCGCGCCCGGTGACGAATACGCCGCGGCCGGTGGCCTTGACGCGCCCCAGCGAGCCGCCGAGGTGGATGGGCTTGCCGGTGACCACGCCGGTGGCGGTGGCACCGGTATTCATCGAGTACGTGTCCATCATCCACGCCATGATCTGCGGGTTGGTATTCACGTCCGGCGCCGGGATGTCCTGGTGCGGCCCGATGATGATGCCGATCTCGCTGGTGTAGCGGCGCGTCATGCGCTCCAGCTCCTTGTGCGAGAGCTTCTTCGGGTCGACGCGGATGCCGCCCTTGGCGCCGCCGTAGGGCAGGTTGACGGCGGCGTTCTTGATGCTCATCCACGCCGCCAGCGCCATCACCTCTTCCAGGTTCACGTCGGGGTGGTAGCGCACGCCGCCCTTGCCGGGGCCGCGGCTCAGGTTGTGCTGCACGCGGAAGCCCTCGAAGTGGGCCACGCGGCCGTCGTCCATCTCGATCGGCACGTCGACGATGAGCGCGCGCTTCGGCCGCTTGAGCGTCTCGGCCCAGCGCGCCAGGTGGCCCAGGTAGGGCACGACGCGGTCGACCTGCGAGAGGTAGGTGCCCCAGGGGCTGTCGGGCGTGGGTTGGACGTAGGAGAGCGGCTGGTTCATGAGGGGTTTCCTGTGGTTCAGCGTTCGCGTCGCCGCGCGGTGCGGCGGCCCGCTTCGTGGGCGGTCCGCCGGCGCGGTGGGTGGTGGCGCACTGTAGGCGCGTGCCGCGCGCTTGTGGGGCCGGGTTGATGCCAGCTTTGCATGACCTGCGGCGGGTCGCCTCATGGCGGGCGCTGGCTACACTGCGCCGATGCAATCCTCCACGGTCGCCTTCATCGGCGGCGGCAACATGGCCAGCGCGCTCATCGGCGGGCTGCTCAAGACCGGCCGCCCGAGCACGGACATCCTGGTCGTCGAACCCTTCGAGGCGCAGCGCGCGAAGCTGGCGCAGCAGTTCGGCGTGAAGGCCGAGGCCGCCGCCGGCCCGGCGCTGGCGCGCGCCGGCACCGTGGTGTGGGCGGTGAAGCCGCAGATGTTTGCCGAAGCGGCCGCGCCCTGCGCCGCGTTCGTGGCCGGCGCGCTGCAGCTCAGCGTGATGGCCGGCATCCGCAGCGAAGCGCTCGTGCGCGCCACCGGCAGCGAACGCGTGGTGCGCGCGATGCCCAACACGCCGGCGCTCATCGGCCGCGGCATCGCCGGGCTCTACGCGCGGCCGGCGGTGAGCGCCGCCGAACGCGCGGCGGTGGAAGCGCTGCTGGCGCCCACCGGGCAGACGCTGTGGGTGGCGCAGGAATCGCAGCTCGACGCCGTGACCGCGGTGTCGGGTTCGGGCCCGGCCTACGTGTTCTACGTGCTCGAAGCGATGATGGAAGCGGCCGCCGAAATCGGCCTCACGCCCGAGCAGGGCCGCACGCTGGCGATCGCCACCTTCGACGGCGCCGCCGCGCTGGCCGCGGCTTCGCCGCTGTCGCCGGCCGAGCTGCGCGCGCAGGTCACCAGCAAGGGCGGCACCACGCACGCGGCGATCACCACGCTCGAAGCGAGCGGCGTGAAGGCGGCCTTCGTGAAGGCGCTGCACGCGGCGCGCGACCGCGCCGAGGAACTGGGCCGCTGATCAGGCCGCGCCAGCCAGCCGCCGGCGCGCGGCCAGCTGCCGCAGCAGCATCGGCAGCGCGATGGCGGCGCCGGCGATCGTCGGCGCCAGCCCGGGCGCGATGAGCAGCAGCGCCGCCACCCCGCACAGCGCCTGTTCTGCGCGTGTCATCTCGACGAGGAAGAAGCGCGACAGCGCTGCCGCCAGCAGCGTGATGCCGAGCACGCAGCCGAGCACGGTGATGCCGAAGTCGTAGAAGGTGAAGCCCTTGGCCACGATCAGCATCGAAGGCGAGAAGACGAAGACGAAGGGCACCAGCGCCTTCGCCAGCCCGAGCCGGAACGCGGTGTTGCCGGTCTTGAAGGGGTCGCTGCCGGCCATGCCGGCGGCGGCGTAGGCGGCCATCGCCACCGGCGGCGTGATGTCGGCCAGCACCCCGTAGTAGAAGACGAAGAAGTGCGCCACCAGCGGCTGCACGCCCAGCAGCACCAGCGTGGGCGCGGCCACCGTCACCATGATGATGTAGTTGGCCGTCGTCGGCACGCCGCAGCCCAGCAGGATGCAGACGACGCCGGTCATCGCCAGCGCCGCCACCAGCGTGAGCGACTTCGGGTCCACCCAGCCGGCCGGCAGCAGCGTGCCCACGCCGCCGCCCAGCGCGGTGGCGGCGCCGGTGATGATGGTGCTGAGCTTGAAGCCGACGCCGGTGAGCGTGACGACGCCGATCACGATGCCCA
>CAYVXO010000252.1:0-7742 GCA_964454485.1 uncultured Rubrivivax sp.
ATGCCCACGTTGTGGTTGCCGCCGAAGGTGTGGTTCCAGGGCAGCCAGTCCACCAGCACCGGCGGCTCGTCTTCCAGGAAGGCGAAGCTCTGGCGGATCTGCTGCAGGTTGGCGCACAGCATGCGCTGGGTGTTGATCACGCCCTTGGGCTGCTTGGTGCTGCCGCTGGTGAACAGGAACTTGGCGATCGTGTCCGGGCCGACCTTCGCGTGCGCGGCGGCTTCCTCGGCGCCGGGCGCGGTGGCCAGCAGGTCGGCGAAGGCGGTGGTCTTGCGGCCTTCCACCGCGCCCGTGGCGAGCACCACTTCCACGTCGGCCGGCACGCAGGCTTCGATGGCGCGCGCGAAGGGCTTGCCGGCGGCCGCGAACACCAGGCCCGGCGTCAGCGTGGCCAGGATGTGGCGCAGCTTGCCGTAGTCCTGCGAGATGGTGGAGTAGGCCGCCGAGATCGGCGCGTAGGGCACGCCCACCCACTGCGCGGCGAAGGCCAGCGTGAGGTGGTCGAGGTCGTTGTCGGAGAGGATGGCGATCGGCCGCTCGGCCGACAGCCCGCGCGTGGCCAGCGCCTGGCCCACGCGGCGCACGCGCTCGAGCATCTGCGTGTAGGTGATGCGCACCCATTGCCCGTCGGGGCCGCGCTTGGCGACGAACACGCGCTCCGGCGCTTCGGCGGCGTACTGCTCCAGGCGGTCGGTCAGGCGCGCCGGGAAGGGCTTGATGGCCTCGGTCGAGCGCAGCACCAGCACGCCGCCTTCGCGGCGCTCGAGCGAAGCCTCGACGCAGCCGCCGACGCGCACCGGCCGGAAACGAGCATCCCCGCTCATGACTTCTTCACCTTGCCGGCCTTGCCCTGCACGAAGTCGCGCATGCGCTGCTTCGCGGCTTCGTCGCCCTGGGCGATGGCGGCCATCAGCGATTCCATGAACAGGCCGTCGCTCTGCGAGAGGTCGGCGATGCGCGGCAGCGCCTGCACGACGGCGAAGTTGGACAGCGGCGCGTTGGCGGCGATCTTCTTCGCCAGTTCCACGCCCTTGGCGAGGCCGGCGCCGTCCTTCACGCGGTAGTGCGAAAGGCCCACCGACTGGCCTTCGTCGGCGTCGAGCACGCGGCCGGTGAGCATCATGTCGGTCATGCGCGAGAAGCCCACCAGGCGCGGCACGCGGGCCGAACCGCCACCACCCACGAAGAGGCCGCGCTGGCCTTCGGGCAGGCCGTAGAAGGTGCTGTCCTCGGCGACGCGGATGTGCGCGCTGCTCGCCAGTTCCAGCCCGCCGCCCACCACCGCGCCGTGCAGCACGGCGACGATGGGCACGCGGCCGAACTGCAGCGCGTCCATCGCGGCATGCCACATGCGCGAATGGAACACGCCTTCGAAGGTGCTGCGCTCGTCCATCTCCGACAGGTCCAGCCCGGCGCAGAAGTGGTCGCCTTCGCCGCTGAGGACGAGCACGCGCGCTTCCTCGGGCAGGTTCACGGCGGCGGTGTGGATCTGCCTGATCAGCGTGTCGCTGATGGCGTTGCGCTTCTTCGGCCGCATCAGGCGCAGGTGCACCAGCGGACCCGACACCTCGACGCGCAGCAGCGACAGCTCGGCCAGCAGGCCGGTGGCGGGGGAGAAGGTGGCAGGCATCGTGAAGGGTTCCAGCTTTTAATTCATCTTAGTAACTAAGTTCGGTCTACGCACATGGTGCAAACCCTGAGACGAATTCCTTGATTTCCTCATGCCATCGGGGTTTTCCCGCTCCAACTCAGGCCTGAAGGGCGCCCATCATCGCGCTCATATCGTTCATGTTTATAACTAACAAGTTCCGCCCGGAGACGACGATGCGCTTCGTTCCCATCCTCGGCCTGGCCGCGCTGGCCGCCGCCTGCTCCACCCCCGGCGTCGCGCCGCCCATGGCCGCGGCCAGACCCGGCACGCTGCAGTCCTGCGAAGACCTGGCCGCGCGCTTCGCGTTCCCGCAGACGGTGGTGGCCTCGGCCGCGCGCGTGGCCGCGGGCACGCTCAGCGTGGCCGGCAAGCCGGTGGCCGAGCATTGCCTGGTGAGCGGCCGCATGGCCGAACGCAAGAGCGCGGTCGACGGCCAGACCTACGCCATCGGCTTCCAGATGCGGTTGCCGGTGAACTGGAACGGCCGCTTCTTCCACCAGGGCAACGGCGGGCTGGACGGGATCATCCAGCCGGCGGTCGGCCTCGTCGGCGGCGGCGGCGAGTTGTCGAACGCGCTGGCGCAGGGCTTCGCGGTGCTGAGCTCGGACGCCGGCCACAACGTGCGCCAGCTGCCGATGTTCGGCGTCGACCCCGACGCGCGGCTCGACTACGGCTACAAGGCCGTGGGCACGCTCACGCCGATGGCCAAGGCGCTGGTGGCCGCGGCTTATGGCCGCGGGCCGGACCGCTCCTACTTCGGCGGCTGCAGCAACGGTGGCCGCCACGCGATGGTGGCCGCCAGCCGCTACGCCGCCGACTACGACGGCTTCCTCGCCGGCAACCCGGGCTTCCAGCTGCCGAAGGCGGCGCTGGCGCAGCTGGCCGGCGCGCAGCTGTTCCACCGCGTGGCGGTGACCAACGACCTGGCCACCGCGATGACGCCGGCCGAACGCAAGCTGGTGTCCGACGCCATCGTCGCCCGCTGCGACGCGCTCGACGGCGCGAAGGACCACGCGGTGGGCGACATCGCCGCCTGCCAGCGCGCCTTCGACCTGCAGCGCGACGTGCCCACCTGCGCCGCCGAACGCAACGGCCAGTGCCTGAGCGCGCAGCAGAAGGACGTGCTGGCCAAGGTCTTCGCCGGCGCCACCGATTCGAAGGGCCAGCGCCTGTACGCCCCGTTCAACTGGGACCCGGGCCTCGCCGGCGCCGACTGGGCAGGCTGGAAGTTCGTCTCCTCGGTGACCAACCGCGACCCGGTGGCGGTGGCCTACGTGTTCCAGACCCCGCCGGCCGACGCCAGCGCGGCGGCCGAGCCCAAGCTCTTCGCGCTCGGCTTCGACCTCGACCGGGGCACGGCGCTCATCAACGCCACCAGCGGCCCGTACACGCAGTCGGCCATGCAGTTCATGACGCCGCCCGGCGACACCGACCTCGCGGCGCTGCGCGCGCGCGGCGCCAAGCTGGTGGTCTACCACGGCAGCGCCGACGGCGTGTTCTCGGCCGGCGACACCGCGGCCTGGATCGAACGCGTCGGTCAGCGCCATGCCGACGCTTCGAGCTTCGCGCGCCTGTTCGTCGTGCCCGGCATGAACCACTGCCGCGGCGGCCCCGCCACCGACCAGTTCGACCTGCTGACGCCGCTGGTGCAGTGGGTGGAGGAAGGCCGCGCCCCCGACCGCGTGGTGGCGCAGGCGCGCGGCGCCGGCAACCCCGTGCCCAACCCCGAAGTGCCCGCCAGCTGGGCCGCCGACCGCACGCGCCCGCTGTGCCCCTGGCCGAAGGTGGCACGCTACAAGGGCAGTGGGGACATCGAGCGGGCCGAGAATTTCGTCTGCCAGTAGCGGAAGGCATCGACCATGAAGCATGAAGACCTGATCGCGATCGACGTCCACACGCACGCCGAGGTGTCGTGCTGGAACCCGTTCGACAACTACGGCGAGGAATACGACCGCGCGGCCGACAAGTACTTCGGCAGCAACCGCCGGCCGACGATCGACGAGACGGTGGCCTACTACCGCGAGCGGAAGATCGGCCTCGTGATGTTCACGGTGGACAGCGAGAGCCAGCTCGGCCGCCGCCGGATCCCGAACGAGGAGATCTGCGAAGCGGCGCAGAAGAACGCCGACATGATGGTGGCCTTCGCCAGCATCGACCCCCACAAGGGCAGGATGGGCGCCCGCGAGGCGCGCCGCCTGATCGCCGAGCACGGCGTCAAGGGCTTCAAGTTCCACCCCACGGTGCAGGGCTTCCTGCCCTACGACAAGATGGCCTGGCCGCTGTACGAGGTGATCGCCGAGCACAAGCTGCCGGCCATCTTCCACAGCGGGCACAGCGGCATCGGCAGCGGCATGCGCTGCGGCGGCGGCCTGCGGCTGCAGAACAGCAACCCCATGCTGCTGGAAGACGTGGCGATGGACTTCCCCGACATCCAGATCGTCGTCGCCCACCCCAGCTGGCCCTGGCAGGACGAGGCGCTGAGCCTGGCGCTGCACAAGCCCAACGTCTGGATCGACCTCTCGGGCTGGAGCCCGAAGTACTTTCCGCCGCAGCTGGTGCAGTACGCCAACACGCTGCTGAAGGACCGCATGCTCTTCGGCAGCGACTACCCGCTCATCACCCCCGAGCGCTGGATGAAGGACTTCGACGAGGCCGGCTTCAAGGACAAGGTGAAGCCGCTCATCCTGAAGGAGAACGCGAAGCGCCTGCTCGGCTTCGCCTGAAGCCGCGCCGCCTTCGGCGGCGGCTGGCGAAGTATTCGTCGTAGCGGTGCACGAAGTCCTTCGCGGCCAGCGGCAGGTGGCAGGCGCGGCAGGTGGCGGTAGCCTCCGGGCTGCGCGTGCGGCCGTCGGCCATCCAGCCGGCGTACACCCAGTTGCCGTTGCGCTGCGCCTCGGGCACGTCCTGGCCCCAGCCCGGGTTCTTGCCCATCACGAACACGCGCAGCAGCGGGCCCTTGACCAGCTTGCCGTCGGGGCCGGTGGCCAGCTTGCCGTCGGGCGTCTCGGCGGCGGCGTAGTTCTCCATCACGAACAGGCTGCCGTTGGGAAAACCGCCGGCCGCGGTGGCCTTGGCCGCGACCGGGTTCATGTAGATCTCGCGCACCTGCTTTGCGTCGGGACGCTGCACGGCCGAGAGGAACTTGGGCCAGCCGGCGTAGTCGGGCGGCACTGCCAGATCGCCGTCGCGCGCCACGGGCGTGCTGGCACAGGCCGCCAGCAGCAGGGCACAGGCGGCGCTGGCGAAGGGCAGTTGGCGGACCATCGGCGGGTCTCCCGTTTCGACGAAAGGCGGCAGTCTCCAGGCCCTGCCTGCGGCCGGACAACCCCCAAGCACACGAGCATCAGGGTCGTGTTGTCACCGCTCGTAAGCTGCGCGCCGTGCGGGCTGCGCCATCATCGGGGCATCGCATGCCGTGCCGTTTCGAAAGGTCCTTCGCCATGCCCCAGTTCCGCCTGCCGCTTTCGGGCGACGTCAACCAGGCCATCAACCCCTGGCAGTGGTTCTTCAAGTCGGTGGGAGGCCAGTTCGGCCTCGTCAACGTCAACCTGGGCCGCAGCAGCGACCCCGAGCTGGAGTCGCAGATCCTCGACGAGGTGGGCAGCTACGGCCGCCAGCTCGGCCGCGTGGGCGACGTGCTGGCGATCCTGCTGAAGAACGCGAAGGCGGCCGATTACAGCGAAGACGAGTGGCAGGCGATCAGCGCCTTCCGCCAGCAGCTGGCCGACATCCGCAACCTGAAGGCGCGGCGCACCGGGCCGTGACGATCTGCCCGGTCTGCCTGACCGAAGGCGCGAAGAAGCGCGGCGCCGGGCCGATCGACGTGCGCTGCCCGAACTGCGGGCGCCACCACTTCACGCCCACCGCGGCCACCGCGCTGGCGGCGCAGGACCTGAGCGCCGGCGACCGCGCGCGGCTGGCGCACGGCCTCGTCAAGCTGCCCGAAGGGGCCTGGGTGCGCGCCGAGCTGCTGCACGACCTGATCACCACCACCCGGCTGCCGCCGGCCGGCGAGCAGATCGACAACCTGCTGCTGCACCTGGCCGCCACGCTGCGACCGGGCGAGGCGCGCACCGTGGTGGCGCGCAACCTGGTGGCCATCGTCGGCGCGGTCACCGTGGCCGAGACGCGCTGGGTCATCGAGGAGACGCTGGCCGCCGGCTGGCTGCGCGCGCCGGGCGGCGTGAGCACCTCGCCCGACGGCTGGGTGCTGGAGGACGCCACGCTCTCGGCGCTGGGCTGGCAGCGCCATGCCGAGCTGGTGCGCCAGGGCGCGAAGAGCCGCCACGCCTTCATGGCGATGAAGTTCGGCGACGCCCAGCTCGACGCGCTCTACCGCGAGCACCTGCGCCCCGCGGTGGCGGCCACCGGCTTCGAGCTGCGCGCCGCCAACGACCGCCAGCAGACCGCCGGCTCGATCGACAACCGCATGCGGGTGGAGATCCGCACCAGTCGCTTCCTGCTGTGCGACCTGACGCACGGCAACCGCGGCGCCTACTGGGAGGCCGGCTTCGCCGAAGGCCTGGGACGGCCGGTGTTCTACCTGTGCCGCGACGACGTGCTGAAGGCCACCGACGCCGAGGCGCGGCCGCACTTCGACACCGCGCACCAGCTCATCATCGGCTGGGACCCGGCAGCGCCGGCGGCGGCGATGCAGGCGCTGAAGGACGCGATCCGTGCCACGCTGCCGGCGGAGGCGACGATGGAGGACCGCTGAAGCCGGCGTGGAGTGGACTGATCTCCGGCATGCGACCCCCCCCGCCCTGAGGGGCCGCCCCCCCGGAATCCGGGGCCCGGCGGGTCCGGACCCGGTGTTAGCTTGCCGGAATGTCGTTCGCTGACCGCTGCGGTGCGCAGGCAAGGCGCAGCTGCGTTGGGAACGGTCTCGCCAGGGAGGAGCCATGATCGATTCCGGAGTTCGGGCCCGCACCGCAGGCCGTTGCGCGGCCGTCGGGGCGCTGATGGCATTCGCCGCGCTGGGCGCCCGCGCCGCGCCGGTGGTCTACGACTTCGAGAGCCTGGCCGACGGCGCCACGGTGACGAACCAGATCGCGGGGCTCGCGTTCACCGACACGATCGCCCTGACGGCGGGCACCACGCTCAACGAGATCGACTTCCCCCCGCAGTCGGGCAGCAAGGTGGTGTCCGACGACGGGGGCGCCATTTCCATCGTGTTCTCGGCTCTGGCTTCGAGCGTGGGAGCCTACTTCACGTACGTGGCGCCGCTGACGATCGCCGCCTATGACGCAGCCGACGTGCTGATCGGCTCGATCACTTCGGCTGCCGGCGACAACCTGGGCAGCCCCAACGAGTTCATCTCCTTCGCCGACGCCGGCGGAAGGATCTCGCGTGTCGTCATCACGGGCGACCTTCTGGGCGGGTCTTTCACGATGGACGACCTGACCGTGGACAGCCTGGTGACGGTGCCCGAACCGGGCACGGCGGCCCTGGTGCTGGGCGCCCTGGCGCTGGGCGCCCTGCCCCTGCGGCGCGCGCGCCGGCACGAGGCCTGAGCCGGGCGCCGCGTCGGCGCCGCAACGAGAAACTGGCACCGCGAACGGCGCGGTGCACGGGAGGATCGGCATGAAGAACATCCTGGGCGAACGGTTCGGCAGCATCGCCGTTCGCGTCCTGTTCTGGTTGAGCCTTTCGCTGGCCCTGCCGGCGCTGGCCGGAACCCTGGGCACGGCCTCGGTCAGTCCCGGCAGCATCAGCGCGGGCAGCCCGACCGCGGTGACGGTGAGCATTGCGATCCCCGATCCGGCCTACAACGCGAATAGCGCGAACCTGCTGCGGCTCAACGCCGACGGCAGCGTGCAGGCCAACCTGGGCGTCCTGCGCGACGACGGCCTGAACGGCGACCTGGTCGCCGGGGACAAGGTGTATTCGCTGCGCGTCACGCTGCAGGAAGCGGCAGCCGGCAGCGTGCGCCTGCAGGTGTCGGCCGCCTTCAAGGGCGAACTGAGGCGCACGCTGTCGAACGTGGTGACGGTGACCGTGACCGCCGCCAATGTCGCAGTGCCCAACGTCGTCGGCCTCACGCAGGCCGCGGCGAGCACGGCGATCACCAGCGCCGGCCTCACCGTCGGCA
>CAYVXO010000253.1:0-7680 GCA_964454485.1 uncultured Rubrivivax sp.
TGCGCTGCGACTGCGGGACGTGGTGCTCGTAGAAGGCGACCAGGGCCAGCAGGTCCGCACTGGCCGCCTCCGACGGGCGCTTCATGTTTCCGCGGTGCGCGTCGTGCAGCAGCTTCTTCATCTCCGGCTGGTCGCGCCAGCTGGCGCCGAGCAGCCGCTCGTAGAAGCGGCGCAGCGTCGCTTCCAGCACGGGCTCGATACCGCCCTCGATGTACTTGGTGAGCTTGACCAGGTTCGGCCGCTCCTCCAGTTCCACCAGCCCCTGCACGACCACGTTCACGGCGTCCCAGCCGAAGGCGGAGAAGGCGCCAGCCGTGTCCGGCGGCATGATCGACTGGATCCGCGAGGCGATCTCGGTGGGCTTCTGCCAGTTGAAGGTGAAGTCCAGGCGCACGCCGGCTTCAGGGAAGGCGGGGTGGAACTCGAGGAAGGTGTCGGGGTCGCGCCAGTCCTCGCAGGCGCGCTGGGTGACCCGCTTCAGGCGGCGGCTGTTCTTGGGGTCGATGACGATGACCACGTCGCCGCGGCGCACGGCCTGCGTCACCAGGTTGGCCAGCGCCACGCCCTTGCCGGATTGGGTGGTGCCCACCAGCAAGGTGCCGCCTTCGAAGTTCTGCAGCGGCCGGTGCAGGGCCACCTCGCGTGGCTCGACGCCATGGATGTAAGGCAGGCCGATCTCGGCATCGGGTTGCGGGCGCGCGTCGTAGCCCAGGATCTGCAGCAGGCGGGGCGACACGGCGAACTCGCGGTAGTCGACCTTGGCCAGTTCGTAGAGACGCTGCGAGTGGACAGGCCGCCACTCGAAGCCGAAGCCCAGGAACACCGCGTCGGGCTTCTCCGTCCAGCGGGCGACGGCCCGCGTGCTGATCACCTGGATCCCGCGGCCGGAGAGCGAGGCGCGCAGCACCAGGGTGTGAACGCCCTGCGCCAGCCGCAGGACGCCCATCGCCAGGCAGAAAGCGGCGAGCGGGAGCGCGAGCTGTCGCGGGAGCAGGCCCAGCCCGCCAGTGAATGCGAAGAACAGCAGGGCGGATGCCCAGACGGCGGCAGCGTACACCTCGTAGGCGCGCCGCCAGGGCATCTCGTAGCGGCGCATCAGCATGTCAGGGTTCCTCGTGCGCGGCCGGCTCGAAGGCGGCAGGGTCGAAACCATCGATGCAGGCTGGGGCAACGACCAGCCCGATGGTCGGCTCGCCGCGGAAGTCGGCCGTGACGGTGGCCGGGCCATCCCGCCTGGCATGCACCAGCAGGCCGACATCGGCCAGTGCCCGACCCGCCAGCGCGGGCTGCACGCCACGGACCTCCAGTTCAGCCAGCGGCACGAACAGGCCGGCCGCGATGGGCGCGGCGGCTGCTGCGCTGCCCGGCCCGTTCAGGGTGTTGACGATGGCCGCGAGGGCATCGCGCACGGCCGGGTTCAGGCGCATGGGCGCGTTCAGCTTGAAGGTCGGCGCCGCGGCCGGCGGCGGGGAGGGCGGAGGGGGCGGCGACGGGACAGCCAGGTCGGCAACGGCAGCAGGGGGCGGTGCCGGGGTCTGTGACACCGGCGGCGGCGGGGATATGCGCGGTGCCGGTGATGTGGCCACCCCGGTGGCGTCGAGCAATGAGAACTGGGTGCCGGGCGGCGGTGCGGGGGCTGGCGTCGGTGCAGTCGTTGTCGGCTTCTGGGTGGTTCGCGTGGCGCCAGGCAGGCAGGCCAACGAGATGGTCAGTGGCTCGGCCGGCTGCGTAACGCCATGCAGCAGGATCGCCGGCGACGCCAGCTTCACAGCCTCCGCGGCGGTCTTCAACTCCGGCGGCAGGACGAACCAGGTCGAGGCGCCGTCCGGCTGCCGCGCGAAGACTCCGGCTTCCAGCAGCAGATCGAGCATCGTCTCAGGCGCCTTCGGGATGCCGGCCAGCTGATCGGCTTCGAGCAGTGCCTGAACATCGTGGGCCGCCTGCGGCCACAGCAGGAACAGCCCATCGGGCCCCAGCCAGGCCCGAGATTTCTCCCGGTTCGGGAACCAGCTGGGACTGCCGGACGCCAGCCGGCGCATGGCGTCGACCAGGTACCGCTCGAGGTGCGAGCCGAACTGAGGCACACCGTAGCGATCGGCGTTGGCCTGCAGGTTCCGGTCGATCACCAGCGCGAGCGACCGGCGGACCAGCGCGTCGAGGACGTTGTGGTCACGGTAGACCGGCTGCCCGCTGATGCTGGACAGGAGGTGCGGGACGATGACACTGTTGTCCTGCGCCAGGTACTGGAGCGTGGCTCCCGGGACGACCAGGGGCAGTGCGAACACGCCCAGGCCGCGCGACTCGGCGGCGTTTGGCCGCCAGCGAACGAAGTAGCGAGTGGCACTGCGCGATGCCAGCCAGTCGCCCAGGGGCACGAGGAACTGCGGCCACTGGCCACCCGCCTCGTCGGTCACGATCAGGTGGCTGAGCACCCGGTGCAGTTCGCAGCACAGGCCACCGATGAAGGTGGCCAGGCGCCAGCGGGGTTCAAGCTGGCGGCGCACCGAGATCGTCGACCGTCCGGAGAAGATGTGCGCGTCGGTGCCTTGCAGGCTGTAGAACGCAACCTCCAGCCCCAGGTTCAGCAGGCCGGCAGGTGAGCTGAAGTAGTTGTCGGCGGTGGCGGGTAGGAGGTGGACATAGCTGGCATAGCGCTGAAGCAGCGGTTGCACCTCCGCGTCGAAGGTGTCACGGGACAGGCCGAAGCACAGGCGGATACGGCTGACGAGGTCGTCGGCTGATGCGAGCACGTCAGGGACGGGCAGGGCGGCGAAGCCCGGGTCGGTGGGCGGGAACGTCGTTGTCGAGTCAGAGAACGCCATGATGTGCGTGCTGCCATCCCAGGCGCATGCTGGGCACGGCCACCGCGGTGGTGTCCGAGATTCGCTGCCGAATCTGTGGGGATTTCGCGATCAGCCTGGGGTCGCATGGGGCGGCACCGGTGGTCTGGTGTCTGAACGGGCAACGCCGCCGCACCCCTGTCCCGGCAAGGTGAGTCGAAACTCCAAGCCGATTTCGACATCGGCCCTACCAACCATTCAAGCCCGCTGCCGTTTCTGCCGAAGTTAACTCCATGGCGCCCCCTGATCCTGACCTATGGCCCGAAGGCAAGGGGCTTGACGCCGGACGGGCGGGAGCGGGCGCGCCGACTTGGCGCGCGCGGGCTACGGCAGGCTTGCATACCCTGAAGGCCAAGTTGACGATGGCGGCCATTGCGTCGCTGTTGCTGGGCATCACGGCCATCAGCCTGCTGTCCCTGGCTTCCGCAGAACGGGATCTGCTGGCCCAGGCAGAAGTGCGGGAAGTGACGCAAACCGCCGATCTCGCGAAGGACTTGTCACAAAGGGTGGTCGCCTTGCAGCAAGTGCTGCGGTCAACGGCCGATCAGATTGATCCGGCATTGGAGCAAGTTGACGACGCGCTCGAACAGCACTTCCAGGCGCAGCCGGCGCTGCTGCAGCAGTTCTCCAACCTCTTCGTTGCCGCGCCAGACGGCCGCATGCGGCTGGTCATCGACGAGGCGGGTGCACGACGCCCAAAGACGTCGCTGGCAGACCGGGAGTACTTCCGCCGCGCGTTGACCGACAAGCGGCCGGTGATCTCCGATGCAGTGCCGGGCAGGATCTCAGGTGAGCCGGTCATCGTCTTCGTGCAACCCATCGTCCGCGACGGCGAAGTCACCACCGTCATCGGTGGTGCTCTCCGCCTGGCCAGCCGAAACCTCGCAGCTTCGCTGCTTGAGCGGGACAGCACCCAGGGCAACGAGGAACTGCTGGTGATCAGCAATGACGCCGCGGTCATCATCGCGCACCCGCGCGCGGACCAGGTCCTCAAGCGTCTCGGCGGTGAGCCGAGACTCGCACAGGCGGTCCACCAATGGGAGACTCAGGGCGGTCCGGCAGAGCCTACGGGCTTGCTGCTCTCCCAGCCGGGCGAGATCGTGTCGGCGGCAGGTGTGGCTGCAACCGGATGGGTGGTGTGGCGAGCGATGCCGCAAGCCACGCTCGTGGAGCCGTTGCGCCGTGCGCGCTGGCAAGCCCTGCGCCATGCAGCGATCGTGATCTTTGTGTTGGGTGTGCTGACCTACCTCTGGGTCAGGCGGCTCATGCAGCCCTTGCGAGACCTCGAGCAGCGGGCGTTGAGTCTGTTCGACACCAGCCGCAGCGTCCATGATGGGTGGCCGGACGTCGGGGGCGAAGTCGGAGCGCTCGCCCATGCGTTGAGGCATGTGGGCGCCGAACGCGCCCACCTCGAGTCGTTCACCAACGAGGTGCTGGGACGCTTGAGGTCCGTGATGGAGGCCGCACCGCTAGGGATCGGATTCACCCGAAACCAGCGCTTCGAACTGATCAGTCCGGCCTGGTGTCGAATGCTTCAGCGCGACGAGTCCGAACTGCTCGGTCGCCACGCATCCGAGATCTTTGTGAGTCCCGCCGACTATGAAGCGCTCGGCCCCTTGGTGCGCGAGGCCTTCGCCGGCACCGGCGCGTATGTAGGCGAGTGGCGCTTCCTACGTAGGGATGGGAGCCAGTTCTGGGGGCAGCTGAACGCGCGCCCCGTGGCACGCGACAACCCTGGTGCCGGCACGATCTGGACCTGCTCCGATGTGACGGACCTGCGCGCCAGTCGCGAACATCTGGAGTGGCGGGCAACCCACGATCCGCTGACCGGACTGGGCAATCGAGTTGCCTTCGAGTTGCGAATGAAAGCCGTGCTGGGGCACCCACCGGCGGCACTCCTGGTCATCGACCTGGACCGCTTCAAGCCGGTGAACGATCGGCATGGCCATTCTGCGGGCGATGCCATGCTCAAGACCGTGGCCTCGGTGCTGGTCGCACATATCCGCGCCGGCGATCTTGCAGTACGCACAGGCGGCGACGAGTTCGCCGTGGTGCTGGAGCGATGCCCGCCCGAGGCGGCCCAACGCGTTGCGGGGGAGGTTCAGCGCGCCATTTCCCGCGCGGAGCTGCAGTGGGAAGGGCATGTGCTCACGGTCGGTGCTTCGGTCGGCGTGGCGCCACTGTCGGACGAGTTCCCGAGCGTCGAGGCATGGGTCGCGGCGGCGGACGCCGCCTGCTACGCGGCCAAGGCGGCCGGTCGCGGCACCGTGCGCTTGGCCCGTCCGGGTTTGTCCAACGTGATACCGCTGCCTCGCCAGCCCTCCGGCAGCTGACGTCGGGCGACGCACCGTCGTATCAGGTGCTCTCAACTACTGGTCATCGGCGCCGAAAACAGCCTTGGAGCGGTTGATCTTGGTCAACACAGACTGAGGCGGTCGACCGGGAAGGATGCGAACTATGACGACGACAACGACACACATCATCGGAACGGCCGACACAGCCCATGAGTCCGCGGGGCGGCGCGCCGGAACCGATGATGGCTTCTTCGCGCACCACGGCATCTGGGCGCCGGGAATCCGGCTGTTTCGGGCCCTCCGCTTCAACACGAAGGCCGCCATCATCTCTCTGGCTTTCGTGCTGCCGTTGATCGGCCTGATCGCTTGGCAGCTTTTGAACCAGGCCGAGTTGTCGATGGAGGCTCGGAAAGACGCCACGCGACAGCACGTCGAGATCGCCCACGGCATCCTCGAGGCCGCGCACCGCCAGGAGGTCTCGGGCACCTTGAGCAGGGAGGCGGCGCAGGCACTGGCAAAGCAGATGATCAAGGGACTTCGATACCAGGGATCGGAGTACTTCTGGATCAATGACATGCGACCGCATGTTGTGATGCACCCTGCCAAGCCGGAGCTGGACGGTCAGGACGCCTCGACCATCAAGGATCCCAATGGCTTGGCGGTCTTCCAGGCCTTCGTGGCGACCGTGCGCGCGCACGGCAAGGGCTTCGTTGCATACCAATGGCCGAAGCCGGGTAGCGAGAAGCCGATCGACAAGGTGTCTTTCGTCCAGGGTTTCGAGCCGTGGGGCTGGGTGGTGGGATCCGGCATCTACGTCGGTGACCTGCAGGAGACGATTCGACGCCAGGTGGCCTGGATGGGCGGCATCGTGCTTGGGGCGTTGCTGCTGGCCGGCTACCTGTTCCTGTCGTTCTACCGGGTGATGGAGGGCGGTCTGAACGAGACCCGACGCCATCTGCGCGCGATGACCGCTGGCGACCTGACCACATCGCCCGCACCGTGGGGTCGGGACGAGGCGGCCAAGCTGATGCTAGACCTTCGCGATATGCAGCAGTCGCTGCGAACCATGGTGCTGAATGTGCGTCGGTCGAGCACCGAGATCGTGCACTCGAGCAGTGAAGTGGCATCTGGCGCGCTGGATCTGTCAGCAAGAACCGAGCAAGCGGCTGCCAACCTTGAAGAATCTGCAGCGTCCATGGAGCAGATCACCGCGACGGTCAGGAACAGCGCCGACCGCGCAAGTGAAGCAGCGACTGTGGCGGCCGGAAACGCTGCGGTCGCCACCGACGGAGGTCAGATCATGCGGACCGTCGTCCAGACGATGGAGGGCATCCGGGCCTCGTCGGCTCGCATCGGCGACATCATCGGCACAATCGACAGCATCGCCTTCCAGACCAATATCCTGGCGCTCAATGCGGCGGTCGAGGCCGCGCGAGCCGGTGAACAGGGCCGTGGCTTTGCGGTCGTGGCCTCCGAGGTGCGCTCGCTGGCACAACGGTCTGCTCATGCGGCCAAGGAGATCAAGGATCTGATCGGTTCAAGCGTGCAACAGGTCAACTCCGGCGCGGCGGTGGTGCAGGATGCAGGCGCGAAGATGGACGAGATCGTGTCGGCGTCGCGCCGCGTCAGTGGCTTGTTGGGAGAGATTGCCGAAGGATCGAAGGAAGAAAGCCTTGGCGTCTCCCAGATTGGCCAGGCTGTCAACGAGCTGGATCGGATGACGCAGCAGAACGCAGCATTGGTCGAACAGACGGCCGCAGCGGCCGCGGCCATGAAAGATCAAGCCCAGGCGCTGGCCCACGAGGTCGACCGATTCAAGCTCCCTGAGGGGTCGGATGTGGCCGCCGAGGCCGAGTCGGGCGTGCCGTCCGACTTCGACTTCGACCAGGCGATCGAGGCACATCGGCAGTGGAAGGTTCGGCTGCGTCAGGCGATTGCGGAGCGGACGGCGCTCGATGCAGAGGTGATCTGCCGCGACGATCGCTGCCCGCTTGGGAAGTGGCTGCACGGCGACGGCGGTCAGCGCTGGGGAACCCAGCCTGGCTTCGTATCGCTTCTTCAGAAGCATGCCGAGTTCCATAGCGTTGCCGGAACTGTGGCTCGGCAGATCAATGCGGGCGCCATGCAAGACGCCGAACGCATGATCGGCTCCGGGTCGCGATTTGCACAGGTGTCGACGGAAGTGTGCACGCTCCTGACACGCGCCAAACGGGGCTTCTAGGCAGTGGATGGCCTGCGGACGACGGTTCAGTCGGGTGTCTGACCGGTCTCACCAGTTGATAGTCGTCGTCCGAGCAGCGCCAGCATGCCCAGCTCATCGGCGCCAGGCGATGCCAGCGGTTGCACCGGAAACGCCCCCTGCACCCGCGGGTCCGTCCCATATCGTTGTACCAGCTTGCAGAACGGGCAGTGGTCGTTCGAGCGGGCTACGGAGCCGTAGGCCGCCAGGAACTCGCTGTGGCAGGTTGGGCAGGTGACGAGCGAGAAGCTCCTCGTGTCGGTGAGCCACAGGCCGTCCGTGTGCGCGGCCAGATCGAAGGCGCGGT
>CAYVXO010000254.1:0-7661 GCA_964454485.1 uncultured Rubrivivax sp.
GCCGAGACCGAATACAAGCACCAGGTGGAGACCGACATCCGGCCCTTCCACGACGTGCTGCTGGGCCTGTTCTTCATCACCATCGGCATGAAGCTGGACTGGCGCACGCTGCACGATCACTGGCTGCTGGTGCTGCTGCTGACCTGCGGGCCGGTAGGAGCCAAGTTCGGCCTCGTCGCGGCGCTGGCCTGGCTGCTGCGCGCGCCCACCGGCGTTGCGCTGCGCACCGGCCTGTACCTGGCGCAGGCGGGCGAGTTCGGCTTCGTGCTGCTCACACTGGGCGCCGACAACGGCCTCGTCGCGCCGACCTGGCAGAGCCCGATCCTGGCCAGCATGGTGCTGTCGATGCTGGCCACGCCTTTCGTCGTGATGTACAGCAACCGCATCGTGATGCGGCTGGCGGCCAGCGACTGGCTGCTGCAGTCGGTGGCGCTGACCTCGATCGCGAAGAAGGCGATCCGCGCCGAGCGCCACGTCATCATCTGCGGCTACGGCCGCAGCGGCCAGAACCTGGCGCGCATGCTGGACACGCAGCAGATCCCCTACATGGCGCTGGACCTCGACCCCGACCGCGTGCGCCAGGCCGCTGCCGCCGGCCAGAGCGTGGTCTTCGGCGACGCCGCGCGCCTGCCCAGCCTGATGGCCGCCGGCCTGGCGCGCGCCAACGCGGTGGTCGTGAGCTACACCGACACGCCCTCGGCGCTAAAGATCCTGGGCCTGGTGCGCCAGCACGCGCCTTCGGTGCCGGTGATCGTGCGCACCATCGACGACAGCGACCTGGAGACGCTGCGCGCCGCCGGCGCCACCGAAGTCGTGCCGGAGGCGATCGAGGGCTCGCTCATGCTGGCCAGCCACGCGCTGGCGCTGGTGGGCGTGCCGATGCGCAGGGTGATCCGGCTGGCGCGCGACGCGCGCGACGCACGCTACGGCCTCCTGCGCGGCTACTTCCACGGCGCCGACGACGACACGGTGGAAGAGCTGCAGCAGGAGCGCCTGGCCAGCGTCACGCTGCCGCCGGCCGCTTCCTGCGTGGGCCGGCCGCTGGCCGCGCTGGCGCTGCACGCGGTGGGCGTGAGCGTGGTCTCGCTGCGCAGCGCCGCCGGCGCCGTGACCGCCAAGCCGCCCGAGGCCACCGTGCTCGGCGCCGGCGACACGCTGGTCATCGCCGGCCGGCCCGAGCCGCTCGCGCTGGCCGAAGAGAAGCTGTTGCGCGGCTGAGCCGCGCCCGCACGAGGAAGCCACGATGACGCAGACGATGACCCCGGCCGAATACATCAGGGCGCACATCCGCACCGTGCCGGACTGGCCGGCGCCGGGCGTGCAGTTCCGCGACATCACGCCGCTCCTGGCCAACCCACGGGTCTTCCGCGTGCTGATCGACCAGTTCGTGCACCGCTACTTCGACGAACGCCCGGCCGCGATCGCCGGGCTGGACGCGCGCGGCTTCATCATCGGCTCGGTCGTCGCCTACGAACTCAACCTGGGCTTCGTGCCGATCCGCAAGAAGGGCAAGCTGCCGTTTTCCACCGTCGAGGAGACCTACGAGCTGGAGTACGGCTCGGCGACGGTGGAGATGCACGTCGACGCCGTGAAGCCGGGCGACCGCGTGGTGCTGATCGACGACCTGGTGGCCACCGGCGGCACGATGATGGCGGGCAAGAAGCTGCTCGAGCGGCTGGGCGCCACGGTGATCGAAGGCGCCGCCATCGTCGACCTGCCGGAACTGCAGGGCTCGCGCCGGCTGCGCGAAGCGGGGCTGTCGCTCTTCACGCTGGTCGAGTTCGACGGCCACTGAAGGCCGAAGAAGGCCGCCGCCGGCGAATCAGGTGGTGGGGATGCCGCGTTCGAGGTTGGCGCGCATGCGCACGGCCATCACGCAGCCGGCGGCGAAGAGCACCGCATGGGCGAGCTTGGGCTCGTCGTGCGAGAGCGCTTCCATGCGGTCGCCGGTGATCGCCCACAGCACGCAGGGCGTCATGGCCTCGACGCTGGCCATGCGCGGGGCGTCGATGAACAGGCCCGGCTCGCCGACGATGGCCCCGGCGCGCAGGCGCGAGATGCGGTGCGTGCCCGGCGGGCCGCCGCTCACGAAGACCTGCAGGTTGCCTTCCTGCAGCAGGTAGGCCACGCGCTCGCGGTCGCCGCGGCGGATCAGCAGGTCGCCGGTGGCGAGTTCGCGCCGTTCGAGCGACTGCCCCAGCCGCTGCCACTGCGGCTGCGAAAGCTGCAGGGGAAAGGCGTCCTCGGCCTTCTGGTTCTCGATGGCACGGACCAGTGCGGTGATGTCCATGTCGGGAAAAGCTGCCCTTCCTGCGGCCCGTTTCCGCCGTTCGTGCTGGGTGGCTTCGGCGTGTGTTCGGGGTCTGGAACCATTATGGGGTGCCGCCCGGCGGCGCGCCAATCGCCCGGGCGGGGGACAGGGTACCCCTTGAACTCGGGAGGCGGTGGCGGCGCGCGCCCCGCGCTCACTTGCCGATGCAGAAGCGCCCGAAGATCTCGCCCAGCAGCGCTTCGGTGCCGAATTCGCCCGTGATCTCGCCGAGCGCTGCATGCGCCAGCCGCAGGTCCTCGGCCAGCAGTTCGAGCGCCAGGTCGCGCCGCGCCGCATGGTCCTGCGCCTGCGCCAGGTGCTCGCGCGTGCGCTGCAGCGCGTCGACGTGGCGCGCGCGCGCGATCGAGACGCCTTCGGGCCGCGCCTGCCAGCCGGCGCGTGCCAGCAGCGCCTGGCGCAGCGCGGCCAGGCCTTCGCCGGTGCGCGCCGAGAGCGCCACGCCTTCGGCCGGCGGCGGGCCGGGCGCGAGGTCGGCCTTGTTGTGCACGTGCAGCACGCCGGCGGCGGGCAGGCGTTCGGCGATGCGCGCCTCGGCCGCTTCGTAGGCCGGCTCGCCGCGGCGCGCCAGGTCGTGCACGAAGAGCACCGCGTCGGCGCCGGCGATCGCCTCCCAGCTGCGGCCGATGCCGATGCGTTCGACCTCGTCGGCGCCTTCATCGCGCAGGCCGGCGGTGTCGGTCACGTGGACCGGCACGCCTTCGATCTGGATCTCCTGGCCGATGCGGTCGCGCGTGGTGCCGGGCACCGGCGTCACGATGGCCAGCTCGGCCCCGGCGAGCGCGTTCAGCAGCGAGCTCTTGCCCACGTTGGGCTGGCCGGCGATGACGACCGCCATGCCGTCGCGCAGGAGCGCGCCCTGGCGCGCGCCGGCCAGCGCGTCGTCGACGCCGGCGACGATGGCTTCGAGCTGCGCGCGCGCGCCCGCCTGTTCGAGGAAGTCGATCTCCTCCTCGGGGAAGTCCAGCGTGGCCTCGACCAGCGTGCGCAGGCCGACGATGCGCGCGGCCAGCGCCTGCACGCGGTGCGAGAAGTCGCCCGCCAGCGAACGCGCAGCCGAACGCGCGGCGGCTTCGGTGCTGGCGTCGATGAGGTCGGCCACGGCCTCGGCCTGCGCGAGGTCGAGCTTGTCGTTGAGGAAGGCGCGTTCGGTGAATTCGCCCGGCGCCGCCAGCCGCAGGCCGATCGGGCGGCCGGCTTCGAGGCAGCGCGCCAGCAGCAGCTGCAGCAGCACCGGGCCGCCATGCGCCTGCAGCTCGAGCACGTCTTCGCCGGTGTACGAATGCGGGGCCGGGAAGTGGATCGCCAGGCCGCGGTCGAGCACGCTGCCGTCGGCGGCGCAGAAGGGCAGCAGCGTGGCCACGCGCGGCGCGAGCGGGCGGCCGAACAGCGCCTGCACCAGCGGTGCCAGGTCGGCGCCGGAAGCGCGCACGATGCCCACCGCCGCCCGCCCGGAGGCGGTGGCGACGGCGACGATGGGGTCCTTCAGGCGGGCCAGCGAGCCCGCAGGGGCGGCGCACATGGACTTGTCATTCTGGCGCGCCGCCGGCAGATGGCGCGGGTGGAGTCGCGGGGCCACCCGGCCTGGGCCCCCCGCGTGGCTCCTGAGCCGGCTGGTGAGGCCGGGTCGCCCGCATGGAAAGCATCGTCGGCCGATCGGCGCCCGTTCTCAACCCCTACTTGAGGGAAAGTCGCTCCCTGGCCGTGCGCTTGTCACGCAGGCCCGGCGCTTCGTTCAGGAGTTGGATACGCCGAGCCGCTTGTTGATGAACCACTGCTGCGCGATCGACAGGATGTTGTTCGTCAGCCAGTACAGCACGAGGCCGGCCGGGAAGAAGAAGAACATCACGGAGAAGGCGAGCGGCATCATCCACATCATCTTGGCCTGCACGGGGTCGGGCGGCTTGGCGCCCAGCGCCACCTGCACGAGCGAGGTCACCGTCATCAGCAGCGGCAGGATGAACAGCGGGTCCTTCGCCGACAGGTCGGTGATCCAGCCCAGCCAGGGCGCGCCGCGCATCTCCACCGTCGACAGCAGCACCCAGTACAGCGCGATGAAGAAGGGCATCTGCACGACGATGGGCAGGCAGCCGCCGAGCGGGTTGACCTTCTCCTCGCGGTAGATGCGCATCATCTCCTGCTGCATCTGCTGCGGCTTGTCCTTCAGGCGCTCGCGCAGCTCCATCACCTTCGGGTTGATGGCCTTCATCTTGGCCATCGAGCGGTAGGCGCTGGCGTTGAGCCAGAAGAAGGCGATCTTCAGCAGCACCACCAGCGCGACGATCGCCCAGCCCCAGTTGCCCAGGCCCGCGTGCAGCTGGGTGAGCAGCCAGAACAGCGGCTTGGCCAGCGGCGTGAGCCAGCCGTAGTCCTTCACCAGCTCCAGGCCCGGGGCCAGCGCGGCGAGCTTGTACTCCTCCTGCGGGCCGGCGTAGAGCTGCGCTTCCTGGCTGAGCGTGGTGCCGGGCGCCACCTCGCCCAGCGGCAGCACCACCGCGACCGAATAGAGGTTGTCGCGCACCTTGGCGATGCGGAACTCGCGCTCGGCGTCGCCGCCGACCAGCCAGGCCGAGACGAAGTAGTGCTGGACCATCCCGGCCCAGCCGTTGTTGGCCTTCTTGTCGTACTCGGCCTCGTTCTTCTCGATCGCCTTGAACTCGATCTTCTTGTACTTGGCCGCCTCGGTGTAGATCGCCGGGCCGGTGAAGGTGGAGTAGAAGGAAGAGCTGCCGGTGGCGCCATGGCCGTCGCGCACCAGCTGCAGGTACAGCTGCGCGTTGACCGGCGTTGTGCCCTCGTTGACGAAGTCGTGCTTCACCGCCACCGCGTAGTTGCCGCGGTGGAAGGTGTAGGTCTTCACGAGCCTGCGGCCTTCGACCGGCGCCGACTCGAAGCGCACCGCCAGTTCCTTGGCGCCGTCGGCGAGCGTGCGCTCGCTGCTGGCCAGCGTCATCGGCGTCAGGTGGTTGGGCAGCGCCACGCCGGCGGTGGTGGTCACGAGCCCGGTCTGCGCCAGGTACTGGTGCTCCGCGGTGTGGTCGAACAGCACCACGTTGGGCGCCGGCGGCACCTCGTGCTTGGCGCCGAAGAGCGCGGTGAGCGGCTCGTACCAGGGCCGCTCCTGCGGGTCCTTCTGCTTCAGCAGTTCCAGCCGCACCAGCGTGCCGCCGGTGGTGCTGAAGGTGGCCTTGACGAGGTCGGTGGTCACCTCCACGAGCTGCCCTTCTGGCGCGGCGGCGGTGGCTGGCGCAGTGGCCGCCGGAGCAGCACCGGCGGCCGTCGGCACGCCAGCGGGTGCGGTGGCGTTGGCCGGCACCGAGGCGGCCGGGCGCGGCGGCGGCGGGCTGAACATCGAGCCGTGGCCGTTGGCCTTGTTCCAGCCGTCCCACAGCAGGAACAGCGAAGTCACGAAGACGACCCACAGCAGGGTCCGGCGAAAGTCGGTCATGGACGGTGCGGGCCGCGCGGTGGCACGAGGCGCGTGAAGAGCCCGTGGGCGGTGAAGGGGAAGTGGCCGGGCACCGGGTCGATGCCGCCGGCGCACCAGGGGTGGCAGCGCAGCAGCCGGCCGCCGGCGAGCAGGCTGCCGCCGAGCGCGCCGTGGCGGTCGATGGCGTCCAGCGCGTACTGCGAGCAGGTGGGCTCGAAGCGGCAGGCGCTGCCCAGCCAGGGCTTGAGCACGAAGCGGTACGCGCGCACCAGCGCGAGCAGGGCGCGCTTTGGCAATCCGAGCAGGAAGCCGGTCATGCGGACTTGCGCACGGTGGCGGCGATGAGCGATTCGAGCTCGGCGCGCACCGCCTGCCGCAGCGCGCCTGAGGCGGCCGAAGGGAACTGCGCGCCGGCGAACGGTGCCTTCAGGCGCACCAGCCAGAGGCCGGGCGCCAGCCGGCCGGCATGGCGCGCCAGCGCGGCGCGAACCTGGCGCTTGACCAGGTTGCGCGTGACCGCTCGCTTCGCGTGCCTTTTCGGCACCACGCAACCGGCCCAGTGGTCGTCGGGCGGGCTCGAAGCGGTCAAGTCATCCACAGGTCGGGGCACAACCGGTGCAGTGCCTGTGGACAACTCTCCGGCCCGGGGCTTCGGCAGGCGCCGGCGTGGGGCCGAAGGGCGTCCGGCGACGTGGTGAACCGCGAAGTGAGCACTCCGCGAACAGGAAGCCGTCGCCAGCACGCGTTCGAAGTCCGACTTGTGCAAAAGCGCCTTCACCGGCAGTTGGCACCGGAATCCGGCGCGCGCGAGGTTCAGACCGCCAGGCGCTTGCGGCCCTTGGCGCGGCGCGCATTGATGACGGCGCGGCCGCCGCGCGTCTTCATGCGGACCAGGAAACCATGCGTGCGGGCACGGCGGATCTTCGAGGGCTGGTAGGTGCGCTTCATGGCGGCGGTTCTCGCGGTTCTCGGGTGGTCTTTGGAGGTGGCCCCGCCCTGGAGCCGGCAGGCTGGGGTTGACCAGCGCAAGCCTCCGCTCCGAAGGCCCGAGGAGCCGGCCCAGGGAAAATTCGGGAAACCCACGATTGGACCAAAAAAGCCCTGGAGGGTCAAACACTTGCACCACAGGCTGTGGCTGTCGGCGGGGATTGACCGGCGGCGCAAAACTGTGGATAACCGCGGTCCGCCGGTTCGGGGGGTCCTACAATCCGGCGCCTTCGAGAACAAGATCTCCACAATGACAGCCGACCTGTGGCAACGCGGCTGCGAGCGCCTCGCCGCCGAACTGCCCGAACAACAGTTCAACACCTGGATCCGGCCCCTGCCCGCGCCCGAAGTGCGCGACGCGGGCGCCGCCGAAAGCGCGGCCAACGTGGTTTCGCTGCGCGTGCCCAACCGCTTCAAGCTGGACTGGATCCGCGCCCAGTACGCCGGCCGCATCGAGAGCGTGCTGTCCGACATCGCCGGCCACCCGGTGCGGCTGGAGCTCACGCTGGCGCCGCGCGCGCCCGAGCCCGTGGCCACGCGCCCGAACGGGCATGCCGGCCTGCAGTCGGCCGCAGCTGCCCTGCCGGCCATGGCCGGCGCGGCTCCGGTGGCCGAACCGGCCGACACCGCGCCGCCGCCCCGCCACCGCCTGAACCCGGCGCTCACCTTCGACACCCTGGTGGCCGGCCGCGCGAACCAGATGGCCCGCACCGCCGCGCTGCACGTGGCCGGCGCGCCGGGCGGCATCTACAACCCGCTGTTCGTCTACGGCGGCGTCGGCCTGGGCAAGACGCACCTGGTGCACGCGGTGGGCAACTCGCTGCTGAAGGACCGCCCCGACGCGCGCGTGCTCTACCTGCACGCCGAGCAGTTCATCAGCGACGTCGTCAAGAACTACCAGCGCAAGACCTTCGA
>CAYVXO010000255.1:0-7656 GCA_964454485.1 uncultured Rubrivivax sp.
CGCACAAGGCGGAGGAAGAGGGCGTGGCGGTGGCCGAGCGCATCGCCGGCCAGCACGGCCACGTCAACTTCGACACCATTCCCTGGGTCATCTACACCAGCCCCGAGATCGCCTGGGTCGGCCGGACCGAGCAGCAGCTCAAGGCCGAAGGCCGCGCCTACAAGGCCGGCACCTTCCCCTTCATGGCCAACGGCCGCGCGCGCGCCCTGGGCGACACCACCGGCATGGTGAAGTTCCTGGCCGACGCGAAGACCGACGAGATCCTGGGCGTGCACATCGTGGGCCCGATGGCCAGCGAGCTCATCAGCGAAGCGGTGGTGGCGATGGAGTTCCGCGCCAGCGCGGAGGACATCGCGCGCATCTGCCACGCGCACCCGTCGCTCAGCGAAGCGACGAAGGAAGCCGCGCTCGCGGTCGACAAGCGCACGCTGAACTTCTGAACCGGGCCTTGGGCGTCCGCGCGCTGTACGAAGCGACGCTCGCCGAGCGCGGCTACCGCGCCGACGAGGCGCAGCGGCGCGCGGTCGCCGCGCTCGAGCGCTGCGAGAACGAGTGGGCCGACTACAAGGCGCGGCGCTCGAACGCGGTCACCAAGCTGCTGGTGCGGCCGCCGATCCCGCGCGGCGTCTACATGCACGGCGGCGTCGGGCGCGGCAAGAGCTTCCTGATGGACTGCTTCTTCCAGTCCGTGCCGCTCACGCGCAAGACGCGGCTGCACTTCCACGAGTTCATGCGCGAGGTGCACCGCGAGCTGCAGGAGCTCAAGGGCACGGTGAACCCGCTGGAGGAACTGGGCAAGCGCATCGCGCGCCGCTTCCGGCTGATCTGCTTCGACGAGTTCCACGTCGCCGACGTCACCGACGCGATGATCCTGCACCGGCTGCTGGAGGCGATGTTCGCCAACCGCGTGAGCATCGTCACCACCTCCAACTTCCACCCCGACGGCCTGTACCCGAACGGGCTGCACCGCGACCGCATCCTGCCGGCCATCGAGCTGCTGAAGGCGAAGCTGGAGATCATCAACGTCGACGCCGGCGTCGACTACCGGCAGCGTTCGCTGCAGCAGGTGGAGCTGTACCACTGCCCGCTGGACGCGAAGGCCGAGGCGGCGATGAAGAGCGCCTTCGAGCGCCTGGCCGAGGCGCGCGACGAGGACCCGGTGCTGCACATCGAGCACCGCGAGCTGCGCGCCGTGCGGCGTGCCGGCGGCGTGGTCTGGTTCGACTTCCGCACCCTGTGCGGCGGGCCGCGCTCGCAGAACGACTACCTGGAGCTGGCCTCGCGCTTCCACACCGTGCTGCTCTCGGGCGTGCCGCAGATGCCGCCGCGGCTGGCGAGCGAGGCGCGCCGCTTCACCTGGCTGGTGGACGTGCTCTACGATCGGCGCGTGAAGCTCATCGTCTCCGCCGAGGTGCCGCCGGCCGAGCTGTACCTGGAAGGCCCGCTGGCGCACGAGTTCCCGCGCACGGTCTCGCGCCTGACCGAGATGCAGTCGGCGGAGTTCCTGTCTCTTGAACGTCGCGACGTCGATACGCGCCTGACATGACCCCCCCCGAAGCGCCTTCGGCGCTCCCCCCCAGGGGGGCGCCGCCGGCGGCCCGGCGGAGCCGGTTCCGCGGCGGCCGCTGGGTGGCCAGGGCGTGCCTGGCCCTGGTGCAGGTTCTCCTGGTCGCCACGGCGCCTGCCTTGGCGAGTGCCGAGCGCACGCGCCTGGCCGACGAGCGGCGCGCGATCGAGGCGCGCTATGCGGCCGAGGAGCGCGAGTGCGCCGAGCGCTTCGCCGTCACCGCCTGCGTGGAGGACGTGCGCGTTCGCCGGCGGACGGCACTGGCCGGCGTGCGCGCGCAGGAGCTCGAGCTCGACGACGCCGAGCGCAAGAAGCGCGCGGCCGAGAGGCTGCAGGCGATCGAGCGGCGCCGCCTCGAGGCCGAGGCCCGGCCGGAGGCCGCGTCGGCCCCGCCGGCCGTGCTGCGCCAGCCGCGCGCCGCCGCGCAGCCGGTCGCGCCGCGCGCCTCGGCGAACCACACGCGCAGCGAGGAAGAAGCCGCCGCGCGCCGCGCCGCCGCGGCCGAACGCCGGCGCGACGCGGCCGAGGCCGAGCAGGCGAAGATCCGCGAACGCGAGGCCGAGCGCGAACGCGCGGGCCGCAAGCGCGCGGCGCCGCTGCCGCTGCCCGACGAGGTGAAGCCTTAGGAGCCCGGGCGGCCGCTGCCGAGCGGCTCGACCCGCATCAGCGCCAGCGAGAGGTTGTCGCCGCCGCCGCGCGCGCGCTGGCGCGCCTTGCTCACGAGCATCTCGCTGGCCTCGCGCGGGGCCAGCGCATGCACGATCGCGCCCAGTTCCTTCGGGGTGAAGTAGTGCCACAGGCCGTCGGAGCAGGCCAGCAGCGAATCGCCCGGCTCCAGCCGGTCGATGTGCCACAGCGTGATCGGCGGGTCGGCGTGGGTGCCCAGGCAGCCGGTGAGCAGGTTGGACTGCGGGTGCGTGTTGGCCGCCTCCTCGCTGATCTTGCCTTCGTCGATGAGGCGCTGCACGAAGGAGTGGTCCGTCGTGCGCTTGACCATGTCGGCGCCGCGGAAGTGGTAGACGCGCGAGTCGCCGGCGTGGATGACCTCGCACTGCTGGTCGGGCAGCAGCAGGAAGGCGGCGATCGTGCTGTGCGGTTCCTCCTCGGAGGTGATCGCGGTCAGCTTGATCATCAGGTGCGCTTCCTTGACGAGCTGCTTGAGCAGGTCGCCCGGCTCGTCCTGCGAAGGCGCGAAGCGCTCGAACAGCTGGCGGCCGGTGAGCAGCACCTGGTCGGCCGCCTTGCGGCCGCCGCTCTTGCCGCCCATGCCGTCGGCCACGATGGCGAGTGCGCAGCCGTTGACGCGGTCGTGCAGCAGGATCTCGACCTGGTCCTGCTGGTAGGCGCGGTCGCCGCGGTGCAGGCCGGTGGCGGCGCTGAGCCGGAAGCCGGGCGGGGTGTTCGTCGCCATCGGCTGAATATAAACTCAGGGCGCTTGGGCCCCCTGTGCAGCAATGGACGAGAACCTGCATTCCCCGCAGCGCCGCCTGATCGAACTGCGCATGGAACATGCCGACCTGGACGACCTCATCGACCGCAACGCGCTCGATCGCGTCAGCGACGAGCTGACCCTGCGGCGGCTGAAGAAGCGCCGCCTGCTGCTGCGCGACGAGATCGCGCGCCTGGAAGCCGAACTCAACCCGCCCGAGCCGGCTTGAGCGCGCCGGGCCGCTCCCAAGCGCTCAACCCGCAGCGCGCAGCGCGAAGGGCTGTCGAATGACCGATCTCGAGCGCGAAGTCGCGCAGGCCTTCGCCGCCGACGGCCCGCTGGCGCGGTCCGACCCGGGCTTCGTGCCGCGCGAGGTGCAGGACCGGCTCGCCACCGCGGTGGCGCAGGCGCTGGAAGCGCGCGCCGCCCTCGTCGCCGAGGCCGGCACCGGGGTCGGCAAGACCTTCGCCTATCTGGTGCCGCTGTTGCTGTCGGGCCGGCGCGCGCTGGTGAGCACGGCCACCAAGAGCCTGCAGGACCAGCTCTTCCTGCGCGACCTGCCGCGCCTGGTGCAGGCGCTGGGCGTGCCGGTGCGCACCGCCTTGCTGAAGGGCCGCGCCAGCTACCTGTGCCGGCACCGGCTGGCGCAGGCGCGCCAGACGGCGCAGCTGCCCGACCGCTTCGCGGTGCGCGCGCTGGCGCGTGTCGAGGCCTGGGCCGCGTCCACCGCGAGCGGCGACCTCGCCGAGGTGGAAGGCCTGGACGAACGCTCGCCGGTGATCCCGATCGTGACCTCCACGCGCGACAACTGCCTGGGCAGCGACTGCCCCGAGTTCCGCGCCTGCCACGTGGTGCACGCGCGGCGCGAGGCGATGGTGGCCGACCTGGTGGTGGTGAACCACCACCTGTTCTTCGCCGACCTGGCGCTGCGCGACAGCGGGGTCGCCGAGCTGCTGCCCACGGTGGACGCAGCGGTGTTCGACGAGGCGCACCAGATCGTCGAGACTGGCGTGCAGTTCCTCGGCACGCTGCTGGGCACCGGCCAGGTGATCGACTTCGGGCGCGACCTGCTCGCGGCCACGCTGGCGCAGGCGCGCGGGCTGCAGCGCTGGGGCGAACTGCAGTCGGCCATGGAGCAGGCCGCGCGCGAGCTGCGGCTGGCCGCCGCCGGGCCGATGCGCGAGGTGCGCGGCTTCGTCAAGCGGCGCTGGGACAGCGCCGCCGCCGAGACGCTGGCTGCGCCGCTGGTCGCGCTGAAGCAGGCCCTGCAGGCAGCGGCCGAGGCGCTGGCCGCGGTGGCCGCGATGAGCCCGGACCTGGCCAAGCTGGAGGAGCGCGCGCACGAACTGGCGGCGCGCGCCGAACGCTTCGAGGCCGAGGCCGACGAAGGTCAGGTGCGCTGGATCGATCTCTCGCCGCAGCAGGCGCGGCTGGTCGAATCGCCGCTGGACATCCGCGAGATGCTCACCGCGCAGCGGACCGCTTCGCCGCGCGCCTGGATCTTCACCTCGGCCACGATGGGCGCCGACGAGAAGCTCTCGTGGTTCACCGGCGCCACCGGGCTGGAAGACGCGACCACGCTGCGCGTCGGCAGCCCCTTCGACTACGCGAACCACGCGCGGCTGTGGATCCCGGCGCGTTTCCCGAAGCCCAACGAGGCGGCACACCCGCAGCAGGTGGGGCGGCTGGCGGCGCGGCTGGCGGCGGCGCTCGGCGGGCGCTGCTTCGTGCTGACCACCACGCTGCGCGTGCTGCCGCAGATCGCCGAAGCGCTGCGCGCGGAAGGCCAGGCCTGCGGCGCGCACCTCGAGGTGCTGGTGCAGGGCACCGAGCCGCGGCGCGCGCTGCTGGCGCGCTACGGCGACGGCCGCGGCTCGGTGCTGGTCGGCTCGCAGAGCTTCTGGGAAGGCATCGACATGCCGGGCGACGCGCTGCAGTGCGTCGTCATCGACAAGCTGCCGTTCCCGCCGCCGAACGACCCCATCATCGAAGCGCGCGTGCGCCGGCTGCGCGCCGCCGGCGGCGACCCCTTCACCGAAGTGCACCTGGCCGAGGCCGCGATCTCGCTCAAGCAGGGCGCCGGAAGGCTCATCCGCAGCGAGACCGACCGCGGCCTGCTCGTGGTGTGCGACCCGCGCATGCGCCAGATGGGTTACGGCCGCACGCTGCAGGCGGCGCTGCCGCCGATGACGCCGCTGGACGGCGAGGAAGACGCGCTCGCGTGGCTGGCCGAACTGGCCAGCGCGCACGCGTACTAGGCTTCAGTTCAGAAGAGCTTCCACCAAGGCCGCTCGCGCGAGGCCAGGCCTTCGGTGAGGAAGCGGCTGTCGGGGAAGTTCCGGCGCAGCACGCGGTCGGCGTCGTCGCGCAGCTGGGCCAGGTCCAGCCGGTCGTAGGCCTGGACCATGATGTACAGCGCTTCCTCGGTCGCCGGCGAACCTTGGAACTCGGTCAGCACCTGCTGGGCGCGGTTGGCGGCCGCGAGGTAGGCACCGCGGCGCAGGTAGTAGCTGGCCACGTGCACTTCGTACGAGGCGAGCGAGTTGACGATGAAGTCCATCCGCGCGCGGGCGTCCGGCGCGTAGGGCGAGGTCGGGAACTGGTCGACCAGCTGCTTGAACGACTGCCAGGCGTCGCGCGCGGCGCGCTGGTCGCGTTCCGAGGGGTCCTGCCCGCCCAACCGGCCCAGCAGGCCCAGCTGGTCGTTGTCGTTGATGATGCCGCGCAGATACATCGCGTAGTCCAGCCCGGGGCTGGACGGGTTGAGCTTGATGAACCGTTCGATCGTCGACAGCGCCTGCGCCTTCTCGCCGCTCTTCCAGTAGGCCCAGGCAAGGTCGACCTGCGCCTGCTGCGACAGCAGCGTGCCGGCGGCCAGGCCCTCGACGCGCTCGAGCGCCTTGATGGCACGCTCGTAGCTGCCCGACTCCAGGTCTTCCTTGGCGTCGGCATACAATTTTTCGGCGGCCTTGCCGGCGAATTCGTCCTTCGTCGCGCAGCCGCCCGCCAACAGCAGCGCCACCGCGAACGCGGAACCGAGCGCCACGCGCCGCCAAGGAGAGAAGGTCATCGCCAAACGTGCCGTCGGGGAACCGGAAGCGCGCGATTATAGGGAGCGCCCTCTCGCCGAAGCGGCCGAGGACGAAGGCGCCGCCGAGCCGGCCGAAGGCAGCCTGGAGACACGCCGCGCCGCGGTCGACACCGCGCTGCACGGCCAGCGGCTGGACAAGGCGCTCGTCGCGCTGGCGCCGGAGTTCTCGCGCAGCCACCTGCAGCACCTGATCGAGCGCGGCCACGTGCGGGTCGACGGCGTGCCGGCGTCGGTCGCCGCGCGCCGGCTGCGCGCGGGGCAGGCCGTCGAGGTCGACCTCGTGCCCACCGACGAGAGCCTGGCCTTCCGGCCGCAGCCGATGGCGCTTTCGGTGCTGTTCGAGGACGAGCAGGTGCTGGTGCTCGACAAGCCGGCCGGGCTGGTGGTGCACCCGGCGCCCGGCAACTGGTCGGGCACGCTGCTCAACGGGCTGCTCGCGCGCCATCCGGAAGCGGCGGCGCTGCCGCGTGCCGGCATCGTGCACCGGCTGGACAAGGACACCTCGGGCGTCATGGTCGTCGGCAAGACCCTGCCGGCGGTGACGGCGCTCGTGCGCGCGATTGCCGCGCGCGAGGTGCAGCGCCGCTACCGCGCGCTGGCCCACGGCCGCGTCGAGCCCAAGCGGCAGACGATCGAGGCGCCGATCGGCCGCGACCCGGCCTCGCGCGTGCGCATGGCCGTGTTGGCCGGCGGGCGGCCTGCGCGCACCGACGTCGAACGGGTGGCCGACCGCGCAGGGCCCGAAGGCACGATCAGCGCCTGCGAGTGCACGCTGCACACCGGCCGCACGCATCAGATCCGCGTCCACCTCGCGCACCGCGGCCACCCGCTGGTGGCCGACGCGCTGTACGGCGGCGCGCCCGCGCTCGGCATGACACGGCAGGCGCTGCACGCGGTGCGGCTGGCCTTCGCGCACCCGCTGGACGGGCGGCCGCTGGCCTTCGACTGCCCGCCGCCGCCCGACTTCGAAGCCGCCTGGCGCCAGGTGACAGGGGGCAACACCGATCGATAGCGGCCGGCGGCACGCTACAATGCCGTTTCAACAGAGGTCGTTGCGCCCGCAGGCACTTGGTGCCGCATGCGCCGCCACAGACAGCCGCCCCGGCAGAGCCGGGCGGCGCCGCCGCCCGCAAGGCCAGCGCCGGGGCGGCAACCCAGATCCCGAATCAAGTAGCGACCGAGCAGCGCCCGCGGGCGCCGGCCCCCTTGGACCCCAGGCCATGAACACATCGGAGGCGAAACGCGTCCTCGAGACGGCGCTCATCTGCGCCGACAAGCCCTTGCCGCTGCGCGAGATGCGGGCCCTGTTCGACGACCAGGTCGGCGCCGACACGCTGCGTGTGCTGCTCGACGAGCTGGTGCGCGACTGGGAAGGCCGGGGCGTCGAGCTGGTCGCGCTGGCCACCGGCTGGCGCTTCCAGAGCCGGCCCGAGATGCGCGAGTACCTCGACCGCCTGCACCCCGAGAAGCCGCCGAAGTATTCGCGCGCCGCGCTCGAGACGCTGGCCATCGTGGCCTACCGCCAGCCGGTGACGCGCGGCGACATCGAGGACATCCGCGGCGTCACCG
>CAYVXO010000256.1:0-7641 GCA_964454485.1 uncultured Rubrivivax sp.
GGCGTCAGGATGGTGGACAGCCGCTTGGCGGCCAGGTTGAGAATCGGCACCTTCCCCGCCAGCTCCTGCAAGTCTGCCCGGGCCGTTGCTGCATGGCAGACCAGGGCGGCCACGGTGGTCGCGGAATCCGGCGAACGCACAGGCACCGACACGCCGACCATCCCCGCGATGAATTCCTCATTGTCCCTGCCGAAGCCCTGGGCCTTCGTGCGATCCAGTTCGCGCATCAGTTCCTGCGGATCGACGATGCTGAACCGGGTCTTGCGTTCCAGCCGGAGCATTCCGATCAGGCGATTGCGCTCGGCAAGGTTCATCTGGGAAAGCAGCAGCTTGCCGCCAGCCGTGCAATGAAGAGGCGCGCGAGTGCCGGGCTCCAGGTGCATCCGCAGCGGCGCATCGGTCTCGACGCGCTCGATGTACATCACGCTGTCCCCGTCCAGCGACACCAGGTTGCAGGTCTCGCCCAACTTGTTGACGACCTCTCGCAGAACGGTGCGGCATTCCCGCCTGAAGTAGCCGTTGCCGAGCGTTCGAAGCGAAAAACGGACCGAACGCGGGCCCGGCACAAGTGCGCGCTTGCCGGGAATGAACGAGAGATAGCCGGCGGTCACCAGATTGGAGACAAGCCTGGCAAGGGTGGCCTTGGGAATCTCGACGCGCTGCGCCAGCTGGGAAACGCTCAGAGGCAAGGAGGCATCGCATACCGATTCGATGACGCGCATTGCCCTGAGCATGCGAACGCTGTCTACGAGCCCCCCTTCGTCTTCCATCCCGGCCTCCCGTTTCTTGTCTGAAACCACCGCATCGGCAAGCAATGCGGCGCGCCCTATCGAGGGAAGTGAACCCTTGAGGTCTCGCCTTCCGATTCCTCGATCCGAGGATACTCTGCCGGCGACAGAAGGCGGATCGTGTGCGCATCAGGGTCTACCTCTACCATGGCGCCGTGCGGAATGTGCGCCGTGATGTCGACGTCGAAGCCTGCCAGCATGGAGACGTCACCCAGTGCCGCGCCCTGCGCGAGGATGGTGTTGACGGTGTTGAAGACGATCGCCGACGGAGCCATGTTGCGCGAGCGCATCTCGTGAAGCATCCAGGCCGTGGCAACTCCGCCCTTGGCCGTGTCCAGGACAAGGATCTTGTCCACGTACGACTGACCGACCAGCTTGTGCGTCGGTCGCGAAAACACACCCTGCAGGCGGTTCAGGTCGTAGCGTGCGGACAGGCCGTCGTGGGCGACGAGGGCCTGGCCCACGACGCGGCGGCCCATGGCATGACGCGATTGATACTTCGTTGTGCTCACTTCAGGACTCCTGTTTCTGCTGCCTGGACGCATTCCTGCATGGATGCAAGCATGGGGACGTAGCCGTAGCCACCGAGAATGTTCACCAGCTTGGCGCTGTTGGTTGCGAGCTTCTTCCAGCCCTTGGTCTCGCTCATCTCGCGTGCGTAAGACTGGTAGAAGCACATGCCGGAAAGCACCGTGCCGCCGGCGCCCTCGATCTGCCCGGTGTAGCCGAAGCGGTCGCAGTCGGGCTTGACCTGCGGGCTGGTGATGGCCAGCAGCGGGCGCTTGAAGCTGCGCCCCTTGCACAGGGCCGCCAGGTCGCGAAGTTCGTACAGGCTCAGCTGCGGTGCCGAGAACACGACCACGTCGATGTCGGAATCGACCGCGTAGTTCTTTTTCAGCGCCTGGATGTCCGACTGGCCGATGCGATGGGTGACCTGGAGCTTGTCGCCGCCCACGTCCGACAGCCGCTGGGCCTCGGGCGTGATGCCAAGGAGGTGGAACAGCGCGGTCGAACCGAAGCTCGCCATGGCGGCGCCGAAGTGCTTCAGTTCGTCGGACGTCGGCGCCCGCTCCAGGCCCTCCACCAGCGGCACCTGCCAGTAGTTGCCCGAGAGCTTTCCGACCACGCCTCCGAGGGCGCCCCAGTCGTCGAGCGACTTCGGAGTCCAGTCGGTACGGATGCGCATCGTCGCCTGCCGGTGCGCGTCCAGGTGGTAGCCATAGCGCGGCGTGCGCCCGGTCAGGCCGGCGGACAGCGCAGAGGGACCGCCCTCGAAGTTGGAGCGTGCCCCGCCTACCGAGTTGGAGTACACCACCACCCCCGTATCGCCGAAGGCCACGTGTTCGCCGCGCGTTGCGGCAAGCACCGTCTGGTAGTTGATGCAGGTGTCGGTCATGCTGACGCCCAGGCGGCTGAACGCCTCGATGGCCCTGCGCTCGAGCTCCAGCATCCAGTCGGCCTGGCCCAGCATCGCCGCCTTCTCGAAGTCGGTGCCACGCGGATCGGTGATGGTCGGAATCCGCACTCCCCCTTCTTCCGCGTCCGCGAGGCGCTCCAGCCACATGACGCCGGCCTGGCCCAGGCTTTCGGTGTCCGCCATCACGTGCGCCTGCGTCACCGGGACGAAATCGGTGGCTCCGAAGAACTTGCCGACCTTGATCTGGTGTTCTATGGCTGTCTTGGCGACGATGCCGGCCTCGCCGGCCAGCATCGCCTTCTCTTCATCGTTCAGCTTCATGTCTCGCTTTCGGTCAGTGGAGGAAAAACGGTTCGTGTGGGGCTTGCTCTGCACGTCTCTGAGATGGACTGCGCCCGGGGCTATTGCGGCTGTATTCCGCGCGCGATCTGCAGCGGGCCAGGCACGCTCATCCGGAATGCATATCGCTCGGGCACGATATGGATGCGGGTGTGCTCGCAGGCGCAGCCCGATGCGGCATAGGACGTTCGCTGCATGAGAAGGACATGGCTGCGCGGCACAACGCCCAGCTCCTTCGCAACATTGCTTTTCACCCTCGCGCACCGGATCCCGACATCCGCGCGGACGATCCGCAATCCGAGGAACTGCTGGAGGATGTCGTAGACGGCCAGCTCCGCTGCACCGGACATTCCGACCGCTGCCGCTTCCCGCGGCAGGCAGGCCTCCACGACCGCGAAGGCCTGCGCGTCGATCTTGTAGAGGCGACGAAGCCGTACCGGGAGGTTCAGGGCATCCGGAAGTTCTTCTTCAGGACGCCCGCGCGGCGCAGCGAACTCCAGCAGTTCGGTTTCAGGAACGATGCCCTGCTTGTGCAGCGCTTCCCGGAAGCCTTGCAGGCTCGACAGGTCCTGCTGCATCGGCCCGTGCGCAACAAAGGTTCCCTTGCCGCGCCTGGAAACAAGCTGTCCGCCGCGTGTGAGCTGCAAAAGGGCCTGCCTCACGGTCACCCGGCTGATCCCGTAGGTCTGCATGAGCATCGCTTCGGACGGAACCTGTTGCCCTGGCGCGAGCAGACCGCAGGAGACCTGCGCGGCGATCCGGGCGGCGAGCTGGATATACAGCGGCTCCTCGCTCGAAGCGTTCAAGGCGCCTTCGGCGGCGGCTGCAACAACGGTGGTCCGTCCGGCTCGTTCCATGACTTGTATTCTGTTGTCATGGGTTGACTTGAAGCCGTTCGGGCGCACGCGCGCCAACAGTGAGACGATTCCTTGCGCTGTCGAATCAGAATTGAGACAGCAAGGGCCTCAGCCCACGGACCCCGCCTGCGCATGGCGCAGCACGAGTTCCTTCAGCACCTCGATCCGGATCGGCTTGACCAGGTGGGCATCGAATCCCGCCGCCCGCGATTGCTCCCGGTCGCTCTCCTGGCCCCAGCCGGTGGCCGCCACCAGCAGCAGCCGGTCGCCGCCGGGCAGGGCCCGCAGCGCGCGCGCCAGGTCCAGGCCGCTCATGTCGGGCAGGCCCAGGTCCAGCACCGCGACGTCTGGCATGTGCTGGCGCGCCAGCTGCAGGCCGCGCGCGGCCGTGTTGGCCGCTTCGGTGTCGCAGCCTTCGAGCAGGAGGGAGAGCGACCAGGTGGCGTCGGTGTTGTCGTCCACCAGCAGCACGCGCGGCCCGGCCGAAGGCGGGACGCTCGCAGCCGCATTCCCTGAAGGAACAGCGGGCTCGAACACCTGCGCTTCGCGCGCCAGCGGCAGCGTGACGATGAATCGGCTGCCCAGGCCCGGCCCGTCGCTGCGGCCCTCGACCTGTCCGCCGTGCAGTTCCACGATGCTGCGCACCAGGGCCAGGCCGATGCCCAATCCGTGCTGGCCGCCGTCGCCCGATGCCTGCGCGCCCTGCGCGAACATCTCGAACATGCCATCGACCAGCGCCGGCTCCATGCCGATCCCGCTGTCGCTGATCTCGATGACCACGTCAGCGCCGCGCGCATGCGTCTTGAGCCCGATCCGTCCCCCGGGCGGCGTGTACTTGGCCGCGTTCGTCAGCAAATTGGACAGCACCTGCGCCAGGCGCACTGGATCACCATCGAGCACCAGCGCCCTCGCCTGCAGGTCCAGGACCAGCGTGTGGCCGAAGGCGTCCATGAATGCGCGCGCCGCATCGAGCGCCGAATCGACGACCTCTTCGACAGGCACCCGCTGGCGCTTCAGCGAAAGCTTGCCCAACCGCAGGCGCGAGAGGTCGAGCAGGTCGTCCAGCAGCACCTTCATCGCCTGCGTCTGCCGGCCGATGATGGCGGCGGCGCGCTCGCGGCTCACCGGGTCCACGCTGCCGATGCCCAGCACCTGCGCGGCGCCGCTGATCGAGGTCAGCGGATTGCGCAGCTCGTGCGACAGCACCGCCAGGAACCGGTCCTTGGCCGCATCGTCGCGCTGCAGCTCGGCGCGCACGCGCTCGGCTTCGGCCAGCGCCGCCTGCAGGCTCTTCATGGTCTCGCGCTCGGCATGCTCGGCGCGGTGCCTGGGCGTGGCGTCCACCGTCACGTTCAGGAGGCCGGCGACGGCGCCCGACTCGTCGCGCACGGGCGAATAAGAGAAGTTCCACCAGGTGTTCTCGGCATAGCCGTTGCGGGTCATGACCAGCGGCATGTCGTCGAACCTGACGGTCTCGCCGGCGAACACCTTGCGCACCAGCGGCTCGATCTCGTCCCAGATCTCGGGCCAGGCTTCCTGGAACGCAATGCCCAGCGCGCGCGGATGGCGCTCGCCCAGCATCGGGGCGTAGGCATCGTTGTAGAGGACGATCTTCTGCGGCCCCCAGGCCAGCTGCATGGCATGGCCGGAGCCCAGCATCAGGTCCACCGCGGTCTTCAGGCTCTGCGGCCACTGCCCGATCGGGCCCAGCGGCGTCGATGCCCAGTCGCAGGCCCGGATCCGTCCGGACATTTCGCCGCTACCGAAGGGCCAGGTCGCCATGACAGTGCAGATCCTCCAGGAATGAAATGGTGGGGGACCGCCCCCCTTCCACGCAGGCGGCGCGGCCATCTTAGCGATGACGGCTGGCGTCCAGCTGAACCGCGGGCAGCCCCAGGGTTTCCCTAGGCCCCTCCCCCCTTCCCCGAGGAGGGGGCTTGCAAGCCCCCCCGATTTCAGAATTCCTGCGTCCCCCTTCGCCCGCAGCCTAGGGAATCCACGAACGCCAACAACAGCAGGAGACCTGTGTACCACTCCCACCGCCAGACAGAAGCAGCAGCCGCCGCCACCCGTCCGCCTTTCCACTTCGCCGCCGTCGCGGGCGCTGCCATCCTGTTCACGCTTGCCATGAGCCCCAGCGCGCACGGCTTCGAGTTCGACACGGGCAACCCCGACCTGGCGATCCGCTGGGACAACACGGTCCGCTACAACTACGCCAACCGGGTGGAGAACCGCGACCCCAAGATCGGCAACTCGGCCGTGTCGGACGAAGGCACCTACAGCTTCAACCGCGGCCAGACCGTGGCCAACCGGCTGGACCTGCTCACCGAGCTGGACGTCACCTGGCAGAAGCGCTTCGGCGGGCGCGTGAGCGCGGCCGGCTGGTACGACGATGCCTACAGCAGCGTGAGCCGCAGCAACCCCAACCCGCCGCTGTCGGCCATCCCGAGCTACATCAACCACACCTACAGCGACTACGTCCAGCGCTACTACCACGGGCCCTCGGGCGAGGTGCTCGATGCCTTCGTGTTCGGCGGCTTCGACCTGGGCAACGTGCCGGTCAACGCCAAGCTGGGCCGCCATTCGCTGTACTGGGGCGAGTCGCTGTTCCTGGGCGGCAACATGCACAGCGTGGCCTACGCGCAGAACCCGCTGGACCTGCAGAAGGGCTTCGCCACGCCGGGCGTGGAGGCCAAGGAGCTGTTCCGTCCGCTGAACCAGCTCTCGGCCCAGGCGCAGGTGACCGACACGGTGTCGGTGGCGGCGCAGTACATGCTGGAATGGGAGTCGTACCGCTACCCTGAAGGCGGCACCTACCTGGGCCCGGTCGACTTCGCGTTCAACGGCCCCGACCGCCAGTTCCTGTCGCAGCAGCTGGGCTTCGCCACGCGCGGCGACCCGTCCGAGCCCAAGCAGCGCGGCGAGGCAGGCCTGTCGGCGCGCTGGAGCCCCGAGCTGCTCGATGGCGGCACCGTCGGCTTCTACTACCGCAACTTCGCCGACAAGCTGCCGCAGACCTTCATCACGCAGGCCGGGCGCAACATCAGCCGCTACAACCTGATCTACGCCGACAACATCGACCTGTACGGCGTGAGCCTGGCCAAGAACATCTGGGGCATCAGCTTCGGCAGCGAACTCTCGTACCGCCACAACACGCCCCTGAACAGCACCGTGCTGGGCATCGCTCCCGGCCTGCCGGCCCAGGGCGACACCAAGGGCCCGCGCGGCGATACCTTCCACGGCCTGCTCAATGCGGTGGGCGTGGTGCCCAAGACGCCGCTGTTCGACACCGCCGCATGGGCGGCCGAGCTGACCTGGTCTCGCTGGGACAAGGTCACCAGCGGCCAGAACCTCTTCTTCGCCGAAGGCTTCGCCGCCTGCGCCGGCAAGACCAAGTGGGACGGCTGCACCACCAAGGACTACGTGGGCGCCGGCTTCTCCTTCACGCCCACCTGGTTCCAGGTGTGGCCCGGCATCGACCTGTCGGCACCCATGTCGTACGCGATCGGCCTGAGCGGCAACGCCGCCACCATCTTCGGCGGCAACCAGGGCAACGGCAACTACAGCGTCGGCCTGGGCATGGACGTGCAGCAGAAGTACCGCTTCGACCTGAAATACATCGACTACCTCGGCCACTACCGTGACAACGGCACGGCAGTGACCTCCCAGAACGGGTTCACCACGCTCCTCAAGGATCGCGGCTTCGTGAGCCTGACCTTCAAGACCACCTTCTAAGGACCATCATCATGAAGAGGAACTTCATCGCCTCGCCCCTGGCCGCCGCACTGCTGGCTGCCCTCGCCAGCATGTCGGCCAACGCCGCCGTCAGCGCAGAGGAAGCCAAGGCCCTGGGCACCACGCTCACCGCCGTCGGCGCCGAAAAGGCCGGCAACAAGGAGGGCACCATCCCCGCCTACACCGGCGGCCTGACCAAGGCGCCGGCCGGCTACAAGGCCGGTGACGGCATCCGCCCCGACCCCTTCGCCGGCGAGAAGCCGCGCCTGCAGGTCACCGCGGCCAACATGGCGCAGTACGCCGACCAGCTCACCGACGGCACCAAGGCGCTGCTGCAGAAGTACCCGAGCTTCCGGGTCGACGTGTACCCCACGCACCGCAGCGTGGCCTTTCCCAAGTTCGTGCTCGACAACACCGCGGCCGCCGCCGTGAGCGCCAAGACCACCAACAAGGGGTCTCCTCGTTTTCAGTGCAATAAGTGACGGTACGAAAAGCTAGCACTGGC
>CAYVXO010000257.1:0-7620 GCA_964454485.1 uncultured Rubrivivax sp.
GGCGAAGGCGAAGCCGCCGCGACTTCCGCGCCGCGCAAGCGCCGCCGCCGCCGGCGCAAGCCCGCCGCGGCGCCGGCCGGGGGCGAATGAGGGCTTTCGTCGGCCTGGGTGCGAACCTGGGCGACGCCGCCGCGGCGCTGGCCGACGCGCTGGACCGGCTGGGCCGGCTGCCGCAGACGCACCTGCGGGCCGTCTCGTCCGTCTACCGCACCGCGCCGATCGACAGCCACGGCCCCGACTACCTGAACGCGGTCGCCGAACTCGAGACCGCGCTCGCGCCGCGCGAACTGCTGCAGGCGCTGCAGGCCATCGAGCAGGCGCACGGCCGCGAGCGCCCCTACCGCAACGCGCCGCGCACGCTGGACCTGGACCTGCTGCTGTGGGGCGAGGCCGTGATCGACGAGCCCGGCCTCGTAGTGCCGCACCCGCGCCTGCACGAGCGCGCCTTCGTGCTCGTGCCGCTGCTCGAGCTGGAGCCGGCGCTCGCACACCCAGTGCTGGGCCCGCTGGCGCCCCTCCTGGCGCGCGTCGCGGACCAGCCGATACGGAAGGCCTGAATGTTCTCGCTTGCCGACCTGCCGCTGCCGGTGAAGACCTTCGGTCTGCTGGTGCTGTCCAACCTGTTCATGACCTGGGCCTGGTACGGCCACCTGAAGACGCTGGGCGCGCGCGCCTGGTGGGTGGCCGCCTTCGCGAGCTGGGGCGTGGCGCTGTTCGAATACCTGCTGCAGGTGCCGGCGAACCGCATCGGCTTCGCCGGCGGCTATACGCTGGCGCAGCTGAAGATCGCTCAGGAGGTGATCACGCTGATGGTCTTCGTGCCCTTCGCGGTGATCGTGATGGACCAGCCGCTGAAGTGGGACTACCTGTGGGCGGGGCTGTGCCTGGTGGGAGCGGTCTACTTCATTTTCAGAAGCTGACCGGCGGCACCCCTACAATCTTCGCGTGACAAGCCGGTGACTCGCCGGTGACAACCGGGGTGTGCATGGTTTTCGGCAAGCTGCTGCCGCGCGAAGGCAACTTCTTCGAGATGTTCAACGAGCACGGCAACTACATCGCCGAGGGCGCGCGCGCCTTCATGTCGCTCGTCAAGTACTACCCCGACGCGTCGCTGCGCGAGAAGTACACCGCCGACGTCGGCGCCGCCGAGCGCTCGGCCGACAAGGTCACGGCCGAGGTGCACCGGCTGCTCCACCGCACCTTCATCACGCCGCTGGACCGCGAGCAGATCCACGGCCTGATCAACGCCATGGACGACATCCTCGACCTTCTGCAGGACTCGAGCGAGGTGATGTCGCTGTACGACCTGCAGAAGCTGGGCGACGACGTCGAGCGCCTGGCCGACATCTCGGTGCGCTGCTGCGAGCGCGTGCAGCACGTGGTGACGCTGCTGCCGCGCCTGAAGGACGCGGCGGTGGCCGAATCGGCGCTCAAGACCTGCGAGGAGATCGACCGCCTGGAGTCCGACGCCGACCGCGTGATGAGGAGCGCCATGTCGCGCCTGTTCCGCGAGGAGGAGGACACGCGCGAGCTGATCAAGCTGAAGGCCGTCTACGAGCACCTGGAGTCCATCTCCGACCGCTGCGAGGACGTGGCCAACCTGATCGAAGGCATCGTCCTCGAGAACTCCTGAGCGCCTGACGGGCCTGTAGCAGATGGACGCGATGCCGGTCGGCTTCTGGGGGGTGGTGCTGCTCGTCGTGCTGGCGCTGCTGTTCGACTTCATGAACGGCTTCCACGATGCGGCGAACTCGATCGCCACCGTGGTCAGCACCGGCGTGCTGAAGCCGCAGCAGGCGGTGGCTTTCGCGGCCGTCTTCAACGTGATCGCGATCCTCGTGTTCCAGCTCAAGGTGGCGGCCACGGTGGGCAAGGGCATCGTCGAGCCCGGCGTGGTGGACCAGCACGTCATCTTCGGCGCGCTGATCGGCGCCATCGCATGGAACGTGTTCACCTGGTGGTTCGGCATTCCTTCGTCCAGCTCGCACGCGCTGATCGGCGGCATCGTCGGGTCCACGCTGGCGAAGGCCGGCGCCGGGCCGCTCGTCGCCTCCGGGCTGCTGAAGACGGTGGCCTTCATCTTCGTCTCGCCGCTGCTGGGCTATCTGCTGGGGTCGGCCATGATGGTGGGCGTGGCCTGGGTGTTCCGGCGCGTCTCGCCGCTCAAGGTGGACAACTTCTTCCGCCGCGCGCAGCTGGTCTCGGCGGGGCTGTACTCGCTGGGCCACGGCGGCAACGACGCGCAGAAGACGATCGGCATCATCTGGCTGCTGCTCATCGCCGCGGGCTACGCGAACGCGGGCGACAGGTTGCCGCCGATCTGGGTGATCTGGTGCTGCTACATCGCCATCGGCCTGGGCACGCTGTTCGGCGGCTGGCGCATCGTGAAGACGATGGGCCAGCGCATCACCAAGCTCAAGCCGGTGGGCGGCTTCTGCGCCGAGACCGGCGGCGCCGCCACGCTCTTCCTGGCCACCGCGATGGGCGTGCCGGTGTCGACCACGCACACCATCACCGGCGCCATCTTCGGCGTCGGCTCGGTGCGCAACGCGTCGGCGGTGCGCTGGGGGCTGGCCGGCAACATCGTGCTGGCCTGGATCTTCACCATCCCCGCCTCGGCCTTCATCGCCGCCGTGTTCTACGGCGTCAGCCTCTACGTCTTCTGATCCGTCCCCACGGCTGGGGACGGGAACTCGCGCCACCACCTTGTCGCCCTTGCGGGCGGCCACCTAGACTGGCTCGTACAGAACGAGACCGAGGGAGGGCAGGGTGGAGAGAAGCCGGATCGGCCGTGCCGCGGCAGCGGCCATGATGGTGGCCGCCGCCGCGGCGGCGCAGGCGCAGGACGCGGAGGGGGCGCGCGCGGCGTCGGACTGGACGGTCTTCGGGGGCCTGAAGGTGTGGTCGAACCGCTGGGTCTCGTGGGACGTCTACGCGACCCTCGACGAGACCGGTGCCCCCTCGCCCACGCTGGCCACGCTGTCGAGCAACCGGCAGAACGTGCTCATCCCGCAACTCGGGCTGCGCTACAAGGACTGGCTGTTCTCGCTCAGCCAGATGCAGCGCACCGACTACGTGCTGACCTCGCCCTTCGCCGAGGACGCGCCCGGCAGCCGCGACGAGCAGGACGCCAGCGTCGGCTACTACCTGCTGCCCGGCCTGGCCGCGACGCTGGGCTACAAGAAGGTGGCGCAGCACTTCGGCACCGGCTACACGTGGAAGGGTCCGATCGCGGGGCTGAACGCGACCGCGCCGCTGAGCCCGTCGATGTCGGTCTACGCCACGTTGGGCTACGGCTCGATGTCGGCGCACCTGGGCGTGCCCGACGACGCCGGCCGCAGCCGCCTGCGCGCCGGCTACCTGCTGCAGGAAGCCGGCCTGGCCTGGACCTTCGCCGAAGCGCGCGGGCCGCGCGCAGTGACGGTCACGCTGGGCTGGCGCACGCAGACCGTCACCACGCACGGCTACGCGGTCGGCGACGCTTCGACGAAGACCGACGTGCGCGACATCACCCAGGGCATGACGCTGGGGCTGGTGGCGTCGTTCTGACCATGGCGCGCGGCCTGGCCCGGCTGCAACGCGCGCGGGCCGCCGTGCTCGCTGCCGTGCTGGCCACGCTTGGCCTGGCCGCGACCGCGGCCGAGCGCGCACCGGCGGCGCCGCAGCGCGTGGCGCTGGTCGTTGGCAACGCACATTACGTCGACGTGCCGGCGCTGGACAACGCGCTCAACGACGCCGCCGACATGTGCGCGGCGCTGCGCGAGCTGGGCTTCGAGGTGGCCTGCGTGTCCGACGTGAAGACGCGGCGCGACTTCAAGCGCGAGCTGCAGGCCTTCCGCGACCGCCTGGGGCCGGGCCGGGTGGCGCTCTTCTACTACGCCGGCCACGGCCTGCAGATCGACGGCGAGAACTTCCTGCTGCCGACGGCGGCGCAGATCCGCCGCAAGGAGGACGTGGAGGACGAGTCGGTCTCGCTGCGCTTCGTGATGGCCACGCTCGAAGACGCGCAGAGCGACTTCACGATGATGATCCTGGACGCCTGCCGCAACAGCCCCTTCACGCGCGGCTTCAGCCGCAGCGTGAGCCGCGGGCTGGCGCCGGTCTCGGACGCGCCGGTGGGCTCGCTCGTGCTCTATGCCACCGCCGCCAACGAGACCGCGTCCGACGGCGAACCCGGGGCGCGCAACAGTCCCTTCACGAAGCACCTGCTGGCCAACCTGCGCCAGCCGGGGCTGCCGGTGGAGACGATGATCAAGCGCGTCTCGGCCGGCGTTCAGCAGGAGACGCAGCGCAACGGCGGCAAGCGCCAGGTGCCGTTCACCTACGGTTCGTTCACGGGCGAGTTCTGTTTCGCCGGCTGCGGCGTGGCAGCGGCGGAGACGGCGCCGCTGCCGGCCCGCCCGCCCGAGATCGTGCCGCCCGCGGCGGCGGCACCGGCGCCGCGCCAGCTGCCGGCCGCAGCGCCGCCGCGCGGCAAGGTGGTCGTGCCGCCCGCGTTCTGAGCGTCGTTCAGGGGCCGGAGGACTCGGCCTGCCACTCGAAGAACTTCTGGCCGCCGAAGGCGATGGTGCCCATCAGCACCGCGCCGCCCACCATCAGCGCCGCGATCACGCCCAGCACCGGGCCCCAGCGCGTGGCATGGACCGGCTGGCCGGGGTTGTGGCGGGCGTCCCACTTCTCGTCCGGCGTGAGGCCCCAGACGATGGCCACCAGCATCGCCTGCGAGAGCATCAGCCCCAGCAACGGGATCAGCAGCCAGGACAGGCGGTCGTCCTGGCCGAGCGCGCGCATGCGCAGCACGCCGGCCAGTCCCAGCAGCGTCGGCCAGGGGTGCAGCCAGGCCCAGAGGTCGCCGCGGCCGTGGAGGTACAGACGGTGCAGGCCCAGCGAACCGAAGGCGAACGCGAGCCAGGTGGCCAGCGTCTTGGAGCGGTAGCGCATCACTCGGCCGGCGCGTTCGCGGCGCCGGTGCCCAGCGCGCGCTGCATCAGCACCACGTCGAGCCAGCGGCCGAACTTCCAGCCCGTGGCCTTGAGCACGCCGGTGTGCTCGAAGCCCAGCGCGCGGTGCACGCCGATCGAACCCGCGTTGGCCGAGTCGCCGATGACGGCCAGCATCTGGCGGGCGCCGGCGGCTTCGCAGCGCGCCACCAGTTCGGCCAGCAGCAGCCGGCCGACGCCGCGGCCGCGTGCGTCCGGCGCCAGGTAGATCGAGTCCTCCAGGCAGAAGCGGTAGGCGCGGCGCGGGCGGAAGTGGTTGGCGTAGGCGTAGCCGAGCACGCGTCCGGCGTCTTCGGCCACCAGCCAGGGCAGGCCCTTGGCGAGCACGTCGGCGCGGCGGCGCGCCATCTCGTCGGCGTCGGGCACCTCGAGCTCGAAGGTGCCGGTGCCGTGCAGCACGGCGTCGGCGTAGATGGCGGTCACGGCCGGCAGGTCGGCTTCGGTGCTGGGGCGCAGGATCACGATGGGTGCGTTGGCGGGGAGAAGGGCGAGTCTATAATGCGCGGTTTTCGGCGCCGGTCCCGGCTCTCACCCGGGGCGTATCTACGGCGATGCCGAAGCCCAGACCGATGCGCCGGCGGCACGTGTCCACGGCGGCGTTGTCGGCCGCAAGCAAGAACCGAGGTTTCCCGTCATGGTCGTGATCCGTCTGGCCCGCGGCGGCGCGAAGAAGCGCCCCTTCTACAACATCGTCGTCGCCGACTCGCGCGAGCGCCGCGACGGCCGCTTCATCGAGCGCGTGGGCTACTACAACCCGATGGCCGCCGACAACGAGCAGGCGCTGCGCGTCGCGCTCGACCGCGTCAACCACTGGGCCGGCGTCGGCGCCCAGCTGTCGCCCACCGTCGCCCGCCTGGTCGACCAGGCGAAGAAAGCGGCGTGAGCGTTGCGCCGGCCGGGTCGGCGTTGCCGGCCGAGCCGGCGCGCCCGCCCGACGCGGTCGAGGTCGGCCGCGTCCTCGGTGCCTGGGGCGTGAAGGGCGGCCTGAAGGTCAAGCCCTTCTCCGCCGACCCGCAGGCGCTGTTCTCCTCCAAGCGCTGGTGGCTGGCGCCTGCCGAGGCCAAGCCGGCCCAGCAGGTGCCGCCGCTGCTGCGCGTGCGCGAGGCGCGCGAGCAGGGCGAGACCGTGGTCGCCACCTGCGACGAGATCGCCGACCGCGACGCCGCGCAGGCGCTGGCCGGGGCGCGCGTCTTCGTCGCCCGCTCCAGTTTCCCGACCCCCGACGAAGGCGAGTTCTACTGGGTCGACCTGATCGGCCTGGCGGTGCGCAACCGCGAAGGCGTGGCGCTCGGCCGCGTCGTCGGCCTCGTGGAAACCGGCCCGCACTGCGTGCTGCGCGTGCAGCCCGAGGCGGCCGACGCCGCCGAGCTGCTGATCCCCTTCGTCGACGCCTACGTCGACCGCGTCGAGCGCGAAGCCGGCCTCGTGCACGTCGACTGGCAGGCCGACTACTGAAGGCGCTCCACGCGATGCGCTTCGACGTCGTCACGCTGTTTCCCGAGCTGATCGCGCCGCACCTGGAAAGCGGCGTCACGCGGCGTGCCTTCGGGCCGGGCGGCATCGAGGTGAAGCTCTGGCAGTTGCGGGACTTCGCCGAGGACGCCTACCGCCGCGTCGACGACCGCCCCTACGGCGGCGGGCCCGGCATGGTGATGCTGGCCGAACCGCTGCTGCGCGCACTGGACGCGGTGGCGGCCGAGCGCGGCGCCGGCGTGCCCATGGCTCCGGTCGTGCACTTCACGCCCACCGGGCGGCGCATCGACCAGGCCGTCGTGAACGAGTTCGCGGCCGGGCCCGGCGCGGTGCTGCTGTGCGGCCGCTACGAGGGCATCGACCAGCGCGTCATCGACCGCCGGGTGACGCACGAGCTGAGCCTGGGCGACTTCGTGCTCTCCGGCGGCGAGCTGCCGGCGCTGGCGCTGCTGGACGCGGTGGCCCGGCTGCAGGAAGGCGTGCTGAAGGCGCCTTCGCACCAGCAGGACAGCTTCTCCGACGGGCTGCTCGAAGGCCCGGCCTACAGCCGCCCCGAGCAGCTGGTGGTGGACGGCGCCGACTGCCCGGTGCCGGCGGTGCTGCTGTCCGGCCACCACGGCGAGATCGAGCGCTGGCGGCGCGAACGTTCGCTGGAACTCACGGCGCGACGGCGGCCGGACCTGATCGCCGCGGCGCGCGCCGCCGGGCAGCTCTCGGTGGCCGACGAGCGCTTCCTGGCGGCGCTGCCGCTATAATCCCGCGTTTTCCCGATCCTCTGCCGGCCTTGCCGCCGCGACAACCGTTCGCCGCGGCGCCCACTCCCAACACCGCCCGCGCAAGATCGACCCTGGAGCCTCCCTTGGACCTCATCGCCACCCTCGAGCGGGAAGAGATCGCCCGCCTGAACAAGACCCTCCCGGAATTCGCCCCCGGCGACACCGTGATCGTCAACGTCAACGTCGTCGAAGGCACGCGCAAGCGCGTGCAGGCCTACGAAGGCGTCGTCATCGCCAAGCGCAACCGCGGCCTCAACAGCAGCTTCATCGTGCGCAAGGTCTCCAGCGGCGAAGGCGTCGAGCGCACCTTCCAGCTCTACAGCCCGCTGATCGCCGGCATCGAGGTCAAGCGCCGCGGCGACGTGCGCCGC
>CAYVXO010000258.1:0-7501 GCA_964454485.1 uncultured Rubrivivax sp.
CGATGGAGATCACCAGGCGCAGGTTGGCCTCGATCATCTCCTTCTTGGCGTCGCGGCTGGCCTTCTCGCCCTCGTTCATCTTCTTGTTGATCTGCTTGAGGTCGTCCAGCGGCACCACCGCCTTGGACTGCAGGTCCACCAGCTTCTGCTGCAGTTCCTGCACCGCCGGCAGGTTGCGCGCCAGCACCGGGCTGTAGGGCTTGGCGGCGGCGATCTCCTTCTCGGCCCACTTCAGGTTGAGCACGTTCGCGGGGAAGGTGCGCACGAAGTGTTCCTGCGGCATGCCGCACTTGTCGACCACGATCTTGCGGATCTCGCGCTCGTAGCGGCGCACGTCGTCGACCTGGCTGCGCAGGATGTTGCACAGCCGCTCGATCGTCTTGACCGTGAAGCGGATCGTCATCAGGTCTTCGCTGATCGCGTGCTGGGCCTTGTTGTAGGCGGGCGACTTGTAGCCGTCCTTCTCGTAGGCCTTGCGCATCTTGTCGAAATGCAAGCGCAGCAGCTCGAACTTCGCGAGCGCGGCCGACTTCAGCTCCTCGAGCTTCTTGGTCAGCGCCTTGCTGCCGCCGGCGCCGTCGTCGTCGTCCTCCTCGTCGAACTCGTCGTAGTCCTCCTCGGCGACGTAGTCGTCGGCCTCGTCGTCGCTGACGAAGCCGTCCACCACCTCGGAGATCTGCATCTCGCCGGCGGCGATCTTGTCGGCGTAGGCCAGGATCTCGGCGATCGTGGTCGGGCTGGCGCTGATCGCCAGCATCATGGCCTGCAGGCCGCCTTCGATGCGCTTGGCGATCTCGATCTCGCCTTCGCGCGTGAGCAGCTCCACCGTGCCCATCTCGCGCATGTACATGCGCACCGGGTCGGTGGTGCGGCCGAACTCGCTGTCGACGGTGGACAGCGCCGCCTCGGCCGCCTCCTCGGCCTCTTCGTCGGTGGCGGTGCTGGTGCTGCCGCCGGCGATCAGCAACTGGGCGGCGTCGGGCGCCTGCTCGTAGACCGCGATGCCCATGTCGTTGAGCATCGAGACGATGGCTTCCAGGATCTCGTTGTCGACCAGCTTTTCCGGCAGGTGGTCGTTGATCTCCTGGTGGGTGAGGAAGCCGCGCGTCTTCCCCATCTTGATGAGGGTCTTCAGCTCCTGGCGGCGCTTGGTGACTTCCTCTTCGGTGAGGGTGGCCTCGTCGAGGCCGAACTCGCGCATCAGCGCGCGCTCCTTGGCGCGGCTGACCTTCATGCGCAGCGGCTTGGCCTTGGCTTCCTTCTCGTCGCCGGCCTCGACTTCGGCTTCGGCCTCGCTCTCGAACTCGACCTCGATGTCGCCCAGGTCTTCCTCTTCCTCGGCCGGCTTCTTGGCCGCTTCGCCCTTCTTGCCGGGGGCAGCCTTGCCGCCCTTGGCTTCAGGCTTGGCCGGCGGCGCCTTGGCGGCGGGCTTGGCCGCCGTCTTGGCGGCCGGCTTGGCCGCGGCCGGTGCCGCCTTGGCGGCGGCCTTGGGTTCCGCCGGCGGCGCCTTGCCCTTGGCAGGCTTGGCGGCGGGAGCGGCGGCGGGCTTGGCGGCGGGCTTCTTGGCGGCGGTCATGCGGGTCCTCGGGGTGTTTCAACGGCATCGCCATGCGACACCGTCATCTCGGCTTTTGCCGATGGGGCGCATTGGGAACATGGGGACGCTTTGTCGAGTGACGAGTCCGGACGGGTCGGCGTCCGAAACTGTCCGGCGAGCAGTCCTTGCGGGAGGAGGTGGCCCAAGCCCTGTGTCAGGGTGCCCTTGTCGAGGGTGGCCGTGCCCGGAGGTGCTGCTGTCACTCGTGCCGTTGCGGTCAGCCGAGGATTATACCGTCGCAGGGCGGCTTCAGCTTGACTGCGTCCCTCGCGGGGACTTGAGCGCGGCGATCTGTTCCATCAGCGCCCGGTAGCGCGCCAGGTCCTCGGCCGAAGGGGTGCCCGCCACGATCGCGTCGGCCTCCTGCCGCAGCAGCTGGCGCCAGAGCTGGCTCACGATGCCGTGCAAGTCGTCCCGCCGGTGCTCCTCGTCGCCGAGGCCGGCTCGCACCCAGGCGCGCGCGGTGTCGGCCCAGGGCTGGCCTTCCATGGCGTCGTTCAGCGCCGGCCAGGTGAGCGGGCCGTGGTCCTCCAGCTGCTGCTCGAGCCAGCGCACGACCTCGCCATGGGTGCCGCCCAGCTCGTGCAGCATCTGGCGGTCGTCGCCCGTGAGCTCGTCCCACCAGTCGGCGTGCTGCAGCAGCAGGCGCACCGCGAAGTCCGCCGGCCCGGCGGGCGGGACCCGGATGTTGCCGCGCCGGAACAGGCGCAGCGGGCCCTGCCGTTCCGCCGGCGCCCGATCCGCGGCGCGCGGCTTGCCGCCCCACAGCGACTGCAGCTCGGCCAGGTCCAGCTGGGCGCGCTGCGCCAGCTCGGCCTGCACCTGGCGCTTGAGCGCGCCGTCGGGCAGCGCGTTCCACAGCGGCTGCGCCTGCGCCAGCATGCGGGCGCGGCCTTCGGCGCTGCCCAGGTCGCAGCCCTCGGCCGCCTGTTCCAGCAGCTGGCGCGACAGCGGCACCGCCGCCTCGAGCGCGCGCTCGAAGGCTTCGGCGCCCAGCTCCCGCACGTAGCTGTCGGGGTCGTGCTCGGGCGGCAGGAAGAGGAACCGCACGCTGCGCAGGTCGGTCGCGTGCGGCAGCGCGGCTTCGAGCGCGCGCGCCGCGGCGCGCCGGCCGGCGGCGTCGCCGTCGAAGCTGAAGACCACCGCGTCGGTGAAGCGGAAGAGCTTCTGCACGTGCTCGGCCGTGCAGGCGGTGCCCAGCGTGGCCACCGCGTTCGGGAAGCCCGACTGCGCCAGCGCGACCACGTCCATGTAGCCCTCGACGACGAGCGCGCAGCCCCTCTCGCGCAGCCACTGGCGTGCCTCGAACAGGCCGTACAGCTCGCGCCCCTTGCTGAAGACGGGCGTCTCGGGCGAGTTCATGTACTTGGGCTTGCTGTCGTCGAGCACGCGGCCGCCGAAGCCGATGATCTCGCCCGAGACGGCGCGGATCGGGAACATCACCCGGTCGCGGAACCAGTCGTAGCGGCCGCGCTCGGGGTCTTCCTCCTCTTCCTTGCGGCGCACGAGGCCGGCTTCTTCCAGCAGCGGGTCGTCGTAGCGCGCGAAGACGCCGGCCAGCGTGCGCCAGCCCGGCGGCGCGTAGCCAAGGCCGAAGCGCGCCGCGATCTGCCCGGTGAGGCCGCGCCCCTTGAGGTACTCGATCGCGCGCGGGCTGGCCTTCAGCTGCGCGCGGTAGAACTCGGCCGCCTTCGCCAGCAGCTCGCCGATCGACAGCCGCCGCTCGCGCAAGGTGTCGCGCCGCTGCTGTTCCTCGACGCTGACCTGTTCCTCGGGCACGACCAGACCCACGCGCCCGGCCAGGTCGCGCACCGCTTCCACGAACGACAGGCCCAGGTGCTCGGTGAGGAAGCGGATCGCGTCGCCCGAGGCGCCGCAGCCGAAGCAGTAGTAGAACTGCTTGGAGGCGCTGACCGAGAAGCTGGGCGACTTCTCGGCGTGGAACGGGCACAGGCCCATCCAGTTGGCACCGCCGCGCTTGAGCTCGACATGGCGGCCGACGACCTCGACGATGTCGGTGCGCGCCAGCAGGTCCTGGATGAAGCCGGGGGGGATCACCCGCCCAGTCTAGCGACGCCGCTGTCCGCGGCCGGCGCCGGCGCGAGCGCGAACACGCCGCGGTAGTCGCGCACCCAGTTCGCCACCTGGTCGGCGGCCATCGGTGCCGCGATGCCGGTGCCCTGGCCGATGTCGCAGCCCAGGTCGAGCAGCGTGCGCGCCTGCGCCGGGCTCTCCACGCCTTCGGCGACGACGACGCAGCCGAAGGTGCGCGCGAGGCCGATCACGCCTTCGACGATGGCGCGGTCCTGCGGGTCGTCGAGCATGTGGTGGACGAAGCTGCGGTCGATCTTCAGCACGTCCACCGGCAGCCGCTTCAGGTAGGTGAGGGTGGAGTAGCCGGTGCCGAAGTCGTCGAGCGCGAAGCGCACGCCGATCGCGCGGCAGCGCGCCAGCAGTGCCGAGGTGGCCTCGATGTCGTTGTGCGCCGCCGTCTCCAGCACTTCCAGTTCGAGATAGGGCGCGAGCGCGTCGCTGTGGCGCGCGAGCAGTTCCGACAGGCGCTGCGCGAAGTCCGGCTCCTGCAGGTGGCGCGCCGAGACGTTCACGCTGACCGAGATGTCCAGCCCGTTGCGCCGCCAGTGCGACAGGTGCTCCAGCGCCTGGCTGAAGACCCAGTCGCCGACGCGCGCCGACAGGCCGGTGTTCTCGATCAGCGGCAGGAACTGCTGCGGCGCGATCAGGCCGTGCTGCGGGTGGTCCCAGCGCAGCAGCGCCTCGAAGCCCAGCACGCGGCCGCTGCGCATGTCCACCTTGGGCTGGTAGAAGAGCCGGAACTCGTTGCTGTCCAGCGCCTCCTGCACGCGGCCGATGGCCATCACGCGTTCCTCGGTGCGGCGGCGGTGCTCGGGGTCGAACAGCAGGTAGCCGTTGCGGCCGCTCTGCTTGGCGCCGTACATCGCGTGGTCGGCGTGGCGCAGCAGGGTGTCGGCGTCGCTGCGGTCCACCGGGTAGACGGTGGCACCCATGCTGGCGGTGATCTGCACCGGGTCGGAGGCGGGGTCGATCACGTAGGGCTGCGAAACCACGCGCAGCACCCGCTCCACCGCCAGCCGCGCTTCCTCGATCGTGCCGGCGCGCAGCAGCAGCACGAATTCGTCGCCGCCCAGGCGCGCGGCGGCGTCGGCCCAGGTATCGCGCCGGCGCAGCGCGCTGCGCAGGCGGCCGGCCAGCTCGGCGAGCAGGCGGTCGCCGGCGGCGTGGCCGAATCGGTCGTTGACGGGCTTGAAGTGGTCCAGGTCAAGGTAGCAGACGACGAGCAGGAAGTTGTCGCGGTCGGCGGCGGCCATCGCCTCGGTCAGCAGCATCGACAGCTGCACGCGGTTGGGCAGCCGGGTCAGCTCGTCGAACAGGGCCTGGCGCTCCAGCCGCTCGCGCTGCATCTGCTGCTCGGTGATGTCGGAGATCACCAGCACGTGGTAGCGCAGGTCGCCCACCGGGCCGCGCACGCTGGAGATGGTGGCCTGCAGCGTGCAGAGCTCGCCGCTGCGGCGGCGTTCGAGCAGCTCGCCGCGCCAGCTGCCTTCGCTGCGCAGCGCTGCCCACATGGCGGCGCGTTGCTGGCGTGCGATCGGGTCGGCCGGCTGCGGCCGCAGCAGCGAAGGCACGGTGCCCAGCAGGTCCGCGCGGGGCACGCCCAGGATCTCGGTATAGGCCGGGTTGACGTCGAGCACGCGCAACTCGGTGTCGGTGACGAGCAGGCCTTCGTGCAGGTGCTGGAACAGGCTGGCCGACAGGCGCTGGCGCTCCAGCGCCTCGTGCCGTTCGTCGACGTCGGCCAGCGTGGCCAGCAGCCGCGCCGGGCGGCCGGCGGGGTCGCGCTCGATCACCAGCAGCGTGGCCTCGAACCAGCGCCAGCCGCCGTCGAACTGCTGGCGCAGCTCGAGCTGCGCGCGGCCGGCCTCGCCGGCGCGCAGCTGCTCGATCGCGGCTTCGAGCGCCGGCCGGTCCTCGGCATGCACCTGCTGCAACCACAGCGTGGGCGTCCAGCGGCCGCTGTCGTGGCGCGTGAGCGCGCGCCAGGCGGCCGAGGCGAAGCTCTCGCGGCGCAGCAGGTGCCAGTCGGCGACGCCCAGGCGCGAGCCGTCGAGCGCCCATTCCCAGCGGTGGGCGCGCCAGGCCGCCTCGACGGCGCCGGCATGCACCGCGCACAGCAGCGCCTGCAGCGCCCCCGCCCAGGCGCCGACGCCCAGGTACATCGAAAGACCCAGGCCCCACCAGGGCGCGCCCGGCGTGGCGCTGCCGCAGCCCACCACGATGAGCAGCAGCCCGCCGCAGAACGCCAGCGGCGTGCCCGCGTGCAATGCCACCCAGATCAGCAGCACCGGCGCCGCGAACACCAGCGACTTGCCCAGCGCGGTGGCCTGCACCGCGGGCGAAGCGATGAGCGGCGCCGCCAGCAACACCGCCGCCAGCGAGAGGGCGCCGGCCAGCATCGACGGCAGCGGGCGCTCCGGCCGCAGCAGCCGGCGGTCGATGGTCAGCAGCGGCAGCGCCGCCGAGAGCCCGCCGATGGCCAGCGAGGCCCAGCCCAGCAACAGGGTGGCGCTCATCGAGCCCAGCGGCGGCGCGGTCCAGCGCAGGCCGCTTTCGGCCACCAGCGTGGTCACCGGCGCGGCCACCAGCACGACCACGGCGAGCAGCCAGCGCAGGTCGCGCGCGCGTTCGATGCGGCCGTCGAAGCCCAGGCTGCGCAGCAGCGTGGTGGCGACCAGCAGGCCGGCGGCCATGGCGACCGTGGCCACGGTGGCGGTGGCCAGCGGCACCGACAGCGTCACCAGCGCCAGCATCGCGCCCGGCAGCGCGCCGAAGACGTTCGCGTTGCCCCAGCGCAGCACCGCGGCGAGCGCGACGCCCCAGGCCAGCGACATGCCGCCCCAGGGCGCGAAGGGCAGCGCCAGCGCGCCCACGTATCCGGCCAGAAGGCCGGCCAGCGTCACCGCCAGCAGGCGCGTCGCGCGCACCGTGCCGGCGTGCCAGTCGGCCACCAGGCGGTGCAGCGGGCGGCGGTCGTCGGAAGCGGTCACATGGGCTCGCGCGGCGACGGGGATCAGATCGCGAAGTCGGCGAGCGTGCGGCCGCCGGCGAGCGCCTCGCGCAGCCACTTCGGCTGCAGGCCGCGGCCGGACCAGGTGGCGCCCGTGGCGGGGTCGCGGTACTTGGGCGCCACCTTGGCGCCGCCGCCGGCGCGGGCCGGCGCACGCGCGCCGCTGGCGCCGATGTCGGCCAGCGTGAGGCCGTACTGCGCCATCAATGCCTTCACCTGCGCGATCGCGGCGGCGCGTTCCTCGCGCTGCTGCTCGGCGATCTGCTTCTCAAGGGCGGCCTTCTGGGCGAGCAACTCGCTCAAGGTGGGCATCGTGGTCCTCCTGTCCGGTGCTTCTTCTTGGGAAGCCCGGCGGACTATAGCCGCCGCCGGCGACCCGCCGGCCGCGCCCGGCCCCCCGGACTTGGCGGTGCCGTATCCCCTGTTTCAGGCCGACGGCGGCACGTAGCCCACCGGCTTGTCGGCCCCTTCGCCGAAGAAGAACTGCTCCATCTGGCGCGCCAGGTACTGGCGGGCGCGCGCGTCGGCCAGGTTGAGCCGGTTCTCGTTGACCAGCATCGTCTGGTGGCGCTTCCAGACCTCGAACGCTTCCTTGCTGACGTTGTCGTAGATGCGCTTGCCCAGGTCGCCGGGGTAGGGCGGGAAGGCCAGCCCTTCGGCTTCCTTCTTGAGGTAGATGCACTGAACCATGCGGGCCATCGTGGGGCCTCCTTGTCTAGACGAGTTTCTTGACCAGCACCTGGCTGCGCCGGTCCCAGTTGTACTTGCGCTTGCGCGCCTCGGGCAGCCAGTCGGGGTCG
>CAYVXO010000259.1:0-7466 GCA_964454485.1 uncultured Rubrivivax sp.
TGCTCGTGCAGCACGCGCGGCACCTTGTAGATGGTGTCCACGTCGGGCATGGAGATCACGCCGTGCAGCGGCACGTTGGTGAACAGGCTGATCTTCTCGCGTTCGTCGTCGGGGATGAAGCGGTCGGCGCGGCACAGCAGCGCGTCCGGCTGGATGCCGATCTCGCGCAGCTTCTGCACCGTGTGCTGGGTGGGCTTGGTCTTCAGCTCGCCGGCGGCGGCGATCCAGGGCACGTAGGTCAGGTGCACGAAGGCGCTGTTGGCGGGGCCGAGCTTCAGGCTCATCTGGCGCACCGCCTCCAGGAAGGGCAGGCTTTCGATGTCGCCCACCGTGCCGCCTATCTCGACGATGGCCACGTCGACCTCGGCCGCGCCGCGGCGCACGTATTCCTGGATCTCGTTGGTGACGTGCGGGATCACCTGCACCGTCTTGCCGAGGTAGTCGCCGCGGCGTTCCTTCTCGAGCACGCTCTTGTAGATCTGCCCGGTGGTGAAGTTGTTGGCCTTCTTCATCCGCGTGGTGATGAAGCGCTCGTAGTGGCCGAGGTCGAGATCGGTCTCGGCACCGTCGTCGGTGACGAAGACTTCGCCGTGCTGGAACGGGCTCATCGTGCCCGGGTCCACGTTGAGGTACGGGTCCAGCTTGATGAGGGTGACCTTGAGGCCGCGCGATTCGAGGATCGCCGCCAGGGACGCCGCCGCGATGCCCTTGCCCAGCGAGGACACCACACCGCCGGTGACGAAGACGAACTTGGTCATGTCGTGAGGCCGCGGGCCATGAAGACGCGCGCCCAGGTGGTAAAGAGCGATTATACGAACGGGGTGTCGGGGCCGGCCGCCAGGAACGCGCTGTTAAACTCGATTTCGCATGCACCAGGTGCCTGCCGTCCGAGTTCGGGGCGGCAGGTTGAACGGGAAGCCGGTGGGTGGCGGTCAGAAGGTGACCGCCGCGATTCCGGCGCTGCCCCCGCAACGGTCAGCGAGGTGCGTGCCGCAAGACAGGCCACTGTGCAGCTTTCTTCAAGAGCGCATGGGAAGGCGCGGCACGCTTCGGCAACGCAGAGCCTCGGCTCCGCGATCCGCCGGCACTCGCGAGCCCGGATACCGGCCCGGTGACATGAGCGCCGGCGTTCCGCGCCGGCTGGTCATTCGTCACTGGTTCGCACGGGGTGTGCGGCCGGAGGTCCTTCAATTGGGTTCGATTCCCCGTCTCCGTGCGCCGCGCAAGCTGGCGCTGTCGTCGTTCGTCCTCGCCGCGTCGCTTCAGGCGCAGACCGTCGTCATCACCGGTGCGCGCGAGCCCTTGTCGGTCGACCGCCTGGCGGCCGACGTCGTCGTCAACGACGCCGACGCGATGCGCGCCAGCACCGCCGATTCGCTGGCCGACCTGCTGCGGCGCGAAGCCGGTGTGCAGCTGTCGCGCGCCGGCGGCCCCGGCCAGGCCAGCGGCGTGTTCCTGCGCGGGGCCAACGCCGGCCAGACCGCGGTCTTCGTCGACGGCGTGCGCGTCGGCTCGGCCACGCTGGGCCTGCCGGCGCTGGAGACGCTGTCGCTCGCGCAGGTGGAGCGCATCGAGGTGCTGCGCGGCCCCGGCTCCAGCCTCTACGGCGCCGACGCGGTCGGCGGCGTGGTCCACGTGTTCACGAAGCAGGGCGGCGGCGCGCCGCGTGCCGACGTCGCCGCGGCGGTGGGCGGCTACGGCAGCCGCCAGGCCTCGGCCTCGGCCGGCGGCAGCATCGGCGCTTGGGACCTGTCGGCCACGCTGGCGCACGAGTCCAGCGACGGCGTTTCCGCGCTCCGCCCGAACGATGTCTTCAACAACTACAACCCGGACCGCGACGGCTACCGGCTCGACAGCGCACAGGCGCGCGTGGGCTTCAAGCCGGCCGATGGCCAGCGCGTGGGCCTGGCCGTCTCGCGCAACAAGCTGAACGCGCAATACGACGCGAGCGAATTCCCGCCGCCCACCTTTGCGCAGGACAACACGCCTGACTTCCGCAACCACGGCGTCACGCAGACCGTGGCGCTGGACTGGCGCGGCACGCTGGTCCAGGACCTCACCGGCAGCGCGAAGGTCGCGCACGGCCTGGACGACCTGGAAAGCGGCGGCAACGTCATCGACCGTTTCACGACGAAGCGCGACCAGGCCGGCGTCCAGCTGGCCTGGGAGACCGGCATCGCCGGCCGCCTGGTCGGCGCGCTCGAAGCCACCGACGAGAAGGCCGACACCACCAGCCGCTTCTCCGCCGTGCGCCGCAACCGCGCCGCGGTGGTCGAGCTCACGGGCGACGCGCAAGGCTTCAGCTGGCAGGCCGACCTGCGGCGCGACCACAGCTCCGACTTCGGCGGCGTGACCACCGCGCGCCTGGGCGGCGCCTGGGTCTTCGTGCCGGGCTGGAAGCTGCGCGCGCTGGCCGGCAACACCTTCCGCGCACCCAGCTTCAACGACCTGTACTTCCCCGACTATGGCGTGCCCACGCTGCGGCCGGAGAAGGGGCGCAGCGTCGAAGCCGGCCTGTCCTGGCGGGGCGAGATGGCCGACGCGCAGCTCACCGTGTTCCGCAACCGCGTGCGCGACCTCATCGGCTACCAGTCGAACGCCAACCTCTGTCCCGACGACCCGGCCTATCAGTTCGGCTGCGCGAGCAACGTCGCGCGCGCCCGCCTTACCGGCGCCACGCTGGGCGGCTCGGCCAGGCTCGACGCCTTCACGCTGCGAGCCGGCGTCGACTTCCTCGACGCCAAGGACGGCGACAGCGGCCAGCGCCTGCCGCGCCGCGCCGCGCACCAGGAAAACCTGGGCCTGGACTGGAGCGAAGGCGCGTGGAGCGCCGGCGCCGCGCTGCTGCGCCTGGGCGCGCGCCCCGACGGCGGTGCCGTGCTCGCCGCCGAGACCACGCTGGACCTGAAGGCCGCCTGGCGCTTCGCCAAGGGCTGGTCGCTCGAAGCGAAGCTGCTCAACGCCACCGACGAGCGCATCGAGCCGGTGCGCGACTACCAGGGCCTGGGCCGGCAGGCCTGGCTGGGCCTGCGCTGGGGCGGCACCTTGTGAAGCGGATCGCGGTCGCCGTCGCTGCCCTGCTGGCCGCCGCGGCCGCGGCCGCCGCGGTGTCGGTGCGCGACGACCGCGGCGCCGAAGTGCGCCTGGCCGCGCCGCCACAGCGCATCGTGACGCTGCTGCCTTCGCTCACCGAGACGGTGTGCGCGCTCGGCGCCTGCGCGCGGCTGGTCGGCGTCGACCGGTTCTCCAACTGGCCCGCTTCGGTGACCACGCTGCCGCGCCTGGGCGGGCTGGACGACCCCCAGGTGGAACGGGTCGTCGCGCTCAAGCCCGACCTGGTGCTGGCGCCGCGTTCGTCGCGCGTGGTCGACCGCCTCGAATCGCTGGGGCTCACGGTGGCGGTGCTCGATTCCGACAGCCATGCCGACGTGAAGCGATCGGTCGCCCTCGTCGCGCGCGTGCTGGGCGTGCCGGCCGAAGGCGAGCGGCTGTGGGCCGGCATCGAACGCCAGCTGGCCGAGGCTGCGGCACGCGTGCCCGCCGCGTGGCGCGACCGCAGCGTCTACTACGAGGTGGCGACGACGCCGCACGCCGCCGGCGCCACGTCGTTCATCGGCCAGACGCTGGCGGCGCTGGGGCTCGTCAACATCGTGCCGGCGGCGCTGGGCCCGTTCCCGCAGCTCAACCCCGAGTTCATCGTGCGTGCCCAGCCGGCGGTGGTGATGGGGGCCGCCGACGAGGTGCGCGACATGGCGCAGCGCCCGGGCTGGGCCGGCCTGGACGCGCTGCGCCGCGGCCATGTCTGCGCCTTCGACGCCGCGCGCGCCGAGATGCTGGTGCGCCCCGGCCCGCGGCTGGGCGAGGGCGCCGCCGCCATCGCCGACTGTCTGGCAGGATTGAGGTGACATGACCACGCTGGCCGCCACCGAATCGCTCGCCGCCCCCGCGCAGCGCGACCGCTCGCGCCGGCGCCGCTTCCTGCTGCTGCTGGCGGTGCTGGCGCTGGCCTTCGGCGCGCTCGGCCTGGTGGCCGGCAGCGAAGGGCTGGACTTCGTGGCGCTGCGCGACGACATCGCTTCCGGCCAGGCCGGCCTGCTGGTGGGCGAGATCCGCCTGCCGCGCACGCTGGGCGCCGCGCTCGTGGGCGCGCTGCTGGGACTGGCCGGCGCGCTGGCGCAGGGCCTGTTCCGCAACCCGCTGGCCGACCCCTACCTGCTGGGCTCGGGCTCCGGTGCCACGCTGGCGGTGGTGCTCGTGCTGGCGGCGGGTTCGCTGATCGGCGAACCGATGGCCCTGGCCACGCTGCCGCTGGTGGCGCGGCTGGGCGTCGTCGGTGCCTCGTTCTTCGGCGCGCTCGCGGGCGTGCTGCTCACGCTCACGCTGGCGCGCGGCGCGCAGCAGACCACGCGGCTGCTGCTGGCCGGGGTCGTCGTCGGCGTCGTGTTGGGCGCCGCGGCCGACCTCGTGACCACCGTCTCGCCTTCGGCGCTGCGCGGCAAGACGGCCTTCATGCTGGGCAGCACCGGCCTCCTGGGCTGGGGCAGCGTGGCCGTGCTCGCGGCCGGGCTGGCACTGGCGCTGCCGCTGGCGGCGCGGCTGGCGCGCGGGCTCGACGCGCTGGCGTTGGGCGAGGACAGCGCCGTCAGCCTGGGCCTGCCGCTGGCGCGGCTGCGCTTCGCGCTCGTCGTGCTGCTGGCGCTGGCCACCGGGCTGGCGGTGTCGCAGGCCGGGCTGGTGGCCTTCGTCGGCCTCGTCGCCCCGCACCTGGTGCGCCGCTTCGCGCCGGCGCCGCAGCGCTACACGCTGGCGGCCAGCGCGGCCGCCGGCGGCGTGCTGCTGCTGGGCGCCGACGTGCTGACGCGCAGCCTCACCGCGCCGATGGAACTGCCGGTGGGCGTGCTCACCGCGCTGCTGGGCGGCAGCTACCTGCTGTGGCTGCTGCACCGGCGGGAGCTGCGCTGATGCTGCTGGCGCGCCAACTGAGCGCAATGCGCGGCACGCGCGAGGTACTGGTGCGTGTCGACGCCGCGTTCGCGCCTGGCTGGACCGCCGTCGTCGGCCCCAATGGCGCCGGCAAGTCCACGCTGCTGCGCGTGCTGGCCGGACTGATGCCGGCTTCGCAGGGCGAGGTGGTGCTCGACGGCCGGCCGCTCGCCGACTGGCCGGCCGCCGAACGGGCGCGCCGCATCGCCTGGCTGGCGCAGCAGGGCGAGGCCGAAGGCGAGCTCACGGTGCGGGAGGTGGTGGCGCTCGGCCGCCTGCCGCACCTGGGCCTGTTCGGCGCCGCCGGCGCGGTCGACGAGCAGGCCGTGGACGCCGCGCTCGAAGCCACCGAGTGCACGGCCTGGCAGCACCGCCGGCTGCACCAGCTCTCCGGCGGCGAACGCCAGCGCGTGCTGCTGGCGCGTGCGCTCGCCACCGAAGCGCCGGTGCTGCTGCTCGACGAACCCACCACCCACCTGGACGCGCCGCACCAGGTGGCGCTGGTGAAGCTGCTGCGCCGCCTGGCCGAGCGCCGCACCGTGGTCAGCGTGATGCACGACCTGCCGCTGGCGCTGCACGCCGACCGCGTGCTGGTGCTCAAGGCCGGCCGCGTGCATGCCGAAGGCGCGCACGACGACCCGGCGCTGCACCGCGCGCTGGTCGCCGCCTTCGAAGGCGCGATCCGCATCGACACCCGCGAGGGGCGTGCGGTGGCGCTGCCGGATCTCTGACGATGGGCCCGCAGCGCATCGTCTGCCTCACCGAGGAGACGACCGAGTGGCTGTACCTGCTCGGCGAGGAAGAGCGCATCGTCGGCATCAGCGGCTACACCGTGCGGCCGAGGCGCGCGCGTGCCGAGAAGCCGCGCGTGTCGGCCTTCCTCGACGGCAAGGTCGACCGCATCGTCGAACTGCAGCCCGACCTGGTGGTGGGCTTCTCCGACATGCAGGCTGCGCTGGCCGACAAGCTCATCCGCGCCGGTCTGAACGTGCTTGTCACCAACCAGCGCAGCGTGGCCGAGATCTTCTCGACCCTGCGCCTGGTGGCCTCGATCGTCGGCGCGCAGGCGAAGGCCGAGGCCTGGATCGCGCAGTGCCAGGCCCGCCACGCCGCCATCGGCGCCGCGGCGGCGGCCTGGTCGCGCCGGCCGCGCGTGTTCTTCGAGGAATGGGACGAGCCGCTCATCAGCGCCATCGAGTGGGTGTCGCAGCTGGTCGGCGTCGCCGGCGGCGACGACGTGTTCCCCGAACTGGCGCGCCAGCGCATGGGCCGCGACCGCGTCGTCGCCGACCCGCTGGAAGCGGCGCGGCGCGCGCCCGACATCGTCGTCGGCAGCTGGTGCGGCAAGAAGTTCCGGCCCGAGAAGGTGGCCGCGCGCCCCGGCTGGGCCGAGGTGCCCGCGGTGCGCGCGGGCGCGCTGCACGAGATCAAGAGCTGCGACATCCTGCAGCCCGGCCCGGCGGCGCTGACCGACGGGCTGGAGCAGCTGCACCGGCTGTTCGCGGCCTGGGCCGCGCGCGCGTAGCCGGCGCGTTCGTCGGCCGCCGCCGCATTTCGTCGCGCGCGGCCGGCGGCCGGTCGCAAGGCGGTCGCGCTGGCCGCCGGCGCTGCCTACATTCACGCTCATCGAACCGAGCCCCGCAACGCTGGAGACCTCCATGAGCACCCCCTACCGCCCCGCCGAACGCCGCCTGGCCGCCTTCGCGCTCGCCGCGATGCTGACGCTGCTCACCTTCGCCGGAATCGACCGCCTGGCCACCGGCGAGCCGCCCGCCGCGCTGAGCGCGATGATGGCCTGCGCCCCCAAGGCCTGAGCCCGTCGTCATGAACACCCTGGTCTTCCTCACGGGCTGGCTGATCCTCTTCGTGCTGTGCTGGCCGGCCGCGCTGGCGGTGCTGCTGCTGTGGCCGCTGGTGTGGCTGCTGGCGCTGCCGTTCCGCCTGACCGGCGTCGTCTTCGAAGCGCTCTTCGCGCTCCTGCGCGCCCTGCTGATGCTGCCGGCGCGCCTGCTGGGCGCACGCCCGCACTAAGATCGTCCGGGCCTCCTGGTGGGGCCCGCGCGATGCCTGCTTCCTCCCCATCCGACCCGACGCGCGCCGAGCGCTTCGCCGGCAGCCTGCTCGGCCAGGCCCTCGGCGACGCGCTGGGCTTCGTCGTCGAAGGCCACGGCCCTGCCGCCTGCCGGCAGCACGTGGAGCAGGTGGTGCGGCCGCGGCGCGCCACCGGCTGGTCGCGCGAGCCCTACGCCTGCGGCCAGTACTCCGACGACACCCAGCTCGCGCGCGAGCTCGCGACCAGCCTCGTGGCCCGCGGTGGTTTCGACCCGGCCGACTATGCGGCGCGCGTCGCGGCGCTGTTCGCCGAAGGCCGGGTCGTCGGTGCCGGCCCTTCCACCGAGGCCGCGGCGCGCCGCCTGGCCGCCGGCGTGCCCTGGCACGCGGCCGGCACGCCCGGGCCGGTGGCCGGCAACGGCGGCGCGATG
>CAYVXO010000260.1:0-7458 GCA_964454485.1 uncultured Rubrivivax sp.
TGCGGCGTCGGCCACGAGACCGACGTGACGCTGGCCGACCTGGCGGCCGACCTGCGCGCGCCCACGCCCACCGCGGCTGCCGAACTGGCCGCGCCCGCGCAGGCCGAGCTGGCGGCACAGTTGGACCTGCGTGCGGCCGCGCTCCAGCGCGTCCTGCGGCGCGCGCTCGAACGCGAGCAACAACGGCTGGACGCCGCCGCGCTGCGCCTGGGCCGGCCGGCGGCCGCGCTGCAGGGGCAGCAGCAGCGGCTGCAGGCGCTGCACGACCGGCTGGGGATGGCGCTCGACCATCGCCTGGAACGCCTGCGCGATGCGCCGCGCCTGCAGGCCCTGCGCCTGGCCCATGCCGGCGCGGCGCTGCGCCAGCGCCTGCAGGCCCGGCTCGACGCTGCCGGCGAGCGCCTGGCCGCGCTCGACCCTTCGCGCGTGCTGCAGCGTGGTTATGCCTGGGTCGAGGACGATGCCGGGCGGCCGGTGACGAGCGTCGCGCGCGTGGCGCCCGGCGCCCGCGTGCAGGCGGTCTGGTCCGACGGCCGCGCGCGCGCCGAGGTGCTGAGCGTCGAGCCCCTGCCGCCGGCAACCTGAGTCGGCGCTGCCTACAATCCGCCGCCTGTCGACCCACCCAACCTCCGAAGAAGGAACCGCGATGGAACACAAGCTGCCCGACCTGCCGTTTCCGATCGACGCGCTGGCGCCGCACTACAGCAAGGAAACGCTCGAATACCACCACGGCAAGCATCACAACGCCTACGTGGTGAACCTGAACAACCTGCAGAAGGGCACCGAGTTCGAGGCCCTCTCGCTCGAGGAGATCGTCAAGAAGGCCAGCGGCGGCATCTACAACAACGCGGCCCAGATCTGGAACCACACGTTCTTCTGGAACTGCATGAAGCCGGCCGGAGGCGGCGAGCCCGGCGGCAAGCTGGCCGATGCCATCAAGGCCAAGTGGGGCAGCTACGCCGCCTTCCGCGAAGCCTTCGTCAAGAGCGCGGTCGGCAACTTCGGCAGCGGCTGGACCTGGCTGGTGAAGAAGCCCGACGGCAGTGTCGACATCGTCAACACCGGTGCCGCCGGCACGCCGCTCACCACCGCCGACAAGGCGCTGCTCACGGTGGACGTGTGGGAACACGCCTACTACATCGACTACCGCAACCTGCGCCAGAAGTTCGTCGAGACCTTCCTCGACAAGCTGGTGAACTGGGGCTTCGCCGAGAAGAACTTCGGCTGAACGCCCGCAGGCCCGGGCGTGCGCATTCTCCTCGTCGAGGACGACCGCGCGCTCGGCCTGGGCGTGCAGCACGCGCTGGAACGCGAGGGCTGGCGTGTCGACCTGCTGGCCGACGGTGAGTCGGCCGCTGCCCAGGGTCTGCTGGGCGAACACGACCTGGCGGTGCTCGACCTGGGCCTGCCGCGGCGCGACGGCCTGGAGGTGCTGCGCCACTGGCGCGGCCGCGGCGTCGCGATGCCGGTGCTGTTGCTGACGGCGCGCGACGAGCTCGCCGACCGCGTGGCCGGGCTGGACGCCGGCGCCGACGACTACCTCGTCAAGCCGTTCGACATCCCCGAGCTGCTGGCGCGACTGCGCGCACTCAAGCGGCGCGCCACCGGCCGCACCGGCGAGACGCTGGCGCTCGGCGAGTTCGTGCTCGACCTCGCGCACCGCGAGCTGCGCTTCCGCGGCGAGCGCGTGGCGCTGTCGCCGCGCGAGATGGCGCTCACCGAGCTGCTGCTCGCGAAGGCCGGGCGCGTGGTCGCGAAGGACCAGATCGTGACCCGCCTGTCGAGCTGGGAGGCCGACTTCAGCGAGAACTCGGTCGAGGTCTACGTGCACCGGCTGCGCAAGCGCTTCGCGGCCATGGGCGTCGTCATCAAGACCGTGCGCGGCTTCGGCTACGTGATGGAGGCCGGCGAAGGCGGCCCGCCGTGAGCGCCGGCCCCAGCTTGCGGCGCCGCCTGCTGGTACCGCTGGTGTGGACCTGGGGCGTCGGCCTGCTGGCGGCCACGGGCGGCGCCACCTGGCTGGCGCGCAGCGCGGCCGAGCGCGCCTTCGACCGCAGCCTGCAGGACGAGGCCTCGGCGCTCGCCGCCAAGGTCACCTGGTCCGACCGCGGCCCGCTGCTGGACCTGAGCCGGCAGACGCTGGAACTGCTGACCTGGGACAGCGCCGACCACAACGCCTTCGTGATGGTCGACCTGGACGGCAACGCGCTCGCCGGCGACGCCGGCGTGCCGGTGCCGCCCGACCGCGGCGGCAGCTTCGAGCGGCCGCGCCTGTTCGACGCCCAGTTTCACGGCCAGCCGGTGCGCGGCGCGGTGTTCTCGGTCACCTCGCCCATGATCGACCGCCGCGTCTCGATCGTCGTCGTCGAGACGCGCAACAAGCGCGCCGACGTCGTGCGCGACCTGCAGATCGGCATCGTGCTGCCGGCGCTGGCGATGGGCGTGGTCACCTTCGCGCTCATCGGCTGGGGCGTGCGGCGCGGCCTGCGCCCGCTGCGCGAACTGGGCAGCGAGGTGGCGCAGCGCGACATCAACGACTGGCGCGCGCTGCCGCTGGCGCAGGTGCCGGCCGAGGCGGTGCCGCTCATCGAGCGCATCAACCGGCTGCTCGACGGCGTGCAGCAGTCGGTGCTGCTGCAGCGGCGCTTCATCGCCGACGCCGCGCACCAGCTGCGCACGCCGGTGGCCGGCATCCGCGTGCTGGCGCAGGAGCTGGAGCGCGAGCTCGCCGCGCTGCCGGGCGAGGGCGCGCGCGCGCTGCTGGGCGAGCTCTCGCGCACCAGCGACCGCATGAGCCGCCTCATCGGCCAGCTGCTGAGCCTGGCGCGTTCCGAGGCCGCGTTGACGATGAACGCCGAGCACCGGCCGCAGGACATCGTGCCGCTGCTGCGCGAAGCCTGCGAGCCGCTCGTGCTGCAGGGCCTGCGCGACGGGCGCCAGATCGAGCTCGACGCGCCCGAGTCGCCGGTGGTCGCGCGCGCGCACCCGATCTGGCTCGGCGAGGTGGTGGTCAACCTGCTGGACAACGCGCGCCGCTACGGCGGCCCGCACATCCTGCTGCGCGTGCGTTCGAAGCCCGAAGGCGGCGCCGAGGTGACGGTGGAAGACGACGGCGAGGGCGTCGCCGCGGCGCAGATGCCGCGCCTGTTCGAACCCTTCTGGCGCGGCGAACGCGCCGACCTGCGCAACGACGGCGGCACCGGGCTCGGGCTGGCGATCGCGCGCGAGATCGTCGAACGGCTGGGCGGCACGCTGAAGGCGCGCAGCCGGCCCGACTTCGCCGGCATGCAGTTCGTGCTCTCGCTCGCGCCCTGAGCGCGTGCGTTCAGCTGCCGAAGGGCTTGCCGCGCAGCTTGAAGCCGGCCTTGATGCCGTGCTTGTCGAACCAGCCCTGGCTCATCTCGAGAGCGTAGCGCACCGGCTTGGCGGAGCAGTGCGAGTCCTCGGTCTGCGGCGCCATGTCGGCCAGGTTGACGATGGTGCCGTCGTCGGCGATGAAGGCGATCGTCAGCGGCAGCAGCGTGTTGCGCATCCAGAAGCAGCGCACGCCGGGCTCGTCGTTGACGAACAGCATGCCTTCGTTGGCGCCCATCTGGCGCCGGAACATCATGCCGGTCATCTGGTGCTCGGGCCGTTCGGCCACCTCGGCCTGGATCACGTGCATGCCGGCCGTGATCGGCACCGTGGGCAGCTTGGGCTGGGGCCCGCTCTGCGCGCAGGCGATGATCGGCGCGGCCAGCAGGGCACCCGCCATCGCACGCGCGAATGCCCCTGTTCGGTTGATGCAAGTCATGAGCGTGTCAGCGTGTGTTGCCTACATTATCGGTTGACTGGCGCTCGCGGCCCGTCACCCGGTTCGACATGAGCGCCACCGCCGAGACATCACTGCAACTGGCCGGCATGCACTGCGCGGCCTGCGCCGGCATCATCGAGCAGGCGCTCGGCAGGGTCGACGGCGTTCTCGGGGCCCGCGTGAGCGCCGCCGCGCAGCGCGCCACCGTGCAGTGGGACCCTTCGCGCACCCGGCCTTCGGAACTGGTCGCCGCGGTGCGCCGCGCCGGCTACGACGCCGCCCCCGACGCCTCCGCATCCGCCGCCGCGCTGCGCCGCAGCGAATACCGCGCCGCGCTCTGGCGCCTGTTCGTGGCCGCCTTCTGCGCCATGCAGGTGATGATGTTCGCCACCCCCAGCTACGTGGCCGCGGCCGGCGACCTGGAACCCGACCTGCGCCAGCTGCTCGCCTGGGGCAGCTGGGTGCTCTCGCTGCCGGTGGTGCTGTTCTCCGCCGGCCCGTTTTTCGCCGCCGCCTGGGCCGGGCTGAGACAGCGGCGCGTGGTGATGGACCTGCCGGTGGCCCTGGGCGTGGGCGTCACCTTCGTCGCCAGCACCGGCGCGACGTTCGCGCCCGGCGGCCTGTTCGGCCACGAGGTCTACTTCGATTCGCTCACCATGTTCGTGAGCTTCCTGCTCGCCGGCCGGTTCCTGGAACTGCGCGCGCGCCACCGTGCGGCGGCGGCACTCGAAGAGGCGGCCTCGAAGCAGCCGGCGGTGGCCGAGCGCGTGGGCCCCGACGGCCGCGTGGAGCAGGTCGAATCGGCAAGCCTGCGGCGTGGCGACCGCGTACGCGTGGCGGCCGGCGCCGCCTTCCCGGCCGACGACCGCCTGCTCGAAGGGCGCACGCAGGCCGACGAGTCGCTGCTGAGCGGCGAGTCGCTGCCGGTGGCCAAGAACGCGGGCGACGACCTCGTCGGCGGCAGCGTCAACGTGGGCGCGCCGGTGCTGATGGAAGTCGAACGCGCCGGCGCCGACACGCGCTACGAGGCGATCGTCGCCATGATGCGCGGCGCGCTCTCGCAGCGGCCCGCGCTCGCGAAGAGCGCCGACCGGCTCGCCGGCCCCTTCCTGCTCGGCGTGCTGCTGCTGGCCGCCGCGGCCGCCGCGGTCTGGAGCGTGATCGACCCGCCGCGTGCGCTCGCCGTGGCGGTCTCGGTGCTCATCGTCACCTGCCCCTGTGCGCTCTCGCTTGCCGCGCCGGCCACGCTGGTGGCGGCGGCAGCCGGCCTGGCGCGCCGCGGCGTGCTGGTGCAGCGGCTGGACGCGATCGAGGCGCTCGCGAAGGCGCGCCAGGTGTTCTTCGACAAGACCGGCACGCTCACCGAAGACCGCATCGTGCTGCGCGAGGTGAAGGGTCTCGATCCCGCGCTCGACGTGCGCGCGGTCGCCGCCTCGCTGGCCGCGTGGTCGCAGCACCCGCTCTCGCGCGCCATCGCCGCCGGCGCCGCGCCTTCGGGGCTGGGCTGGCAGGCGGTGGAGGAACTGCCGGGCCAGGGCGTGCGCGCGCTCGACGACCAGGGGCGCGAATGGCGCCTCGGCCGTGCGGCCTGGGCCGGCGCCACGGACGACGGCGAACACGCGGTGTGGCTCGCGCGCGCCGGCACGCCGGTGGGCGCCTTCGCGTTCGACGAGGTGCTGCGCGACGGCGCCGCCCACACCGTGGCCGCGTTGCGCGCCGAAGGCGTGGCGGTCGCGCTGCTGTCGGGCGACGAAGGCGCGCGCGTGCAGCGCCTGGCCACGCGGCTGGGCATCGCCGACGTGGTGGGTGGTGCCACGCCCGAAGGCAAGCTCGCGGCGCTGCAGCAGGCGCAGGCGCGCGGGCTGCCGGTGGTGATGGTGGGCGACGGCATCAACGACGGCCCCGTGCTCGCGCGCGCCGACGCGTCGGTCGCGATGGGGCAGGGCGCGCTCGTCGCGCGTGCGCAGGCCGACCTGGTGGTGGTGTCGAACCGCCTGAACGACATCACGGTCGCGCGCGCGACGGCGCAGCAGGCGCTGCGCATCGTGCACCAGAACCTGGCCTGGGCCGCGGTCTACAACGCGGCCTGCATCCCGGCCGCGCTGCTCGGCTGGCTGCCGCCCTGGGCCGCGGGCCTGGGCATGGCCTGCAGTTCGCTGGCCGTGGTGCTGAACGCACTGCGCGCCAGCCAGCCACCTGTCCAACGACTGACGCGGGGCTGACGCATGGAGATCCTCTATCTGCTCGTGCCCCTGTCGGCACTGCTCGTGCTGCTGATCATCGGCGTGTTCGGCTGGGCGCTTTCGCGCGGCCAGTTCGAGGACCTCGAGCACGAGGGCAGGCGCATCCTTGATGACGATCAAGCGCCATCAAAGACCCTGCCAGAACAATTAACCGGTTCGCGAAATTCATTTGGCTCATGAGGAGAAGCGCTATGGCCAATCAAACGGCCCCCGGGGCCGCGGTGTACTACGACCAGCCGGTGCGATGGTTCGCACTCGCATCGGTGCTGTGGGGCATCGTGGGCATGCTGGTGGGGGTGATCATCGCCGCCCAGCTGACCTGGCCTGAACTGAACCTGGGCATTCCGTGGCTCAGCTACGGGCGGCTGCGTCCGCTGCACACCAACGCGGTGATCTTCGCGTTCGGCGGCTGCGCGCTGTTCGCGACCTCCTACCACGTGGTCCAGCGCACCAGCCAGGCCGCGCTCTTCCTGCCCAAGCTGGCGATGTTCACCTTCTGGGGCTGGCAGCTCGTCATCGTGCTGGCGGCGGTGACGCTGCCGCTGGGCATCACGACCAGCAAGGAATACGCCGAACTCGAGTGGCCGATCGACATCCTGATCGCCGTCGTCTGGGTCGCCTACGCGGTGGTGTTCTTCGGCACCATCGGCAAGCGCACCGTGCGCCACATCTACGTCGCCAACTGGTTCTTCGGCTCCTTCATCATCGCGGTGGCCCTGCTGCACATCGTCAACAGCGCCGAGATCCCGGTCACGCTGTGGAAGAGCTACTCGGCCTACGCCGGCGTGCAGGACGCGATGGTCCAGTGGTGGTACGGCCACAACGCGGTGGGCTTCTTCCTGACCGCGGGCTTCCTGGGGATGATGTACTACTACATCCCCAAGCAGGCCGAGCGCCCGGTCTACAGCTACCGGCTGTCGATCGTGCACTTCTGGGCCCTGATCTTCACCTACATGTGGGCGGGTCCGCACCACCTGCACTACACCGCGCTGCCCGACTGGGCGCAGTCGATCGGCATGGTCTTCAGCCTGGTGCTGCTGGCGCCCAGCTGGGGCGGCATGATCAACGGCATCATGACCCTGTCGGGTGCGTGGCACAAGCTGCGTGACGACCCGATCCTGAAGTTCCTGATCGTCAGCCTGTCCTTCTACGGCATGTCGACCTTCGAAGGGCCGATGATGTCGATCAAGACCGTCAACGCGCTCAGCCACTACACCGACTGGACCGTCGGCCACGTGCACAGCGGCGCGCTCGGCTGGGTGGGCCTGGTGTCGATGGGCTCGCTGTACTTCCTGATCCCGCGCATGTACGGCCAGAAGCAGATGTACAGCAAGCGCGCGATCGAGCTGCACTTCTGGATCGCCACGATCGGCATCGTGCTGTACATCGCCGCGATGTGGATCGCCGGCGTGATGCAGGGCC
>CAYVXO010000261.1:0-7437 GCA_964454485.1 uncultured Rubrivivax sp.
CAGCGGCCCCACCGCCAGCGGCCCGGCGTGCAGGGCCATCGCGAGCTGCGCGTCCAGGCCCAGCTCGCGTGCCAGCCGCGCCTGCAGCGCGGGCCAGGCCGCTTCGATCGCCGCCGCCGCCTGCCAGGCGCGCTGCAGCTTCGCGGCGCGTTCGGCGCCGCCGTCGAAGAGGGCGCCGATGCCGTCGTTGTCGGCCGAGCCCAGCGTGCCGCCGGTGCGCTGCACTGCCTCGCCGACGACCGCGAAGACCTGGTTCAACGCATAGACCAGGTCGTGCGGCGAAGGCGCGCCGCCGCGCGGGCAGGACCAGCGCGCCACGCGCACGAGCAGCAGCGCGGCGTCGTGCTCCACCACCGCGGCCTCGGCCGTTTCGATGCCGTCGCCGCCGGGGGCGCACAGCGGCTCCACCATCACGCCGGCGGTGGGCCGCAGCTGGCAGGCCAGGCGCACGTCGGGCCCGGCGCCGATGCGCGCGAGCGTGCGGCGTTCCACTTCCGAAGGCGGCGGCAGCGCCTCCAGCCCTTCGACCACGCGCACGCGGCAGGTCGAGCAGCGGCCCTGGCCGCCGCACACCGCCAGGTGCGGGATGCCGAAGCTGCGGCTCGTCTCCAGCACGCTCCAGCCGCGCGGCGACTGGACCGCGCGCCCCGGGTAGGCCAGCGGCACCAGCAGGCCGCGCCGGCGCTCGAGCCAGCCGCGCACTTCGCGCGCCGCGAAGACGGCGGCGATGAGCCCGAACCAGGCCAGCAGCACGTCGTCGCGCAGCGTGCCGATGGCCAGCTGCTGCGGCACGTCGGCCTTCGGGATGCGCGCCAGCAGCGCGGGGTCGGCGGCCAGCGCGGCCAGCTCGCGCCCCATCGAAAGGAAGCCCAGCGCCGACAGCACCGGCAGCAGGATCGCGGCGCCGAAGAGCACCGGCCGCGCGCGCTGCCACCAGCCGCGATGACCGAAGGCGAACTGCAGCCCCAGGCAGCCGTGCACCCAGCCCGGCGCCTGCAAGGCGAGCTGGCGGCCTTCGCTGTCCGACAGCCACAGCGCCCAGACGATGCGGTGGTAGGTGGGCGCCAGGCCGTGCAGTTCGACGGCCATGCGCGTGGCCACCACGTGGCCGATGAGCAGGATCGGCATCCCGAAGCCGAGCACCAGCCGCAGCGCCTGCATCGGCGGCATGCGCAGCGTGCGCCGGCGGTACACCGCGTGCAGCGCCAGCAGCACGTGCACCGTGGCGGCGCCGTACAGCAGCAGCGTGCCGGGCAGGCTCTGCCAGACCGCCACCGAAGCCGCGAGCGCCACCTCGGCCACGTCGAGCGAAACCAGGCCCAGCGCGTGGTCGACGAAGTGCACCGCCAGGTAGGCGAACATCACGAGGCCGGAGGCCAGGCGCAGCTGGCGTTCGGAGGGCATGCGGGGCGGCGGGGCGGAAAGCGAAAAGCCGCGAGTGTGCCCGCTTGGCCGCGGGCCTGCTTTCAGTCGTACTTCCGCGCGTCCTCGATGACCTTGCCGTCGTTGGGCAGGCTGCCGGGCTCGCACAGCACCACCTCGCCGCGCAGCTTGGTCACGTCGCGCACGCTGCCGGCGATGGCCTCGGCCAGCCCTTCGGGCCGGCTGACGCATTCCACGCGCAGCGTCATGCGGTCGTTGGCCATCTCGCCTTCGACCACCAGGCGCGCGCGCTTCGCTTCCGGGTGGCGCTTCAGCACCTCGGCCACCTGGCCGGGGTGGACGAACATGCCCCTCACTTTCGCGGTCTGGTCGGCGCGACCCATCCAGCCCCTGATGCGGCCGTTGGTGCGGCCGGTGGGGCAGCGGCCGGGCAGCACGGCCGAGAGGTCGCCGGTGCCGAAGCGCACCAGCGGGTAGTCGGGGTTGAGCACGGTGACGACGACCTCGCCGACCTCGCCTTCGGCGACGGGGTCGTTCGTGCCCGGGCGCACGATCTCGACGATCGCACCTTCGTCGAGCACCAGGCCTTCGCGCGCTTCGGTCTCGTAGGCGACGAGGCCGACGTCGGCGGTGCCGTAGCTCTGGTAGGCGGCCACGCCACGCGCCGCGAGCCAGTCGCGCAGGCTGGGCGGGAAGGCTTCGCCGCCCACCGAGGCCTTCTTCAGGAAGGGCAGGGCGGTGCCGGTTTCCTCGGCCTTCTCGAGCGCGATGCGCAGGAAGCTCGGCGTGCCGGCGTAGGCGTCGGGGCGCAGCTCGGCCATGGCCTGCAACTGCAGCTCGGTGTTGCCCACGCCGCCGGCGAAGACCGTGCAGCCGATGGCATGCGCGCCGGTCTCCATCATCGACCCCGCGGGCGTGAGGTGGTAGCTGAAGCTGTTGTGCACCAGATCGCCGGCGCGAAAACCGGCGGCGAAGAGCGCGCGCCCGAAGCGCCAGTAGTCGGCCGCCGCGCCTTCGGGTTCGTAGATGGGGCCGGGCGACTGGAACACCTTGCGCGCGGGCTTGAGGCCCAGCGCGCGCCAGCCGATGGCGGAGAAGCCGCCGAAGGGATCCGTGGCGCGCTCGGCCTTCTGCCGCTCCAGCAGTTCGTGCTTGCGCGTCACCGGCAGCGCCGCGAGTGCGGCGCGCGTGGTCACCGCCGCCGGGTCCACGCCGGCCAGCAGGGCGCCGAAGGCGCGCGTGGCCTTGGCAGCGGCCAGCTGGCGCGGCAGCGCGGCCAGCAGCGCGGCTTCGCGTTCGGCAGGGTCGCGCGTCTCGAGCTTGTCGTAGTAGTCAGTCATCTCGGTCGCCCCAGGCAGCGAGGTTGCGCTTCAGCTGCGCCACGAAGTCGCGAAGGTCGGCGCCGTTCTTCAGGGTCTTGGGTTGCCACTCCGGGCTGTTGCGCGAAGGCTTCTTCACCACCGCGGCCTGCAGCACGGCGCCGTCGACGGCGGCCCGGGCGATCTGCACGCCGCGCCGTTCGAAGCGGCCTTCGCGCTCGGCCAGGCCCAGGTCGCGCAGCTCGCGCCTGAGCTTCTGCAGCGCTTCCTCGGCCTTGAAAGGCGGCGGCGCGAAGCCGCCGAAGTCTTCTTCGCTCACGACAGCCAGCGCTTGCGCCGCTTGTAGCTCTTGACGTCGCGGAAGCTCTTGCGGTCGCCGCCGCCCATGCCCAGGTAGAACTCCTTCACGTCCTCGTTCTCGGCCAGCGCCTTCGCCTGGCCATCCATCACGACGCGCCCGTTCTCCAGGATGTAGCCGTAGTCGGCGTAGCGCAGCGCCATGTTGGTGTTCTGCTCGGCCAGCAGGAAGGTGACCTTCTCCTTCGAGTTCAGGTCCTTCACGATCTCGAACACCTCTTCCACGATCTGCGGCGCCAGGCCCATGCTGGGCTCGTCCAGCAGCACCATCTTCGGGTTCGCCATCAGCGCGCGGCCGATGGCGCACATCTGCTGCTCGCCGCCGCTGGTGTAGGCGGCCTGGCTGGTGCGGCGCGTCTTCAGGCGCGGGAAGTAGTTGTAGACCTTCTCCAGCGTGGCGTCGACCGCGCCCTTGCCGTCACGGCGGGTGTAGGCGCCGGTGAGCAGGTTCTCCTCGATCGTGAGGTGGGCGAAGCAGTGCCGGCCTTCCATGACCTGCACCACCCCGCGCGCCACCATGTCCGAGGTGCTGAGCTTCTCGATGCGCTCGCCGCGCAATTCGATGCTGCCCTTGGTGACCTCGCCACGCTCGCCGGCGAGCAGGTTGCTCACCGCGCGCAGCGTGGTCGTCTTGCCGGCGCCGTTGCCGCCCAGCAATGCGACCACGCCGCCTTCGGGCACCTGCAGCGAGACGCCCTTCAGCACGAGGATCACGTGGTTGTAGATGACCTCGATGCCGTTGACGTTGAGCAGAACGTTTGACATGAATGGCAGTGCCTCATCAAGCGGCCGCCGCGGATCCGGCTTTGCCTGTCCGCCAGCGGCGCCCCCCTTGAGGGGGGAGCGGCGTGAGCCGCTCCGGGGGGTGGGTCAGGACTGGCAGTCCGCGGCGGTACGCGGCTCGAGCTTCTTCTCGGCCGCGTACTTGCCGGCGGCGGTCTTCACCAGCGGCTTGAGGATCTGCTCGTCGGCCTGCAGCCAGTCGGAGCTGAAGACCCACTTGCTGCCGTCCCAGGTGTGCACGCGGGCCCAGTTGGCGCCCAGGTGGTCGGCGCAGCTGGTGGAGACCGGGCGCATCACGCCGGCGAAGCCCAGCGCGTCCAGCTTCTTCTGGTCCAGCGCCAGGTTCTCCAGGCCCCAGCGCACCTGCTCGCCGGTCATGACCTTGCCCTTGCCGAAGCGTTCCTGCGCGCGCTTGACGCCTTCGACGGCGAACATCGCGCTCATCATGCCGCGCACGTAGAGCACCTGGCCGACCTCTTCCTTCGGACCCGTGCCCTGGCCCTTGGCGTGCACTTCCTTCAGCACGTCCTGGATGACCTTCGCGTTCGGCTCGGCGCCGTGCTGCATGGTCACGGCGTTGTAGCCCTTGGCGCCTTCGCCCACGTCCTTCACGTCGGGCTCGGCACCGGCCCACCAGACGCCGTACATCTTCTCGCGCGGGTAGCCGGTGGCCTGCGCCTCCTTCAGCGAGGTGCTGTTCATCACGCCCCAGCCCCACAGCAGCACGTAGTCGGGCCGGCTCTGCCGGATCTGCAGCCAGGTGGCCTTCTGCTCGACGCCCGGCGCCGTCACCGGCAGCAGCTGCAGGTCGAAGCCTTCGAGCTTGGCGCGTTCCTGCAGCAGCGGGATCGGCTCCTTGCCGTAGGGGCTGTCGTGGTAGACGAGGGCGATCTTCTTGCCCTTGAGCTTGTCCAGCCCGCCTTCCTTCTTGGCGATGTGCTGGATCAGCACGTCGGCGGCCACCCAGTAGGTGCCGGCGAGCGGGAAGTTCCACTTGAAGACCATGCCGTCGGCGCTTTCGCTGCGGCCGTAGCCGGCGGTGATGAGCGGGATCTTGTCGGCCGGCGCCTTCTCGGTGAGCGCGAAGGTGATGCCGGTGGACAGCGGCTGGAACACCGTCGCGCCGCCGTGCTTGCCCTTCAGGCGCTCGTAGCATTCGACGCCCTTGTCGGTGGCGTAGCCGGTCTCGCATTCCTCGAACGTGATCTTGACGCCGTTGATGCCGCCCTTGGCGTTGACGTACTTCAGGTAGTCGACATAGCCGTTGGCCCAGGGCACGCCATTGGGCGCGTAGGCGCCGGTGCGGTAGACCAGCACCGGGAAGAACTGCTCCTTCGCCTGCGCGAAGGCAGCCGTGGTGCCCGCCAGCAGGGCGGCCGCGGCCAGGGTGATCGAGGCGAGTTTCATGCTTGTCTCCTGACGGGGTACGAGGGGGGAAGTGGGGCGCTGCGTTAGTGGGGGAAGGGCCAAAGCCGCAGCTTCTCCTTGGCCGTGGACCAGAGCCGCGCGATGCCGTGCGGTTCGACGATGAGGAAGAACACGATCAGTGCGCCGAAGATCATGAAGGTCAGGTGCGAGGCCAGCGCCACGTCGACCGGGATGCCGAACCAGTACGGCAGGTTGTCCAGCACGATCGGCAGCACGACGATGAAGGCGGCGCCGAAGAAGCTGCCCATGATGGAGCCCAGGCCGCCGATGATCACCATGAAGAGCAGGTCGAAGCTGCGGTTGATGCCGAAGGCCGCCGGCTCCCAGCTGCCCAGGTGCACGAAGCCCCACAACGCGCCCGCCACGCCGACGATGAACGAGCTCACCGCGAAGGCCGTGAGCTTGGCGTAGATCGGGCGGATGCCGATCACCGCGGCAGCCACGTCCATGTCGCGGATGGCCATCCACTCGCGCCCGATGTGGCCGCGCACCAGGTTCTTGGCGAGCACGGCGAAGACGATCAGGAAGGCCAGGCAGAACAGGTACTTCTGCACCGGCGATTCGATCGCGAAGCCCAGCACCTTCAGACCGGCGACACTGACCGAGCCCGAGGACGAGTCGTTCGTGAACCACTTGACGCGCAGCATGGCCCAGTCGACGAAGAACTGCGCCGCCAGCGTGGCCACCGCGAGGTACAGGCCCTTGATGCGCAGGGAGGGGATGCCGAACAGCACGCCCACCACGGTCGCGCTCAGCCCGCCCATCAGCAGCGAGACGATCAGCGGCAGGCCCTCGATGCGCGCCTGGAAGTTGTAGGCCGCGTAGGCGCCCACCGCCATGAAGGCGCCGGTGCCCAGCGAGATCTGGCCGCAGTAGCCGACCAGGATGTTCAGCCCGAGCGCCGCCAGCGACAGGATCAGGAAGGGGATGAGGATGGCGCGGAACAGGTACTCCGGCGCCGCCAGCGGCACGACGACGAGCGCGAAGGCGAGCAGCAGCGCGATGGCGATGCGGTCCTGCGCGATGGGGAAGACCGCCTGGTCGGCGCGGTAGGTGGTCTTGAACTGGCCGTTCTCGCGGTAGAGCATTTCTTGTTCTCCCTCCTGCTCAGACGCGATCGATGATCTTCTCGCCGAACAACCCCTGGGGTCGAACGAGCAGGAAGAACAGCGCCAGCACGTAGGCAAACCAGATCTCGATGCCGCCGCCGAGCATGGGCCCGATGTAGACCTCGGAGAGCTTCTCGCCCACGCCGATGATCAGCCCGCCGATGATCGCGCCGGGCACCGAGGTCAGCCCGCCCAGGATCACCACCGGCAGCGCCTTGAGCGCCACCAGCGAGAGCGAGAACTGCACCCCCAGCTTGCTGCCCCAGATGATGCCGGCCACCAGCGCCACGAAGCCGGCCACGCTCCAGACGATCACCCAGATGCGGTTGAGCGGGATGCCGATCGACTGCGCCGCCTGGTGGTCGTCGGCCACCGCGCGCAGCGCGCGGCCGGTGGCCGTCTTCTGGAAGAACAGCGACAGCGCGGCCACCAGCGCGGCGGCGATGAGCGCGGCGTAGAGGTCTTCCTTGTTCACCAGCACGCCACCCTGGAACGTGCTCTCCAGCAGGAACAGCGGGTCCTTGGGCAGGCCGATGTCGATCTTGTAGATGTCGTTGCCGAAGAGCGCCTGGCCGAAGCCTTCGAAGAAGTAGGTGATGCCCAGCGTGGCCATCAGCAGCGTGATGCCTTCCTGGTTCACCAGCTTGCCCAGCACCAGCCGTTCGATGACCCAGGCCGCGGCCACCATCACAGCCATCGCGCCGACGAAGGCCAGCACGTTGGCGAGCACCGGGTTGTGGAAGCCGAACCACTTTGGGAACCACTCGGCGAAGCGCGCCATCGCGAGCGCCGCGAACAGCACCATCGCGCCCTGCGCGAAGTTGAACACGCCGCTGGCCTTGAAGATCAGCACGAAGCCCAGCGCGACCAGCGAATAGAGCATGCCGGTCATGAGGCCGCCGATCACGGTTTCGAGGAGGAAGCCCATGTCGTGTGAACCTCAGTGGCCCGTGCCCAGGTAGGCGCTGATGACGTCGGGGTTGGTGCGCACCTCTTCCGGGGTGCCGTCGCCGATCTTCTTGCCGTAGTCGAGCACCACCACGCGGTCGGAGATGTCC
>CAYVXO010000262.1:0-7436 GCA_964454485.1 uncultured Rubrivivax sp.
GATGCTCTGGCGGTACTGCCACACGCCCTGCGGCTCGGGGTTGATCCAGGCGAACTTGGGGAAGGCGTGCGTCAGGCGCTGCAGCCATTCGGCGCCGGCTTCCTCGTTGTTGTATTCCACGCTGCCGCCGGGCTGCAGGATCTCGTAGGGGCTCATGGTCGCGTCGCCCACGAAGATCAGCTTGTAGTCCTTGTTGTACTTGCGGATGATGTCCCAGGTCGGGAACTTCTCGGCGAAGCGGCGCCGGTTGTTCTTCCACATGAAGTCGTAGACGCAGTTGTGGAAGTAATAGAACTCCAGGTGCTTGAACTCGCTCTTGGCGGCCGAGAACAGCTCCTCGACGCGGTGGATGTGCTCGTCCATCGTGCCGCCCACGTCCATCAGCAGCAGCACCTTCACCTTGTTGTGGCGCTCGGGCACCATCTTGATGTCGAGCAGGCCGGCGTTGGCGGCGGTGCTGTGGATGGTGTCGTCGAGGTCGAGCTCGAGCTCGCTGCCCTCGCGCGCGAAGCGGCGCAGCCGGCGCAGCGCGACCTTGATGTTGCGCGTGCCGAGCTCCTTGGCGTCGTCGTAGTCCTTGTAGGCGCGCTGGTCCCACACCTTGACCGCGCTGCGGTTGCGGCTGCGGTCCTGTCCGATGCGGATGCCCTGCGGGTTGTAGCCGTAGGCGCCGAAGGGGCTGGTGCCGCCGGTGCCTATCCACTTGCTGCCGCCCTCGTGGCGCTCCTTCTGCTCCTCGAAGCGCTTCTTGAGCGTCTCCATCAGCTCGTCCCAGCCCATCTTCTCGATGGCGGCCTTCTCCTCCGGGCTGAGCTCGAGCTCGAGCGTCTTGCGCAGCCACTCGAGCGGCACTTCCTGGGTGAAGTCGGCGAGCATCTCCACGCCCTTGAAGTAGGCGGCGAAGGCGCGGTCGAACTTGTCGAACTGGGCCTCGTCCTTCACGAGCGCGCTGCGCGAGAGGTAGTAGAACTCGTCGACCGAGGGCCCGATGACGCCGGCCTTCAGCGCCTCCAGCAGCGTGAGGTACTCCTTGACCGAGACCGGCAGCTTGGCGGCGCGCAGCGTGTAGAAGAAGTCGATCAGCATCGTCAGGCCCTCACCGGCCGCGGCCGGGCTGCAGCTATTGTCGCCTGCCCGCCCTGGCGGCGGGATTCCTTCACGCGGCGGCCCCGGGGCGCGGGGGCCGGCGGCGCTGCGCCCCGGCCCATACTCTGCAGCCCGTGAAGATCGTGCTCGTCGTCATCGCGTTGCAGCAAGGCCTGTTCGCCGCCGGCTGGTGGCTGGCCGGCTGGCGGCTCGGGGTGTCGCGGCGTGCCGCCGCCCACTGGGTGGCGGCCACGCTGGGCAGCGCGCTGGCGCTGGTGCTCATCCTCGAGCGCGGGCGCTGGCCCGACTGGCTGACCATCGTCGTCGCCAACATCCTGGCGATGGGGGCGTTCATCGCCGTTCGGCGCGGCGTGCAGGTCTTCCTGCACCTGACGCCGACCGACCGCGAGGCCGCGGCGCTGATGGCCGCGGTGCTGGCGACGCTGGGCGTCTTCCTGGCCGACCCTTCACGCGCGCGCTTCGCGGTGCTGGGCACCTCCACGCTGGTGGCCTGGACCCTGCTGCGCTGCGCCTGGGAGGCGCGGCGCGCGCTGCGCGAAGGCGGCGACACGATCACCGCGCGCATCGTCGCCGCGCCGCTGGCGCTGCTGGGCGGCGTCTACGCGGCGCGCGTGCTCTACGGGCTGGCGCAGCCCTCGGTGGCCGCGCTGCCGCTGACCGACGAGAACCCGTTCAACGCCACCGTCGTCGTCACCTTCATGGTGGTGGGGTTGATGCTGAACCTGGTGCTGGCCTACCTGGTGGCGAGCCGGCTGGTGCGGCGGCTGCACGAGCTCTCGATCCGCGACCCGCTCACCGGCCTGCTGAACCGGCGCGGCCTGGACCCGCGCCTGAGCCGCGAGGCCGCGCGCTGGCGCCGCTACGGCGAGCCCTACGCGCTGCTGATGGTCGACGTGGACCACTTCAAGGCCGTCAACGACCGCCATGGCCACGCCGCCGGCGACGCGGTGCTGGTGCGCCTGGCCAAGCTGCTGCGCGACGTGGCGCGCGACGTCGACACGGTGGCGCGCGTGGGCGGCGAGGAGTTCTGCCTGCTGCTGCCGCACTGCGAGCCCGAAGGCGCGCGCAACGCCGCCGAGCGGCTGCGCCAGAAGGTGCGCCAGTCCTCGTGGCCGGTGCCGGCGGGCGCCGTCACCGTGAGCGTGGGCGTGGCGGTGAGCGAAGGCGCGGGCGCGCCGATCTCGGTGCTGGCGCGCGCCGACGGCGCGCTGCTCCAGGCCAAGCACGAGGGGCGCGACCGCGTGGTGGTGAGCGGGTTCTGAGCGAACCCGCCGGCCGCCTCAGGGTGCGGCCGAGGCGTTGACCTGCACGTTGTCGAAGCGGGCGTCGACCACGCCCGACACGCGCGGCGAGGTCAGGCAGTTCGGCAGGTCCAGCCGGGTGGAAAGCTGGCGGAACGCCAACCCGGCCGGGTTGAAGTCGCTCTCGGTGTAGGCCACCGCGCCGCTGGCGGCGCCGTTGTCGCGCGCGAAAGTGAAGGTCTTCGCGGGCTGGTCCCATTGCAGCTGCACGGTCGTCGCCTGGCCGACGCTCACCGTGCCCAGCTCGACGATGTTGCCGATCGTGGTGGCGGCGCTGCAGTCGGCGTTGGTGCACAGCGATGCCAGGCCCTGCACGCGCAGCACGCCGGCGGGGTCGGCCGAATTGGAGAGGCGGGTCAGCCGCACCTGGGCGATGACGTCGCCGACCTGCGAGCCCGGCGTGGGCACGCCGACATTGAAGAAGCCGCCGATGATGCGCGCGCGTGCCTGGCCGGGCGTGGTGTTCACGGGGCAGGCGGGCACCTCGATCGCGTCGACCGTGATCTTGGCCTTGATCTGCGTGATCAGCGTCGGGTTCACGAGGTTGTCGTTCCAGCTCGAGAACGTAGCGCCGCTGTCCGAAGCCGGGCTGCCGAAGGTGCGCTGCTTCAGGCGCAGCGAGCCGCGCTGGATCTCGAGCACGCGCTCTGTGTTGAGCCAGCGGTTGGCGTCGATCGGGCCGGCGGAAAAGTTGTCGTAGGTGCGGTAGGGCTCGGCGGCGGATGCGCCGAGCGAAACGGCCAGCAGGACGCCGGCCGCGGCGAAGGTCTTCTTCAAGGGTTCTCCTCCCGGGATGATGGGCGGCGTCAGTCTTGCGCCTGTCCGCATCAGCGGTATCCCGCGAACCGGGGGGATTGTCTCAGCGGCGCCGCACCGCCTTCTTCGCGCCCGGGTCGTGCCGGGCCAGCCAGTCGAAGAACTCGCCGTACCACTGCTTCGAATTGCGCGGCTTGAGGATCCAGTGGTTCTCGTCCGGGAACCACAGCAGCCGCGCCGGCACGCCGCGCGCCTTCAGCGTGTTGTAGTAGGCCAGGCCCTGGGCGTCGGGCACGCGGTAGTCGAGCGCGCCGTGGATCACGAGCGTGGGCGTGGCCATCGCGGCGGCGCTGGCGTGCGGGCTCTGGCGGTTGACCTGCGCCAGGTCGTCCCAGTACCAGGCGCCCAGTTCCTTGGCGTGCCAGGTGTAGGCGTCGTCGGCGAACATGGCGGTCCAGTCGAAGCAGCCGGCATGGCACACGTAGGCGGCATAGCGCCCCGGCTTCACGTGGCCGTTGAGCCAGGCCACCATGAAGCCGCCGTAGCTGCCGCCGCTGGCGAAGACGCGCTTGCGGTCGGTCCAGGGTTTCTTGAGCAGCCAGTCGGTGGCGGCTTCCACGTCCTGCTGTTCGAGTTCGCCCCAGCGGTGGGTGATGCTGTCCAGGAAGGCGTAGCCGTAGCCCGAAGAGCCGTGGTAGTTGACGCAGGCCACCACGTAGCCCTGCGCGGCGAAGGTCTGCGTGTTCCAGCGGTAGTGCCAGGCGTCGCCGAAGGCGGTGTGCGGGCCGCCATGGATCAGGTGCAGCAGCGGCCACTTCTTCTTCGAGTCGAAGTCCGGCGGGTAGGTCAGCCACAGCTGCACGCGGTCGCCTCCGGCGCCGGTGATCCAGTGCTCTTCGGTGCGGCCGAGCGCGAGGCCCGCCATCACGCGGTCGTTGAAGTGCTCGATGCGGCGCGGCGCCGCGCCGGCCACGCGCGCATGCAGGCGCCCGGGGTGGCCGGCGGCGTCGGCCAGCGTGACCACGGTGCCGGCGGCCTTGTCGAAGGCGATCACGGTGCCGCCTTCGACCACCACCTCGGCGCGCCGGTCGGGCAGGTCGAAGCGCCACAGGTGGGCGCGGCCGCGGTCCTCGGCCTTCAGCAGCACCGCCTGGCCGTCGTCTTCCCATTGCAGCGGGGCGTGCACCTCGTGGTCCCACTCGGCGCTGACGACTTCCCAGGCGCCGCTCTCGCGGTCCCACAGCGCCAGCTGGCCGGGCATGGTGTGCTTGACGGCCTGGTGGCTGGCGACGAAGGCGATGCGGTCGCCTTCGGGTGCGTAGCGCGGCGCCGAGCAGTCCCAGCCGGCGTCCTGCACGAGCACGCGCACCCGGCCGCTGGCGAGTTCCATCTCGGCGAGCGCGAAGCAGTTGCCCACCTTCTTCTCGGCCGCGGGGTCGAACGCGAAGACGACGCGGCGGCCGTCGGGGCTGACGTCGAAGCTGTTCGCGTCGGGCTCGGCGCGCGTCAGCTCGTAGGGAGTGCCTTCGAAGAGGTCGCGCACGCGCGCCGGCGCGCCGTCGCGGCCCAGCTCCATCAGATGCAGCCGCGGCACGCGGCCCATCGGCAGGTTGTGGTCCCAGTGGCGGTACTGGGCCTCGCCGGTGGCGTAGCCGGTCTCCTTGCGGTCCTTGAAGTCCTTCGCCGCCTTCGCCTGCGCCTTCGCGCCCTTCAGCTGCGGCCAGACCCAGGAGACGAAGGCGATGCGGCGGCCGTCGGGCAGCCAGCGGAAGGCGTCGACGCCGGTGGCCACCTCGGCCGCGCGGCGCGCCTCGCCACCGTCGGGGGCGATGAGGTACAGCTGCGGCGCCTCGTCCTTGCGGCCTTCCTGCTCGCGCCTGCCGACGAAGGCGATCAGGTCGCCGCGCGGGCTCCACTGCGGCTGGCCGTCCTTCTCGCCGCACTGCGTGAGCGCGCGCGGCTCGCCGCCCAGCGTGGACAGCAGCCACAGCGATGCGCTCGACTTGTTGTCTTCCATCGAGAAGCGCGTGACGGCGGCCACCGCCTGCGCGCCGTCGGGCGCCAGGCTGGGGTTGCCCACACGCTCGAGCTTCCAGAGCTCCTCGACCGTGATCGGTTTCTTCTTCATGCGTCCTTCTTCTGCCGCGCCGCCTGCCACGCAGCGATCTGCGGCAGCAGCCGCTCGCGCCGCGCCAGGCTTTCGGCGGGCCAGAGTGTCTCGCGCTCGTAGTACTCCGCGAAAGCGGGTGTTCCCGGCGGCAGCAGCACCCAGGGCTGCTTGCTGGCGGTGAAGATGTGCGCGTCCGGCGGCAGGCGGTCGGGCTCGTCGAGCGTGCCCACGCGCACGAAGCTCACCGCCGGGCCGGAGCCGCCGTAGTGGCTCCACAGCGCGATGCGGCAGCGCGGGCAGCGCGCGATCTGCTGGCCGATGCCGCTCTCCGAAGGCGTGTCGACGAGGTCGACCTCGCCCTGCAGGCGCTGCACGCGGTCGCTCTCGATCATCGCGTTGAGCGCGAACGAGGCGCCGGTCTCGCGCTGGCACCAGCGGCAGTGGCAGCAGTGCACGAAGAGCGGCCGCGCGAGCAGCCGGTAGCGCACGAAGCGGCAGTCGCAGCCGCCTTCGGCCTCGAAACGCTCCTCGCTCACCGGCATTCGGCGCGCTGTGCCGAGGGCAGTTTCGCGAGCGGCTCGAAGCCCAGCTTCGCGGCCGCTTCGGCCTGCTCGGGCGCGATCTCCAGGATCACCAGCCGGCCGTCGCCGGCACCGCACATCGCCACCCGCATGCGGCCGTCGGTGGCACACGCGGTGGCCAGCACCTTGATGCCGGCCGCTTCGAGATCGGCGCGCATGCGCTCGGGCGGCGTGCCGCCGCCTTCGCACTGGCGCGAACCGGTGTACTTGAAGACCGCCAGCGGCGCCGGCGGCGCGCTCGCGCAGGCGGCGGTGGCGGCCAGCAGGGTGCAGGCGAAGAGCAGACGCATGGCTCGGGCCTCCCGGCGGTGGGGAAGGGGGATCAGTCGCGCGGCTTCTCGAGCTGCCAGCGCAGGTGGGTCCGGATCGTCGGCCACTCGGCCGCGGTGATGCTGTAGACGGCGGTGTCGCGCAGCGTGCCGTCGGCGCCGCGCTGGTGGGCGCGCAGGATGCCGTCGAGCTGCGCGCCCAGCCGCTCGATGGCGCGCCGGCTCTGCGTGTTCAGCCGGTGGGTGCGGAACTCGACCGCGATGCAGTCCAGCACCTCGAAGGCGTGCCCCAGCAGCATCAGCTTGCACTCGGTGTTGAGCGGCCCGCGCTGCGCGCTCTTCGCGTACCAGGTGCTGCCGATCTCGACGCGCCGGTTCGCCGCGTCGACGTTCATGTAGGTCGTCATGCCGACCACGCGGCCGGCGGCGTCGAGCACGGTGAAGGGCGTCATCGAGCCCTTCGCGTGCAGGCCGAGCCGGCGCTCGATCTCGGCGCCCATGCGTTCGGGTGCGGGCACGGCGGTGTACCAGAGCTTCCAGAGCTCGCCGTCGCGCACGGCGTCGCAGAGGGCGGCCTCGTGCGAAGGATCCAGCGGGACGAGTGAAGCGTGCCGGCCCTTCAGCTCGACCGGGGCCGGCCAGCTCATCGGTTGTGCTTCTGCATGAATACGAGCTTCTCGAACAGGGTCACGTCCTGCTCGTTCTTCAGCAGCGCGCCCACCAGCGGCGGCACCGCCACCTTCTCGTCCTTGCTCTGCAGCGCCTCGAGCGGGATGTCCTCGGCCACCAGCAGCTTGAGCCAGTCCAGCAGTTCGCTGGTGCTGGGCTTCTTCTTCAGGCCGGGCAGGTTGCGCACCTCGTAGAAGGTCTTCAGCGCCGCCGAGAGCAGCGTCTTGCGCAGGTCGGGGAAGTGCACGTCGACGATCTTCGTCATCGTCTCGGCGTCGGGGAACTTGATGTAGTGGAAGAAGCAGCGGCGCAGGAAGGCGTCGGGCAGCTCCTTCTCGTTGTTGCTGGTGATGAAGACGATGGGACGGTGCCGCGCCCGGACCAGCTCGCGCGTCTCGTAGACGTAGAACTCCATGCGGTCGAGCTCGCGCAGCAGGTCGTTCGGAAACTCGATGTCGGCCTTGTCGATCTCGTCGATCAGCAGCGCCACCGGCTGCTCCGACGTGAAGGCCTGCCACAGCACGCCGCGCACGATGTAGTTGCGGATGTCGCGCACCTTCTGCGAGCTGTCGGCGTCGGCGAGCTGGCTGTCGCGCAGCCGGCTCACCGCGTCGTACTCGTACAGGCCCTGCTGCGCCTTGGT
>CAYVXO010000263.1:0-7436 GCA_964454485.1 uncultured Rubrivivax sp.
CCACCAGGCCGTGGCCGCGGCTGATGAGTTCCAGCCCGAGCTCGCTCTTGCCCAGCCCGCTTTCGCCGGTGAGCAGCACACCCAGGCCCAGGATGTCCATGAAGACGCCGTGGCGCGTGGTGCGGTCGGCGAACAGGTGCGACAGGTAGGTGCGCACGACGTCGATCACGTGGCCGGCCGATTCGCGCGTGACGAAGAGCGGGATCTCGGCGCGGTCGCACATCGCCACCAGGCGGTCGGGCGGCACCACGTCGTCGGCGACGATGATGACCGGCGGCTCCAGCGTCACGATGCGCGAGATGCGGCGCTCCTGCACCTCGGCGTCGAAGTTGGAGAGGTAGGCCACCTCGCGCCGGCCGACGATCTGCACCCGGTAGGGATGGATGTAGTTCAGGTAGCCCACCAGGTCGGCGGCCGAACGGGCGTCGCGCACGGCGGCTTCGTCGAAGCGGCGCTCGGGGTGGGCGTGGCCGGCGATCCACTCCCAGTGCATCGCCTCGCGGTGCGCTTCGAACAGCGCTTCGGCGCTGATCGAGGTGGGTTTCATGCCGAAGGCCGCATCAAGCGACCGATTTCAGGGGTTCCCAGTCCGAAATCAGCTTGTGCACGCCGGCGGCGTCGGGCTCGGTCTTCAGGCGCTCGCGCAGTTCGCGGTCGGACAGCATCTCCGCGATCTCCGAGAGGATCTCCAGGTGGCGCTGCGTCGCCGCCTCGGGCACGAGCAGGAAGATCAGCAGCGAGACCGGCTCGTCGTCGGGGGCGTCGAAGGGGATCGGCTGCTGCACCCGCACCACGGCGGCGAGCGGGTTCTTCAGGCCCTTGATGCGGCCGTGCGGGATCGCCACCGCATGGCCCAGCCCGGTGGAACCCAGGCGCTCACGCGCGAACAGGTTGTCGGTGACGGTGCTGCGGGCGATGGCGTGCTGGTTCTCGAACAGCAGCCCGGCCTGCTCGAAGACACGCTTCTTGCTGGTCGCGTCCACGTTCACCAGCACGTTGCTGGCGGGCAGGATGGCAGCGAGACGGTTCATCGAGTCGGCCCCCCGGGGGCAGACCGCTTGCGCGCGCGGCCGCCACGGAATGTTACTTGGCGATGAATGATAGCAACCGGGGGGTTCTTCGCCGGGTCACGGCCGCACCCCAGGCACGGGGTTTCGCCAACTCTTGCGGCGTTGCAGCAACAGCAACATTCCGGGCCATGAAAAACGGCCCCGAAGGGCCGCGTTTCAGAGGGAAAACCCGGACTCAGGCCATGCCGGCGTCGGCCCTCTTGGGCGAATGGTGATGGTGGTCCTGAACGCGGTCCTTGTGGCGGCAGACCTGGCGGTCGAGCTTGTCCATCAGCTGGTCGATGGCAGCGTACAGGTCCTCGTGGGATTGCTCGACGAAGATGTCGCGGCCCTTCACGTGCAGCGTCACCTCGGCCTTCTGCCTTCGTTCCTTCTCCTTCAGCTTTTCCACCGTCAGCAGCACGCTCACGTCCACGACCTGGTCGAAGTGGCGTGTCACGCGGTCAAGCTTGGTGAGCACGTACTCTCTCAGCGCGGGCGTGACTTCGAGGTGATGGCCGCTGATCGTCAAGTTCATCAAAGCCTCCTTGCGAGGGGGTTGGGAGACGGCTGCACGGAATGCGGGCAGCAGGAGAAAACTCATCTCGGGGAAAGGGGAAATGCCTGCGAAGGGCGTGAGGGGTGCTTCGAATGCGTCGCCTGTCGGGGACCGAAGTGCGACCCAGTGTGCACCCGTTGCAAGGGGCTGGCAAGCCGCAAGCCTGAGCCCGCTCAGGGGTGGTTCGTGACCGAGTGCGTCAGTTCGGCTTCGGCTCGAAGACCGTCATGCGCGTCTCGCGGCCGCGGATGGCCACGTGCTCGACTTCGCGGCAATGGAAGCGCGAAGGCGGCAGCGCCGCCGCGGTGGCTTCGCCGATCAGCACCGGCACTTCCAGCTTGCCCGAAAGCTCCTGCAGGCGCGAAGCCACGTTCACCGCGTCGCCCAGCACCGTGTAGGCGCGCCGGTGCACCGAGCCCATGTCGCCCACCACCATCGGGCCGGTGTTGATGCCGATCGTGATGCGGATCGGCGGCCAGCCGCGCGCCGCCAGCTCGGCGTTGAGCGCCGGCAGCGCGGCCTGCATCGCCAGCGCCGCCTGCACCGCGTGTTCGGCGTGCGCGGGGTCGTCCAGCGGCGCGCCCCAGAAGGCCATCAGCGCGTCGCCGACGTACTTGTCCAGCGTGCCGCGGTGCTGGCGCACGATGCCGGTCATGACCGAGAAGTAGCGGTTCATCAGCGCCGCCAGCTCGGGCGGCGCCAGCCTCTCGGAGAAGGTGGTGAAGCCGCGCACGTCGGAGAAAAGCACCGTCAGCTCGGCGCTGCGGCCTTCCATCGAATAGCGCTCGGGGTCGCGGCTCATCTGCGCCACCAGCTCGGGCGGCACGTACTGGCCGAAGAGCGCGGCCAGCCGGCGGCGCGCGATCGCCTCGGCCAGGTGGCCGAAGAAGAGCTGCAGCGCGTACAGCCCTGCCACGAGCAGCAGCGGCGCGGCGAGCGGGATCGCCCAGCCGCGCTGCCAGGCGGCGAAGTCGGCCCCGACCAGCGTGGCGGCGAGCGCGAACGCCAGCGCGGCGGCCGGCCAGGGGTCCAGGCGCGGCAGCGCCAGCATCAGCAGCGCGGCCGCGGCCAGCAGCACCAGCGCCAGCAGCGCCGGCGTCTCGGCCGGCACCGCCGGCAGGTTGCCGGCCAGGAGGCCCGAGAGCACGTTGGCGTGCAGCTCCACCCCCGGCTGCAGCGCGCTCGTGGGCGTGAGGTGCTGGTCCATCAGGCCGGCCGCGGTGGTGCCGATCAGCACCACGCGGCCCTTCAGCGTGCCGGGGGCCAGGCGGCCGGCGAGCACGTCGCCGGCGGCCACGTGCAGCACGCGCCCGGCGTCGGCCGGGAAGGGGATCAGCACCTGGCCGCCGAGGTCGGCGCGCGCGACGGCAGCGAGCGCCCGGTCGCCCATCAGCGCGCGCGCCAGCGCCAGCGCCAGCGAAGGCTGCACGCTGCCTTCGTGCGCGGCGACGAGCGGCGCGCGGCGCGTGATGCCGTCGCGGTCGATCATCGCGTTCAGGAAGCCGGCGCCGGCCGCCGCCTGCTGGAAGCGCGCCAGGCTGGCGGCATGGCCCTGCCAGGGCAGCAGCGTGAGGCCGGCCGCGGCCGAAGCGGGCAGGCCGGGCGGCAGCGCGCCCTGGCGCTGCGCGTCGGGCCTGGCGCTGAAGTACAGCCCCAGCACCACCGGGTGGCGCGACAGCACCACCTGCAGCCGCGCGTCGGCGGCTTCGCTCTCGGGTTCGGCCAGGATCGCGTCCAGCCCGGCGAGCACCACGCCTTCCTTCTCGAACAGGCGCTCCAGCAGCAACGCCTGGCGCTCGCGCGGCCAGGGCCAGCGGCCGAACTCGGCGAGCGAGCGTTCGTCGATGTCGACCACCGCCACACGCGGGTCGGCCGGCGGCGAGGGCAGCGCGCGCAGCCGCAGGTCGTGCAGCACGCCGTCGAGCGAGGTCACCGGCCGCAGCGGCAGGTGGCCGGTCACGTGCGCCAGCAGCAGCGCCAGCAGCGCGAAACCGGCCCAGAGCCGGAAGGCGCTAACGAAGCTTGATCTCGACACGCCGGTTGCGCGGCTCGGGCACTTCGTCCTCGGTCGGCACCGCCGGTTCGCGCTCGCCGCGGCCGGCCACGCTGATGCGCTCGGCGGCAGCGCCGGCCGCCACCAGGCGGTCGCGCACCGACTGCGCGCGCTGCAGCGAGAGGCGGTCGTTCGACTCCACGCTGCCGACGCGGTCGGTGTGGCCCACCACCACCAGCTCGGCGCCGGGGTTGGCCGCGAGCGAGGCGATCAGCTCGCGCAGCACCGGCTCGGAATCGGGCGTGAGGCGGTCGCCGCCGGTCTCGAAGCGCACCGTGAAGCTGCGCGGCCGCGGCGGCTGCGCGGCCAGCAGCGTGCCGTAGTTGCGCTGCACCTCTTCGGCGCTGGTCTTCGTGCGGCGCGGCTCGCCGCCCACCACGTCGGCCTGGGCGTAGGACTCGGCGAGCACGATCTCGCCCTTGCTCGACTTCACGTTCACCGCGCCGCTGGCCGCGCCGTCGCGGCCGGGCAGCAGCACCACGCGGTCGGTGAGCTGGGCGCAGGCGGCCAGCAAGGCCGCCGAGGCGACGGCCAGCAGGCGCGCGTTCACGAGTCCTCCGCGCGCGTGTCGACGATGAACTCGGTGCCGCGCACGCCCATCAGCGCGTTGCGCGTCTGCACGTTCACGTTCTGCGGCGACTGCTTGGCGATCAGGCCGCTCACCATCGCCAGCGTGCCCTTGACCAGCTGGATCAGCACGTTGCCGTCGTTGGTGGTGCTGTCGAAGCGGAACTGGCTCACGACCAGCGTGCTGCCGGGGCCGGCCGAGAGCAGCGTGTCGTCGGCCAGCGTGACGCCCACGCTGCCGTCGGCGCCGGTGACCAGGCGGTCGCCGACCTCCACGCGCGTGCCCGGTGCCACCGGCAGGTTCTGCGTGCCGCGCTGCAGGCTCACGCTGCCCTGCAGCCGCTTGACCACGCCCGCCGCGTCGCCGGCGTCCGCCTGGCCCGCGGCGGCGACCAGCAACAGCGCCGCCCACCCGTGTCGAAGCTTCATCGCACCGTCCTCCCGCCTGGCCCTGCAACGAGCCCGCGCATTATGGGCGGCGCCGCGTTTTCAGACGACCGTTTCGACGAAGCCGCGTGCCGGCAGCGTGAGCGTGAAGCGGCTGCCGCCGCCTTCGGCGTTCTCGGCGCCGATGCGGCCGCCATGCGCTTCCACGATCTTGCGGCAGATCGCCAGCCCGAGCCCGGTGCCGCCGGAGCCGTCCTTGGTCTTGCTGCTCTGCACGAAGGCTTCGAAGATCTTCTCCAGCTCCTTGGGCGGGATGCCGGGGCCGCGGTCGCGCACCGAGAGCACGATCTGGCTCGCCGCGGTGAGATCGCCCTCGACGTCGATCGCGCTGCCCTCGGGCGAGAACTTCACCGCGTTGGCCAGCACGTTGCGCACCACCTGCTGGAAGCGCATCGGGTCGACCTTGGCCACCAGCGGAACGTCGCCCAGCTCCAGCGCCAGGTGCAGCCGCTTGGCCGACAGCAGCGGGCCCAGTTCGTGCGCGACCTCGCGCACGAGCGGCCGCAGGTCGGTGCGCTCGAGGTGGAAGGTGCCGACCGTGCTCTCGATCTTGGACACGTCCAGCAGGTCGTTCACCAGCGCCAGCATGCGCTGGCCGGCGGCGTGGATGTCGCCGAACATCGCCGCCAGCTTCTCGTGCTGGCGGCCGCGCATCTGGCCCAGTTCCGAGAAGCCGATGATGGACTGCAGCGGCGTGCGCAGCTCGTGGCTGATGTTGGCGATGAACTCCGACTTCGCGCGCGAGGCTTCCTCGGCCGCGTCGCGCGCCTCGCGCGTGGCGCGTTCGGCGGCGCTGCGCTCGCTGATGTCCACCAGCACCGTCAGCACCGCCGCCGGCCGGCCGTCGGCGGCCGGCACGGCCGCCTTGGTGATCGCCAGCTGGCGCCGCTGGCCGTCGCGGTGGGTGAAGCCGCACTCGTAGTGGCGCTGGCCGCCGCCGGCAACGAGCGCGCGGTCGTGCGATTCGTGCAGCGCCGCTTCCTCGGGCGGCAGGAAACGCGCCGGCACCTGGCCCGCGACCTGCTCGCGCGGCCGCCCCGTGAAGGCCTCCCAGGCGCGGTTGACGGTGACGTAGCGCCCTTCGGCGTCGATCAGCGAGACCGGCACCGGCAGCGTCTCCAGCAGTTGCGAGGAGAACGCCAGCTCGGCGCGCAGCCGGCCCTGCGCGGCCAGCCGGTCGGTGACGTCGACCGCGCTGCCGGCGAAGCCGACGATGCGGCCCTGCTCGCGCAGCGGCGTCACGGTCACGTCGAACAGGCGCGCCGCGCCGCCTTCCAGCTGCAGCTGGGCGCTGCGCGTGCCGGCGTCGCCGGCGGAAAAGAGCGCGCGCGCGGCCTCGCGCCCGGCCGGTGCCACGAGCGCGGCCAGCGGCCGGCCCAGCAATTCAGATTCCGGCCGCCCGGTGGCGACGGTCCAGCGCGCGTTGACGAAGCCGAGCACGCCCTCGGCGTCGGTGCGGAACAGCAGCTCCTGCACGCTGCGCACGAGCAGGGCGAGCTCGCGTTCGCGCTGCGCCGAGGCGTCGTCGCGGCGGCGCCGCGCGTCGGCCTGGCGCCAGCCGAGCGCGCCCAGCACCAGCGCCGTCAGCGCCAGCGCGGCGCCGGCGGCCAGCAGCGCGTGGCCGGTGGCCGCGGCGGCCAGCGACAAGAGCGCGCCGAAGGCGGCCAGCCCGCCCACGGCGAACAGCGCCACGCGGTCGCGGCGTTGCCGGCGCGAACGCGACCGGCGGCGTGGAGCCTCGCCCATGCCTGCGTTCAGCGCCCGCGGGGCGCCTCTTCCACCAGGTCGGCGAAGCTGGCGCGGCGCGTGTTCACGGCGTCGCGCAGCGCCACCATGCGGCTGCTCTCGGCGACGAAGGTCTGCACCAGGCGCGGGTCGAAGGCGCGGCCAGACTCGCCGGCCAGCATCTCCAGCGCCTGGGCGTCGGGCAGCGCCTTGCGGTAGCAGCGGTCCATCGTCAGTGCGTCGAAGAAGTCGACCACGGCGACGATGCGGCCCGACAGCGGGATCTGCTCGCCGGCCAGCCCGCGCGGGTAGCCGCTGCCGTCCCAGCGCTCGTGGTGCGTGAGCGCCACCTCGGCCGCCAGCTTGAACAGCGCGATGCGCGACTGGCCCAGGATGTCGGCGCCGATCTCGGCGTGGCGGCACATCACCGCGCGTTCCTCCGGGCTCAGCCGGCCGGGCTTCTTGAGCACGCCGTCGGGAATGCCGATCTTGCCGATGTCGTGCATCGGCGCCGCCTTGCGCAGCACGGCGGCCCAGGACGCCGGCTCGCCGAGCGCGAGCGCCAGCGCCTCGGCCATGAAGCCCAGGCGCACGATGTGCTCGCCGGTGTCGTCGTCGCGGTATTCGGCCGCGAGCGCGAGCCGGAACAGCGCGTCGTGGTGGGCGCGGGTCACTTCCTGCAGCGCCTCGTTGCGCTCGCGGTACATGCGGCCCAGGTCGCGCAGCATGCATTCCATCTGCGCGCCGGCCGCGCTGTCGAAGCGCTGCGATTCGGTTTCGGCGACGGCGGTCTCGGGTGTCACGGGGTCTTCCGGAAAGTTCGGAATCGATTATCATCGGTGCCGCTTTTAGCATTTGACCGCGGGCCTTCGGGACCGCACGAAAACCGGCAGGATTGCGCGATGGCCAAGACCACGGCGACCGACGAACCGGCGGCCGACCACTACAGCACCCTCGAAGTGGCGCGCCTGCTGGGCATGGCCGTGCGTTCGGTGCAGATGATGGTCGACCGCGGCGAGCTCGAGGCCTGGAAGAC
>CAYVXO010000264.1:0-7435 GCA_964454485.1 uncultured Rubrivivax sp.
CCACCGCCATGCTCAGCATGGCCGGCATCATCGTCGCGCTCGACGCCTACGGCCCCATCACCGACAACGGCGGCGGCATCGCCGAGATGGCCGAACTGCCCGACAGCGTGCGCGACGTGACCGACCCGCTGGACGCAGTGGGCAACACCACCAAGGCGGTGACCAAGGGCTACGCGATCGGCTCCGCCGGCCTGGCCGCGCTGGTGCTGTTCGCCGACTACACGCACGCGCTGGAAGCGCGCGGCATGCACGTCACCTTCGACCTGTCGAACCACATGGTGATCGTGGGCCTGTTCATCGGCGGCCTGATCCCCTACCTGTTCGGCGCCATGGCGATGGAAGCGGTCGGCCGCGCCGCCGGCAGCGTGGTGGTGGAAGTGCGCCGCCAGTTCCAGGGCGGCGAGATCATGGCCGGCAAGAAGAAGCCGGACTACAGCGCCGCGGTCGACATGCTCACCACGGCGGCCATCAAGGAGATGATCGTCCCCTCGCTGCTGCCCGTCGTCGTGCCCATCCTGGTGGGCATGCTGCTGGGCCCGGCCGCGCTGGGCGGCCTGCTGATGGGCACCATCGTCACCGGCCTATTCGTCGCCATCAGCATGTGCACCGGCGGTGGTGCCTGGGACAACGCGAAGAAGCTGATCGAGGAAGGCTTCACCGACAGCAACGGCGTGCTGCACAAGAAGGGTTCCGACGCGCACAAGAGCGCCGTCACCGGCGACACCGTGGGCGACCCCTACAAGGACACCGCCGGCCCGGCCGTGAACCCGCTCATCAAGATCATCAACATCGTGGCGCTGCTGATCGTGCCGCTGCTGCCGATGAGCACCGCCCCCGCCAAGGCCGAAACGGCCCCGGCGGCAGCCAAGATGGAAGCGGTCCCGGCCGCCGCGGCGCCGATGGCTTCGACCCCGGCCGCTGCCGAAGCGCCGGCCTCGGCCGCTTCGCAGTGAGGCAGCCTCCGGCAGCGCGACGATGGCCCGCCTGAGCGCCGCCGAAGTCGCGCACTACGAGACGCAAGGCTGGGTCATCCCGGCCTTTCGTCTTCCTGCGGCCCGCGTGTCGGCGCTGCAGCAGGCGCTGGAAGACCTGCTGGCGAAGAACCCGGGCGTGCGGCCGGAGAAGCTGGTCTCGGCGCACATCGAGGGTGACAACGGCGAAGGCGTGCGCGGCAGCGCGGCCTTCCTCGACCTGGCGCGCGACCCCGAGATCGTCGACCTCGTCTCCGACGTGATCGGCGACGACGTCATCCTCTGGGGCTGCCACGTCTTCTGCAAGCCGCCCGAGGAAGGCTACGAGACACCCTGGCACCAGGACGGCCACTACTGGCCGATCCGCCCGCTGGCCACCTGCACCGCCTGGGTGGCGCTGGAGCCTTCGACGAAGGCCAACGGCTGCCTGCGCGTGATCCCCGGCTCGCACCGCGAGCACCTGCTGCACCCGCACCTGGCCGAAGACCGCAGCGACCTCACGCTCAACCAGCGCCTGGACGCGGCGCACTTCGACGAATCGTCAGCGGTCGACCTGGAACTTTCGCCGGGCCAGATGTCTCTGCACGACGTGTACATGATCCACGGCGCCGCCGCCAACCGCTCGACGCAACGCCGCACCGGCGTCGCGCTGCGCTACATGCCTTCCACCTCGGTCTTCGAACGCCACCTGCGCCCGGTCGACGGCAAGAGCGGCGTGCCGGTGGACTTCGCGCGCCGCCCGCTGTGGCTGCTGAAGGGCGTGGACCGCAGCGGCCGCAACGACTTCGAGACCGGACACCGCCGATGAACACCCGCACCACGCTGCAGCCGCTGGTGGCCGACGAACTGGACCTGCTGGCCGCGCTGGTGCCGCTGGAAGGCGCGCGCGTGATCGAACTGGGCTGCGGCGCGGCCAAGCTGGCGCGCGCACTGCTGCAGCGCTTTCCCACCGCCACCCTCACCGGGCTCGAAGTCGACGAGCGCCAGCACGCGAAGAACCTGGCCGCGCCGCAGGAGCGCCTGTCCTTCGTCGCCGGCGGCGCGCAGGCCATTCCCGCGTCGGACGCGAGCTTCGACCTCGCGCTCATGCTGAAGTCGCTGCACCACGTGCCGCTGCCGCAGATGGCGCAGGCGCTCGGCGAGGTGGCGCGCGTGCTCGTGCCCGGCGGCCGGCTCTACGTGTCCGAGCCGGTCTACGCCGGCGACCTGAACGAGATCATCCGTCTCTTCCACGACGAAGGCACGGTTCGCGCCGCGGCCCAGCAGGCGCTGGACCAGGCCCTGGCCGGCGGGCCCTGGCGGCAGGAGGCCGAGCGCCGGTTCTCGATGCCGGTGCGCTTCGCCGACTTCGCCGAGTTCGAGCGCCAGGTCATCGGCGTCACGTTCGCCGACCACCGGCTGGACGCCGAGTTGCTGGCGCGCGTGCGTGCCGCGTTCGAATCGCACCTGGAACCGCAGGGCGCCTTCTTCCTGCGCCCGATGCACGTGCGGCTGCTGCGGCGGACCTGAGTCTCAGCCCGCGGCGGCGACGAAGACGCCGAACCAGCCCTGCGCGTCGGTCCAGCGGCGCACGCGCGCGAAACCGGCGTCGTGCAGCAGCGCCTCGAAGGCCTCGGGCGTCCACTTGTGCGAATCCTCGGTGTGGATGCGCTCGCCGGCGGCGAAGCGGCGCTCGCCGCCGCGCCAGCGCACGACCGTTTCGCGCCGCGCCTCCAGGTGCATCTCGATGCGCGAGGCCACCTCGTCGAAGAAGGCCACGTGGCGCCACTGCGCAACGTCGAAGTCGGCGCCGAGCAGCCGGTTCAGGTGGCGCAGCAGATTCAGGTTGAAGGCCGCGGTGACGCCCAGCGCGTCGTCGTAGGCGGCTTCGAGCACGGCGCGCGGCTTCACCAGGTCGGCGCCGATCAGCAGCGCGCCACCGGCGGCGAGCCTGCGCGCCTCGCGCAGGAAGGCGAGCGCCGGCGCGGGCGCGAAGTTGCCGATGCTCGAGCCCGGGTAGAACACCAGCGCCGGCCCGTCGACCAGTCCCGGCGGCAGCGCGAGCCGGGTCGCGAAGTCGCAGCCCACGCCCACCATCGCGGTTTCCGGGTGCCGCTGCTGCAGCGCGACCAGGTGCTCGCGAAGGTGCTCCGCCGAGATGTCCAGCGCCACGTAGCGGCGCGCGGCCAGCGGGCCGAACCAGCGCGCGGCCTTGGCGCCGTCGCCGGCGCCGGGCTCCACCATCACCGGCGACGGCCCGGTGGCGGCGAGCACCGCGTCGGCGATGGCGGCGCCATGCAGGTCGAACACCGCGGCTTCGGTGCGCGTGGGGTAGTACTCGTCGAGCGCGGTGATGGCCGCGAACAGGCGCGAGCCTAGCGTGTCGTAGAAGAACTTCGGCGCCACGCGCGCCGGCCGGGCCTGCAGGCCGGCAGCGGCCTCGGCGGCGAGCGCCGCGGGATCGATGCTCTCGGCCTGGATGAAGCGGGGGGTGGTCATCGTCGGCTCACTCTATCAGCGCGCGCCGGGCGCCGCCGTCATCTCCGGAATGCAGGCAGGGTGCCGCGCAGGAAGTCGAGCGCCAGCGTGGTGAGCGGCGGTCCGTCGCGCATCACGTAGGCGTGGCCGCCGGGCGCGCCGGTCCACGCGTGGCCGAGACCGGGCACCAGCAGGCGGCGCAGGACGACGCGGCCGCCGCTGAGGTATTCGGCGCCTTCGGGCAGCGCGCGCGGCTCGAGCGCCCCGCGTTCGCGCGCCATCACGTCCAGCGCCTGCGCCGCCAGCTGCTCGGCGCAGCGCGGCGCGACGACATCGTCCTCGGCGCCGTGCAGCACCAGCAGCGGCGCGCAGTGCGAAAGGCGTGCACTGGCGCGCGTGGGCTCGAGCGCCAGCCCCTGGCGCATCACCTGCAGCGGGTCCTGCAGGTTCGCGCGGCCCAGCAGCGGCGGCGCCGCCACCGCCACCACGGCGTCGACGCGGTCGGCGCCGTGAAAGGCCAGCAACGCGGCCAGTCCGCCGCCGGCACTCAGCCCCACGGCCGCCACCGCGCTGCTGCGCCGCTGCGCGCGCACCACGGCCAGGGCCTGCAGCACCACCTCGAGCTCGCCCTGCCCTTCCTGCGCCGCGGGCAGGAACCAGTTCCAGCAGCGGAACGGGTTGGCGCGCGCCGGCTGCTCGGGGCACAGCAGGCGGAAGCGTCCGCGTTCGGCGGCCGCGACCCAGCCGCTGGCCTGCGCGAAGCCCATCGCCTCCTGGCGGCAGCCGTGCAGCAGCAGCACGAGCGGCGCCTCGTCGCGATCGGCCAGCCCGCCCGGCAGGTAGAGCGCGCAGGACCAGCGCTGCCGGGCCCAGGGCCAGCCGAAGCCCAGCCCGCGCGCGGCCGGCGCTTCGACCTCGAAGCGCTGCCAGCGCCCGCGCCACAGGCCCAGCAGCCGGGCCAGCCAGGCGCGCAGGCGCAGCCACCAGGTCGGGGGCCACCAGGCCATCTAGACGGCCGCCGCCGAATCGCCGCTGCCGGGACGGCGCCGCGGGACTCGGCGTGCTGAGTCGGGGTGGGTCATGCGATGCGAGGCGCGGGTCGCCTTCGCAGCGCATTCTCGCCCCGGCGCGTGACGCTAGATCTGCACCCGCGTGCCGAGTTCGACGACGGCGTTGTCGGGCAACCGGAAGAACTCGACCACGCCGCTGGCATTGCGGCTCATGGCGGCGAACAGCGCCTCGCGCCATGAGGCCATGCCGGCGCCGGGCGTCGGCACCACGGTCTCGCGGCTGAGGAAGAACGTGGTCTCGAAGACCGGGATCGCCAGCCCGTGCGAGGCCGCCAGCTCCAGCGCCTTGGGCACGTCGGGCGAGTTCATGAAGCCGAAGTGCAGCACCACGAGCCAGAAGCCGTGGCCGAGCGGGCGCACCTCGATGCGCTCCTGCATCGGCACCCAGGGCACGTCGTGGAACTGCACCGTGAGGACGACGTTGCGCTCGTGCAGCACCTGGTTGTGCTTCAGGTTGTGCAGCAGCGCCTGCGGCACCGTGCCCGGGTCGGCCACCGGGTAGACCGCGGTGCGCGCGGCGCGGTGCACGCTGCGCGGGTCCAGGCTGTCGATGAAGGGCTGCAGCTCGACGCCGTCCCTCCGGATGCCGGCCATCAGCAGTTGGCGGCCGCGCGACCAGGTGCTCATGACGACGAAGATCGCCAGCCCCAGCACGATGGGGAACCAGCCGCCGTCGAAGAACTTGACCGCGCAGCCGGCCACCAGCAGCGCGTCCAGCGCGAGGAAGAAGACGGTGGCGCCGGCGGCCAGCGGCCCCGGCAGGTGCCAGGCGTTGCGCACCACGAAGTAGGTGAGCACGGTCGTGATCATCATCGTGAGCGTGACCGCGATGCCGTAGGCGGCGGCGAGCGCCGACGAACTGCCGAAGTGCAGCACCGCGGCCACCACCGCCACCAGCAGCACCCAATTGACCGCCGGCATGTAGATCTGCCCCGATTCGCGCGCCGAGGTGTAGCGCACCGCCATGCGCGGCAGGAAGCCGAGCTGGATGGCCTGCTGCGTCATCGAATAGGCGCCGGAGATCACGGCCTGCGAGGCGATGATCGCCGCCAGCGTGGCCAGCACCAGCACCGGCGCCAGCCAGGCCTGCGGGAAGAGGCGGTAGAACGGGTTCTCGATCGCGGCCGGGTCGGCCATCAGCAAGGCGCCCTGCCCCATGTAGTTGAGCGCCAGCGACGGCAGCACGAGGCCGGTCCAGGCGATGCGGATCGGGCGCGCGCCGAAGTGCCCCATGTCGGCATACAGCGCCTCGGCGCCGGTGAGCGCCAGCACGATGGCGCCCACCGTGGCCAGCAGGTGCCAGCCGCGCGCGGCGATGAAGTGCGCCGCCTGCCGCGGGTCCAGCGCCTGCAGGATGGCCGGCTGCTGCGCCACGTGCCACAGGCCCGCCGCGCCCAGCATGACGAACCAGGCGATGATGATCGGCCCGAAGAACCGGCCGACCAACCCGGTGCCGTAGCGCTGGACCACGAAGAGCGCGGCCAGCACGAGCAGTGACGCCGGCAGCACCCAGGGCGTGAGCACCGGCGTCATCACCTCCAGCCCTTCCATCGCCCCCAGCACCGAGATCGCCGGCGTGATGACGCTGTCGCCGTAGAACAGCGTCGCCCCGAACACGCCCAGCAGCAGCAGCGCCCGGCGCAGCCGCGGGCGCGAGCGCACCGCCGCGGCGGCCAGCGCGGTGAGCGCCAGGCCGCCGCCCTCGCCGTGGTTGTCGGCGCGCAGGATGAGGACCACGTACTTCAGCGTCACCACCAGCATCAGCGCCCAGAAGATCACCGAGACCGCGCCGACCAGGTTCTGCGGCTCCAGCGTGACGCCGGTGTGGGGCGCGAACACCTCCTTCACCGTGTACAGCGGGCTGGTGCCGATGTCGCCGTAGACGACGCCGATGGCGCCCAGCGTCAGGGCGGCCAGGCCGTGGCGGCGCGGCGCGCCGTTGGACGACGGATCTTCTCTCTCAGTGGCGGCGGACGACATGCGGACCGGGATTCGACGGGGAGCCCCAGCATGCCGCGCGCCGCATCAGGATCGCATAAGGATCAGCGCTCCGGCGCCAGCCGGTAACCGACGCCGGTCTCGGTGAGCAGGCGCCGCGGGTCGGCCGGGTTCTCCTCCAGCTTGGCGCGCAGCTGCGCCATGTACAGGCGCAGGTAATGCGTGCTGGCGGTGTGCTCGGGCCCCCACACGTCGGCCAGCAGCTGATGGTGGGTGACCACCTGCCCCGCGCTGCGCACCAGCCGCGCCAGCAGGCGGAACTCGGTCGGCGTCAGGTGCACCGGCTGGCCGTGCAGCGCGACCCGCCGGGCGGCCAGGTCGACCTGCAGGCCTTCGTGTTCGTAGTGCGTGACCGCGGGGGCCGCGCGCGCGCCGCGGTGGCGCATCGCCACCCGCATGCGCGCCAGCAGCTCGCCGATGCTGAAGGGCTTGACCAGGTAGTCGTCGGCCCCGGCGTCGAGCAGCGCGATCTTCTGCTCGTCGGCATGGCGCGCCGAGATCACGATCACCGGCGTGCCGCGCGTGCGCCGCAGCTCGGCCAGCAGCGCAGCGCCTTCGCCGTCGGGCAGGCCCAGGTCGAGCAGCACCAGGTCGAGCCGGCCGTCCTGCAGCGCATGCTGCAGCAGCAGGCGCGCGTCGGCCAGGCTGGCCGCCGGCTGCACGCCGTGGCCCTCGACGGCCAGCGCCTCCGAGACCGTCTCGCGCAGCTGGCGGTCGTCCTCGACGAGCAGCACGCGCAGGCTCACGGCGCGCCCTCGGCGCCTTCGGCCCGCGGCGCCGTTTGCAGCGGCAGGCGAAGCTCGAAGCTGCTGCCGCCGTGGCCGCGCGCGCGCACCGTGAGCTGGCCGCCGTGCACGCGCGCGATGGCGCGGCACACCGCGAGCCCGACGCCCGCGCCGCGCGGCGGCGTCCTCCACGCGCTGGAAGACTTCGAAGACG
>CAYVXO010000265.1:0-7357 GCA_964454485.1 uncultured Rubrivivax sp.
CTCGTGTCGGTGAGCCACAGGCCGTCCGTGTGCGCGGCCAGATCGAAGGCGCGGTCGAAGCTGATGCGGTGCGGCGGCTGGCAGATGCCGACGTAGTGGCGGTAGGCGCCGACGAGAGCTTCGCCCGCAGGGAAGTCGGCGTCGCGCAGACGGCGGTACAGAGCCACGACGATCGACGCCTCGGCGCGGTGGAGCAGGTTGGCGCCGTGGTACCACTCCGGGGAGTCCGGCGAGCGCCCTCGAGGCACGGCCATGCGGTCCGGGAAGAGCAGGCGCAGCGCCTCGCGGGGTGGCAGGCCCGTCAGATGGCCGATGGTGCGCACGCGTGCACCGCAGGCCGCACAGGCCTTGGCCAGCGCCAGGGCGCGCAACTGGCGATCGACCCGCGACTGCATGGCCAATGACCCGGCAACTGAGAGTCAGGCGGCCGAACTGGCCGTCACATGGCGGGGGGCGTGGACCGCGGCCAGCGGTCGAACCAGCGGCAGCGGTGTGTCGAGCAGGCTGACCAGGTCGCGGCGCGGCGGGAAGAGCGTCGCGTCGCCCAGGTTGGCCACGATGGCCATCAGCTGCTGGACGCTCATCGTGCCGAGCCGCTCGGCCTGCATGGCGTCGAGCGAGAAGCGGCAGCACGCCGACGTTCGGTCGTGGAGGATGCCGTCGCGGATGGTGAGCAGCAGGGTCAGGTTGGCGATCTGCACATCGGAGAGCTGGACCTGGTTCATGGTGCGTCCTCGCGTGGGGACCACGAGCCCGTGCAGGGCAGGGTGGAGGGGTTGGTCGGTGGATGCGGGTCGTGTTGCGGTGGCTGAAGGAAGGGTTCCGGCGCTGTGCGGCCAGCATAGGGTGGGCGACAGGTCGACTTCAATGGGCGGCGCGGGCCTGTGCATCTGCTTACCGAATTGCCACTCGCAAGCCCTGGCGATTTCCGGCGAATGTGTGAGCGCGACCGCATGAAGCGATGTGCGGCGTGAACGACGCCCTTGTCGGGGCGCCGTGCAACGTCGGCGCCGGCACGGTCGGCGAACGGGGTTGCCCCCGCTCGCCGTCGTGCCGGACTGCCTGCTCAGGCCGTGCTCAGATCGCTTCGGCCAGGCCCTTCCACTCGGCGGTGCCGAGCTCGATCAGCTTGCCGCCCAGCGCCTCGAACTCCGTGGCGCGGTCGTAGTCGTCGATCTCCTGGCTGTAGTGCGTCACCGCATTGACCAGCCCGTAGCCCGAGAGCTGGCCCTCGGTGATCAGATGCCGCAGCACGCCCGAGCGCTCGGCATCGTTGAGCGTGTAGCGCTGGGCCAGCACCTCGACCGTCTTCATCGGGTCGCCGACGAGGGGGATCTTCAGCGTCTTCTGCAGCTTCTGCGCCGTCTGCCGGAAGCTCGCTTCCGACACCGCCGCCTGCACCACGTCGCGCACCTTCAGGAAGAAGGCCTTGTCGTCGGCACGCAGCGTGTCGTCCTGGTAGACCTGCAGGCCCTCGTCCTCGGTGCCGAGCGAACGGCCCACATGCGTCTTGCGCAGCGACCGGTCGGCCGCGATCAGGCCGTTGCGGCAGACCAGCCGGTACAGCAGCGGCTGCACCGACAGCGTGCCCTGGCCGACCTCGGAGTTCGAGATCACCACGCCGGCCTGCACCACGTCGCCCGGCGCCATCTCGTAGGTCAGGCGCGAGGTGATGCACTTCAGGTACATGCGCGTCTCGGTCAGCTCGACCGACTCGAAGCGCACGTCGGGCAGCTGCTGCAGGATGGGCAGCACGCTCTCGGCGAGGTCGAAGTTGTCGAGCCGGCGGTAGCGGTCCGACAGCACCGCGCGCACCTGGCCGTCCAGGGTGCGCAGCATGCGCCGGTCGTCCTCGCTCTGCAGCCAGGTGTTGACGTTACGGTCCAGCAGCACCGGTTGCTCCTCGCGCATGCGCTCGAAGTACGCGTGCGGGATCTTCAGCTTGTCGGCCAGCTGGCGGCGCGCCAGCGGCGTGACGCCGTAGCGCACCGGGTTGCCGGCTTCGTTGACGATGATGTGCGTCTGACCGTCGTCGCCGGTGCTGTGGTGCACCAGCTGCGACGGCACGATCAGGTCCTTCTTCGAGTGCAGCTGGCGCTCCAGTTCCTGGGCCAGGCTCACGAGGGTACGTCCGCTCTTCATGACTTTCTCCAATCGGGTTGGGGTGGGTGAGAAGCGGGGACGGCACGGCCCACGTCGGGGCACGGGTCCCCGCAGTGGGTTGACGACAACAACTCGCCGCAAGCAGCGCGTCCTGGGTAGGTTGGCGATGCCTCGGCGAGGCAGGGGCGCGACGTCGGTGACACGGGTGTCGCCATCGGTCGCGCGGGATCTACAGGGCTGCCTTCGTGGCGCCGTTGGGCGTCACCTGGTCTGGCAGCTACCAGTCGGGAAACGACGGGGGGAGCGCGTCGGCCGCATGGCCGACGGCGCCTGACCTTTTCGCCGGCACCGGCAGGTCTTGGCGCAGGGCATGCGCCGACCCGTCCAGTGCCGCTGAAAAAGCGGGTGCGGCCCGCCGTGGCTCGCCGCACCCCAAGCTTCATGACCTCTGCCTCAGCCACCGAGGGCCATCCGGTTGCCCGAGGCCCGGTCGGCCGACGACGATGCGGTCGCCTGCCCCCGGCCCTGGTCGGGGCCGGTGGCACGCTGGCACCACACATCGGCCCAGTCCGTGCCCGCATGGCGCGGCACGAACACCCGCACCTGGCGCGGGCCGGTGGTCTTCTCCTCCCGCTTCAGCCGCCGCGCGAGCGCGTAGGCGAAGCACTGGCCGGCGAAGTCGCCACCGGCGTCGTTGTCCGCGTAGATGCAGACCTCGCGCACGGTGTCCGGCATCCAGAGCTTCTCCAGGTTGCCGGCGCTGATGCCGGCCCACACGGGCTTGCCGGTGGCCAGGTGCACCGCCAAGGCGGTCTCGATGCCTTCGCACAGCGCGAGCTGTGCGCCGGCATTGAACAGACGCACAGCGGCGCCGTGGATGCCCGCGGAGAGCACCTTCTTCGCGTCGGCGGCGTCGAGCTTTCGGCCGTCGCGCAGGTAGGTCCGGTGCAGCGTCACGGCCTGACCATCCGGCGCCTGGATCAGCGCCAGCATGGCCGGGTAGGCCGCGATCTGCCGCGACTTGCCGTCCGCACCCTTCTCGAAGTAGCCGAGCGACGGGTGGAACCGCAGCACCGGCGGATGCCGATTCAGGGTCAGCCCGCGCCCGCGCAGGTAGCGGTCGACTTCGTCGCCGGCCACCACCGGCCGCGCCTCGTCCCAGATGCGCTGCACCAGCCGGCGCATGCGCTCCCCCGGTGCCGCCGGGGCACCGGCTTCGCTGGCCGCCGCCGGCAGCACGCCCAGGCAGCGTTCCACCTCGCACAGGGCGGCATGGAAGTCCACGCCCCGCACGGCCTGCAGCAGCTTGAAGCCGCCACCCGGGCCGCATTGCCGGCAGTGGTAGTTCCCCTCGCCGAACTTGTCGGTGTACTGGAAGCGGTCGGTCCCGCCGCAGGACGGGCAGGGCCCGTTGCGGTGCCGGAGGATGCGCTCCTCGATGCCGGCGGCAGCCAGCACCTCGCTCCAGCGGCCGTGCGCGCGCTGCTTCACGGCGTCGATGCGGGCCGCGTAGTCAGCGTCCTGCATGCGATCCTCCGCCTGCGGCTGCGTGGTCGACCAGATCGACGGTGTGCCCGGGCGCGAGACCCACGCCCACCGTCAGCTGGAAGGTCTTGCCGTGCAGCAGCGGGTACTTGCCCAGCCGCAGGGACTGCAGCAGCGAGTCCAGCGTCTGCACCGGGTCCACCGCCCGCAGCAGGCGCAGCAGATCGGCCAGCGCGTCATGGTCGGCGTCGCGGTCGGCATCCAGGAACTGGTCGTGCTCGTCGGTGAACGAGGACAGCTGCTCCACCGGCGCGCCCGACGTCTCGCCGTCGGGGATGTACAGGTTGCCGTCGTGGCAGACCCCGGCGTCGCTGACCAGCGTCTCGTCGTCGCCGACGCGCAGGCGAACCTTCTCGCAGAGGATGACCGTGGGCCAGACCCAGCGGCCCTCCAGCGCCGTGCGCAGCTTCTCGCCCACCGGCGTCACGCGCTGACCCTCTTCCTCGAGGAAGCGGACGTGGCGCATCACCCAGTGGTCGGCATGCACGCCGATCCAGTCGAACACCAGCCAGCCGCGGGCGCGCGCCATCATCCAGCGCGGCGCGTTGTCGTCGCCCACGTCGTCCAGGGCCACCAGCTGCACGGCCCCCGACTCGATGGCCTCGCGCGAGGGCGCGGTCGGCACCGGCGTCAGATGGCGGCGCTCGCCATGCTCCACCTGCACCGGGTAGCCCGACACCAGGCTGCACAGCTCCGCCGGCAGGGTGCCGAGGTCGTTCAGCAGGTCGAGGTGCCCCCAGCCGCGCATCACGCCGTAGTAGGTGTCGATGAAGTGGCGCGGCGGCAGCTCGGCCTTGGCGATCTCCAGCGTGCGCCGCCAGCAGGCCTTCAGCTCGGTGTCGATGCGCTGGCGCTGCACGTCCTCGTCGATCAGGCGGTCGCGGTCCGGCAGGCGCGCCATGAACTGGCGCGAGTCCAGGTGCACGACGTTCACGTCCTCGCGTGTGGACCAGGCCGGCCGCAGCACGCAGAAACCCTGCAGGAACACCCAGGTGTCGTGGGTGTACCGGCCGTCGCGCGTGCCCGCGAGGTGCACGGCGCCGATGGCGCTGGCCTGGGTGGCCAGGTGGGCCTCGGCCATGGCGCGCTTGAGCGGCTCGCCGTTGAACCACACCGGCACCGGAAACCCGGCGCACAGTTCCTCGACGCGCTGTGCGAGGTCCGGCAGGTCGACGCCGTGCAGCTCGACCCGGGTACCCGCCACCGCGTCACCCTCTGTGCACTCCTCGACCTCGACCAGTGCCTTGGCCAGTGCGGCCGCGGTGTCGATGTCGACGCGGCGCCGGCCCGAGGCCACCACGCAGCGCGAGGCGGCGTAAAGGCACTTCGAGAACCCGACGCCGAAGGGGCGCTCCTGCGTGCAGGTGTCGGCGTCCCAGCCCGACTCGTGGAAGCTGAGCAGCTTCTGGAAGTCGTCCAGGCCGTGGCCGTCGTCCTGCACGGTCAGGATCTGTGCCTGCGGATCGTGGTCGATCCGGATCAGGCGCGCGCCGGCACGGCGCGCGTTCTGTAGCAGCTCGGACACCAGGGTGAACCGGTTGCTGAAGGCATGGCGCTGGTTGCGCAGCGCACCTTCTTCGTTGATTCGGACTTGGATCTTCATCGTTGACTCCTTCGGGGGCATCCCGATCGGGGGAAGAACCGGCGGAAGCACCCCTGGCGGGATGCACCCGCCGGGGTGTGTGGGCCGGTCAGCGCGGATCGGTGCCCATCAGGGCGTCGTGCGGACCGGAGGGGTGAACAACTGGCCGGCGGCCTGCGCCTCGACGAGGCTGTGCTCCAGGAACTCCCAGAGCTGCAGGTGCTGGCGACTCAGGACCTCGCCGTGGTGGCCGAGGCGCTCGACCACCGGCCCGGCGGCATGGCCACCGGATTCGGTGAGCGGCTGCCAGTGGACGCGGTAGACGAGCCGGTCGGCGCCGGCGATGACGAAGGTGCGGCCGGACCGACCGGTCAGCACTTCGCTCTCCTTGACGAGGTACTCGATGTCCTCGGGCGCCTGCACGGACAGCAGGCGCACGCGGCCGGGAACCAGGCGTGCATCGGTGTGCATGGCGGCTCCCCTCAGTGCCGGGTCAGCCGCATGGGCTGGTCCGACGCGGCGTCCGGGACGCAGGGCGCCTCCGGACGGGCGCCCTCGATGGGGCGGACCACCGGCGGGTGCCCGGTGGGTCCCCCTTCCGGGAGGGTGTCGTCGCCTTCGAGCGGATGGATGCAGTCGGCGCCGGTCAGCGGCCGGACTTGCTCCATCAGCAGGGCGTCTTCGTAGTCCATGCGCCCGGTGATGCCGTAGGCGATGACGATCGCCAGCAGGCAGAGGGCTTCCTTGAACGTGAGCATGGTGAGTTCCTTCGAACGGATGGGCGCGTGCCGCCGCGGCCTGACCGGATCGGTCGGCGCGGCCCGAGGCACGGCGCCCGGGGTGGGCGTGATCACGCGAACAGGTCGCCCTGCACGGACATCTGCTTGAGCTGCTCGTTGATCCACTGGGGATTGCGGGTCAGCCGGGCCTCGACCCATTCGGGGTGGGTCGCCACGGCCTCGCGCACCCAGCCGGGGTAGCGGGCCAGCGTCGCGTGCAGCCAGGGCCGCAGCCCATGGCGGATGCGCTCGCGAACCTCCTCGGCGTCGACGAGTCCGCAGTACGGGATCGGCGACAGCGGGCTGCAGCCGACCACGCGCAGGCAGTTCACGAACGAGAACGGCAGGCCGTCCTTCTCGCGTTCGGTGAACACCCAGCGCAGGGTGTCGAGCTTCTCCTCCAGCGGCGTGGCCGGGTCGGCCAGGTGCCGGATCTCCTGAAGCAGGCGCCAGTGCAGCAGGACGATGTCGTCCTCGCTCCACTCCTCCACCCACTCCTCGCGGGTGCTGCCCGGTGCGCCGATGGCGCCGTCGGCGCTGTCTGCGCCGGGATCGTCCTGAGGATCCAGGGCGGTCGGTATGTCGAACAGGGCGTCGACGACGAACGGGGTCGTCGTCGAGCCGAGTCGGGCTCGGTTTGCGTCGACGCTTGCCGTGTGCGGCGAGCCGACATGGGCGCCGGCCTGACGGCAGGCGTTGGTGCTGTGCATCGTGGACTCCTTGGATGGGAAGGGAGACCACGTGCACCCCGTGGCGGGGGCGTGGGCCCCCATGCGGGTGACGGTTGGGTGATGTGGCCCCGGCCGCCTTGCGGGCGGGGCGTGGAACTCCAGGGCTGACAGGGTTCAGTGGCGCGCGCGAGCGCGGTGATCGGTGTCGGCGTCCGATCGGGGGGACATCGGCGAGAACGGGACGAGCCCGGGAGGCAAGGGCGCGGTCGATACGGCGCCCGAGCGGATGCGCTCGGCACCGGGTCGCAGCCCTTGCCTCGAAGGCCCGGCCTGAGGCGAATGCCCCGGCGTGCCTGATCGCTTGCGCGGTCCTCGGCACGGCGATGCACAGGGGCACCCGACGGAGCGACACCGCAACGGGTGTCCCCCATCGGTGGGGCGTGCATCACCGCGATTCGATCGTCCCCACGGGTGCCTGTGCGACCTGCACGGGCACCCACGCGGGGGATCAGTTCAGGAAATCTCCAAGGCTTGCCGAGTCTGGATGCAGGGCCAGCTGCTGCATGGCGCAAAGGTAGGGCGCCGGTTCCGCCTGGTCAATGGGCCGACGGCCGTCGCCACGCAACTGATCGCGAAAGCGCCCCGAGGTGCCGGGGCTTTCGCGTGGCAAAGGGCCG
>CAYVXO010000266.1:0-7350 GCA_964454485.1 uncultured Rubrivivax sp.
CAGCCAGTCGACCACCTGCACCACGCCCTGGTCGTTGGCGTCGAGCTGCTTGTTGGTCTTGCCCAGCTCCACCAGCTGCTCGAAGCTGGCCGCCGGCGACACCTCGCCCGACTTGGCCGCCGCGCGCACCGACCTGGCGAGCGAATAGAACTCGGTCGTGTAGCGGCGCACGTCCTCCGGGTTGGCGACGACCAGCCGCACGCCCTTGCGCGTGTGGGCCTCGATCTCGCTCACCCAGGCGGTGTCGAAGGGCTCGCTGGTGGCGATCACCAACTCGGCCGCGCCCACGTTGACCGGCAGCGCGTGGCGCATCTCGGCGTAGGCCGCGCTCATCACCTCGGCGATGCGGCCGACGTCGGCACGCAGCGGGTCGATGCGCAGGTAGGGCAGCTTCGCGCGCCCGGCCAGCCATTCGGTGAGCAGCTCGGTGTCCAGCGACTTGCGCGTGCCGGCCTTCACGAGCCCGGCGCCGCCCAGGCGCACCAGCGCGTGCAGGCTGGTGGCGCCGGCGCCGAAGCGGCGCGCCACGCGCTCGGCGTCTTCGGGGGTGACGAAGCCGTCCTCGCGCAGCCAGTTGAGCAGCGTGCGCCACTCCAGGCGGCCGGGCGGGTGCTTGGTCTTCATGGGAGGTGGGGTCGGATCATGCGCGGCCACTTGCGCGCCGAAAGGCCGAAGGTGGCGAAGCGGCGGTCGATCGTAGCCGCCCGGGCCACCAGTTCCTCGTGAGAAGGTAACGCCGTGCGCCGGGTTGCGATCACCGTGGTGTTGCCCTCGCGGGTGGGCTGCACGCTCCACACGCGCCCGGCGCCGAAGGCGGCCGCGATGCGCGCGGCGCTGGCTTCATAGCTGGCGTGGCGGCCGAACAGGTTGACGCTGAAGACGCCCTCGTCGTCCAGCACCCGGCGGCAGTCGGCGTAGAAGGCCTCGCTGTCGAGCACCGGCGCCGCGGCGTCCTGGTCGTACAGGTCCACGTGCAGCAGGCGCACGGAGCCCGGCTCGGCGTCCTCGTGCAGCCACGGTCCGGCGTCGGCCAGCACCACCTGGACCTCGGCCGGCAGGTGGAACCAGTGGCGGTTGACCTCCACAACCTGCGGATTGAGCTCGACCACGGTGGTGGGCATGCCCAGCGCCTTGTGCGTGAAGCGCGTGATGGCGCCGGCGCCCAGCCCCAGCTGCAGCGCGCGGCCCTGGCCCAGCGTGGCCGGGTCCAGCCAGAGCAGGCTGGCCAGCATGCGCTGCACGTAGGCCAGCTCCACCGCCTGCGGTTTGCGGATGCGCATCGCGCCCTGCACCCAGATGCTGGCCAGGTGCAGGTAGCGCACGCCGTCGGATTCGCTGATCGTCGCTTCGGGAAGGTTCATGCAATGCCATGCGCCGCGAAGGCTTCGCGCCAGGCGACGAGTTTGCGTTCGAAGGACCAGCTGGCGTTCGCCGGGCTGGTGCTGGGCAGGCGGATCACCGCCCAGCCGAAGGCGGCGGTGTGGCGCATCGCGCGCGCCGACTCGCCGCCGTTGTGGGCCACCGCCTGCAGCCGCGGCGCGCGCCGGGCGAGGCTGGCGAAGTCGTTGTACTGCGCGTCCTCGATCGACTGGTCGAGGCTGCCTTCGCGCCGGCAGCGCGCGTAGACGTCCCACAGGCCCAGGCCCCGGCGCTTCACTTCCGCCAGCCGGTGGCGGTAGGGCATGGCCACGAGGTCGACGCCCCAGATCGCCGAGAGGATGGGCCAGAACTGGTTGCGCGGGTGGGCGTAGTACTGGCCGGCGGCGAGCGAGGCCACGCCGGGGAAGCTGCCCAGCACCACCAGCCGCGTCTCGCGCCCCAGCACCGGCGGCAGGCCCTCCAGCAGCGTCAAGCCGGCACCTCCAGCGCCGCCAGCCGCGGCAGCGCGGCGCGTGCGTTGGCGGCGGTGACGGCGGCGGTGTGCTCCGGCGTCCAGCCGCGCAACTCGGCCAGCACGGCGCCGATGCGCGGCAGCTCGGCCGGTTCGTTGCGGCTGGTAGCGCCGGCGGCGCGCTCGGCCGCGGTGCGGTACAGCCACTGCGGCGGGATGTCGGGGGCGTCGGTCTCCAGCACCAGCGCTTCGGCCGGCAGGGTGCGCGCCAGTTCGCGGATCTGGAGCGCGCGCTCGAAGGTCATGGCGCCGCCGAAGCCGAGCCGGAAACCGCGCTCGACGAAGCGCCGCGCCTGGTCGGCGCTGCCGTTGAAGGCGTGGGCGATGCCGCCTTCCACCGGCACCCGGTTCAGCCCCGCCAGCAGCGCGTCGGCCGAGCGGCGCACGTGCAGGATCACGGGCAGGCCGGCGTCGCGCGCGATCTTCAGCTGCTCCACGTAGAAACGCTGCTGGCGTTCGCGGTCGAGCCCCGGCACGAAGTGGTCCAGCCCGATCTCGCCCACCGCCACCAGGCGCGGGTCGGCGCGAAGGCGGGCCAGCTCGGCGCGCAGCCGTTCCAGGTCGGATTCGGCCGCGCGTTCCACGTAAAGCGGGTGGATGCCCAGCGCGTAGGCGGCACCGTGGCGGTGGGCCAGGTCGCGCACCGTGTCGAAGTGGGCCACCTCCACCGCCGGCAGTACGAGGGTGGACACGCCGGCGGCGCGGGCCCGCGCGGCCACGGCGTCGCGGTCGGCGTCGAATTCCGGGGCGTCCAGGTGGCAGTGGGTGTCGGTCCACACCCCGCGATCATGGCGCAGGTCGTGCACCCGCCCAGGCGTCGTGGTACCGTATTTCCGTGCGTGGCGCAGGAAGCTCCAGACGATGAAGCAGGCTCCTCTGTACAGCCGGACACGCCGCGCACCGCCGCCGGCGCCCGAACCCGCGCCGGCCGCGCCGCCCCCGCCGGGCAGCCTGCGGCGTTGGCTTTCGAGTCGCCGCGCGCCTGTCTGGGCGCTGTCGGCTTCGGTGCTGCTGCTGGTGCTGTCGGCGGCGCTCTTCGTGGCCGCGCCGCGCCACCGCGCGATCACGCAGGACGACATCGACGCCGCGGTGCGCCACTCGCTCGAGAAGGAACCGCTGCCCTCGGCCGCGGCCAAGGCCTACGAGGCCATCATCCCCTCGGTGGTGCGCGTGGTCGGCCTGATGGACGAGAACGACAACGGCGAGAGCAACCCCGAGCAGCGCGCGATGGAGCGCAGCCTGGGCACCGGCGTCGTGATCGTCGACAACGGCACCATCCTGACCAACCTGCACGTGGTCTCGGGCGCGAAGAAGATCCGCGTCACCTTCGCCAACGGCCACGAATCGGAAGCGGTGATGGTGGGCGCGCAGCCCGAGAACGACCTCGCGGTGCTGAAGGCGATGTCGCTGCCCGACGACCTCGAGGCCGCCGTGATGCGCAGCACCGCCGACCTGCGGCCGGGCGACGAGGTCATCGCGGTCGGCCACCCGTTCGGCATCGGGCCTTCGGTGAGCTCGGGCATCGTCTCCGGCCTGAAGCGCGAGTTCCGCTCCGAACGCGGCGAGAAGCGCCTCACCAACCTGATCCAGTTCGACGCCGCCGCCAACCCCGGCAACAGCGGCGGCCCGCTCGTCACGATGGACGGCCACGTGGTGGGCATCGTCACCGCGATCCTCAACCCGTCGGAGCAGCGCACCTTCATCGGCATCGGGTTCGCGGTGCCGATCGAGAACGCGGCGCAAGCGGCGGGCATGCCGCCCTTCTGAGACAAGGAACCCGATGCAAGCCAGCCCCGAATCCACCGCGACGCTGATGGAGCGCGTGCTCTACGAGGTCAAGCGCGTCGTCGTCGGCCAGGACCGCTTCCTCGAGCGCGTGCTGGTCGCGATGCTGGCCCAGGGCCACCTGCTCGTCGAAGGCGTGCCCGGGCTGGCCAAGACGCTGACGGTGAAGACGCTGGCGCGCGCGGTGCGCGGCAGCTTCAAGCGCATCCAGTTCACGCCCGACCTGGTGCCGGCCGACCTGGTGGGCACGCGCGTTTACAACCAGAAGACGGGCGAGTTCGGCACCAGCCTGGGGCCCGTGTTCGCCAACCTGCTGCTGGCCGACGAGATCAACCGCGCGCCGGCCAAGGTGCAGAGCGCGCTGCTCGAGGTGATGCAGGAACGCCAGGTGACCATCGCCGGCGTGTCGCACAAGGTGCCCGAGCCCTTCCTCGTGATGGCGACGCAGAACCCGATCGAGACCGAGGGCACCTACCCGCTGCCCGAGGCGCAGGTCGACCGCTTCATGATGAAGGTGCTGGTCGACTACCCGACCGAGGAGGAGGAGTTCGTCATTGCCCAGCGCGTGACGGGCGCGCCGGTCGAGATCGACGCCGTCGCCGACACCTTCCAGCTGAGCAGCCTGCAGCGCGAGTGCCGCGCCGTCTACGTCGACCCTTCGCTGATCCAGTACGCGGTGAAGCTGGTGAGCGCGACGCGCCAGCCGGCCAGGTACGAGCTGCCCGACCTGGCGAAGTACCTCACCTACGGCGCCAGCCCGCGCGCCACCATCGGCATGATAGAAGGCGCGAAGGCGCTCGCCATGCTGCGCGGCCGGCGCTACGCGCTGCCGGAGGACGTGTCCGACATGGTGGCCGACGTGATGCGCCACCGCCTGGTGCTGAGCTACGAGGCGCTGGCCGAAGGGCTCTCGGCCGACGCGCTGGTGGCCAAGGTGATGAAGCGCATCGCCCCGCCCGAGAAGCCGATGGCGCACGCCCGCTTCGACGGGGGCGCGCATGGCTGAGTCGGCCGACGCCCTGCTGCAGCGCCTGGACTGGACGGTGCTGCGCCGGCTCGACGGCCTGCTGCAGGGCGACTACCGCACGCTGCTGCGCGGCGGCGGCGTCGACCTGGCCGACCTGCGCGAATACCAGCTGCACGACGACGTGCGCCACATCGACTGGAACGTCACCGCGCGGCTGCAGACGCCCTACGTGCGCCAGTTCCTCGAGGACCGCGACCTCACGGTGTGGTTCGCGCTCGACCTCTCCGGCAGCCTGGACTTCGGCAGCGGCGAGACCACCAAGATGGCGGTCTCCTCCGGCTTCGTGGGCGCGCTGGCGCGCGTGTTCTCGCGCCACGGCAACCGGGTGGGCGCGCTCTTCTTCGGCGGCCGCGACGTCGAAGACGTGCTGATGCCGGGCGCCAGCCGCCTGCACGTGCTGACGCTGCTGGCGCGCATGAAGCAGCAACGCCGGCGCGAGCCCCGCGGCACCGCGCTCGCCGACCTGCTGCAGGCCACCGCCGGCGTGGTGCGGCGGCGTTCGCTGGTCTTCGTCGTCTCCGACTTCATCAGCGCGCCCGGCTGGGACGCGGCGCTGGCCCGCCTGGCACGCCGCCACGAGGTGGTGGCGGTGCGCCTGTACGACGCCGCCGAGATGGCGCTGCCCGACGTGGGCCTGGTCACCGTGGAAGACGCCGAGACCGGCGAACAGCTGCTGGTGGACGCCGCCGACCCCGGCTTCCGCCAGCGCTATGCCGAGATCGCCGAACGCGAGGAAGCCGCGCTGCGCGCCGCGCTGGCCTCGGCCGGCGTCGACACGCTGGAGCTGGCCACCGACGACGACCTGCTCGACTCGCTGCTGCGATTCGCCGACCTGCGGCGGCGGCGCGCGCGGCTGAAGTCTTCGCCGCGCGTCGCCGCGCACCTGGGACATTCGGCCGAACTGCTGTCATGAACTTCTTCTGGCCGCACCTGCTCTGGGTGATGCTGGCGCTGCCGGCGGTAGTGGCGCTGTACTTCTGGATCCTGCGCCGGCGCAAGAAGGCCACCGTCAAGCTCGCCACCGTGGCGATCGCGAAGCAGGCGCTGGGCAAGGGCCCGGGCTGGCGCCGCCACGTGCCGCCGCTGCTGCTGCTGCTGGCGCTGGGCACGCTGCTGTTCTCGCTCTCGCGGCCGACGGCGATGATCACGCTGCCGATGGCCGAGCGCACCATCATGCTGGCGATGGACGTCTCCGGCAGCATGCGCGCCGAAGACGTCAAGCCGAACCGGCTGGTCGCTTCCCAGGAAGCGGCGAAGGCCTTCCTCGTCGACCTGCCGCGCGAGGTGCGCGTGGGCGTGGTCTCGTTCGCCGGCACCGCCGCCGTCGTGCAGGCGCCCACCTTCAGCCGCGACGACGTGGTCGCCGCGATCGACCGCTTCCAGCTCCAGCGCGGCACCGCCACCGGCAGCGGCATCATCCTCTCGCTGGCCACGCTGTTCCCCGATGCCGGCATCGAGATCCAGAACATCACCGGCCAGCGAAACATGCCGCGCATGCTGGGCGACAAGGAGCCGAAGAAGGACGACTTCAAGCCGGTGGAGCCGGGCTCGTACAACTCGGCGGCCATCATCATGCTGACCGACGGCCAGCGCACCACCGGCCCAGACCCGCTGGACGCCGCCAAGATGGCCGCCGAGCGCGGCGTGCGCGTCTACACCGTGGGCGTCGGCACCACCCAGGGCGAGGTGATCGGTTTCGAAGGCTGGAGCATGCGCGTCAAGCTCGACGAGGAGACGCTGAAGAACATCTCGCTGCTCACCCACGGCGAGTACTTCTACGCCGGCACCGCGGAAGACCTGAAGAAGGTCTACCAGTCGCTGTCCTCGCGCATCGTGGTCGAGCGCAAGGAAACCGAGATCACCGCCCTCTTCGCCGGCGCCGGCGCGCTGCTGGCGCTGCTGGCGGCGGCGCTGTCGCTCTGGTGGTTCGGGCGGGTGATGTAGCCGGCCGGCACCTGTCGAACTGGGGATGTCGCGCCGCGGCGCTGCGGCGCAACATGCCCCCTTGGCCATGTTCAAGCTGAAGATCGTCGGCGGTCACGAGTCGGCCGCGGGGGCGGCGACGGAATTCCGCCTGCCTGCCCCGCCCTGCAAGGTGGTGCTGGGCCGCGACCCGCGGGCCGAATGGCACCTGCCGGACAAGACGCTCGCGCTTTCGGCGCGCCACTGCGAGGTGGTGGTCGGCGAAGGCTGGGCGATGCTGCGCGACATCTCCACCAACGGCACCTACGTCAACGGCGCCAACACGCGCATGAGCCACGACCATGCGCTCAACCCGGGCGACCTGTTCGAGGTGGGGCCCTACCGCATCGAGGTGCTGCCCGACGGCCCGCCCGTCGAGCCGCCGGTGGTGGTGGACGTGGCGCTGGAGCCGCCCGCGCTGCCGCCGGCCGCGTCGCGGCGGGCCAAGGCGGTGTTCCGCATGCGCGCCGGCGAGCCGGTGCCGACGGCCGAGGAGTCGGGCGCCGACATGGTGACCATGGTCCGCCCGAGCACCCGTCCGACGCCGCTCGAGCCGCTGGCCGCGCCGGCCCCGGTGGCCGCGGCTCCGGCGGCCCCGGCTCCGGCCGAATTGGACGCCCTGCTGGCCGCACTCGCCGCGGGCCTGGGCCTCGACCCGGCCCTGCTGGCCGGCCAGGACGCCGCC
>CAYVXO010000267.1:0-7216 GCA_964454485.1 uncultured Rubrivivax sp.
GCAGCGTGTCGTGCATCCAGCCCATGTTCCACTTGTAGTGGAAGCCCAGGCCGCCGCTCCAGGTGGGGCGGCTCACGGCGGGGAACGCAGTCGACTCCTCGGCCAGCGTGACGGCCTGGGGGCGCTCGGCGCCGACGACCTCGTTGACGCGCTTGAGGAAGGCGATCGCCTCCAGGTTCTCGCGCCCGCCGTGCACGTTCGGGATCCACTCGCCGGCCTTGCGGCTGTAGTCGCGGTACAGCATGGAGGCCACCGCGTCGACGCGCAGGCCGTCGACGCCGTAGCGTTCCAGCCAGTACAGCGCATTGCCGACCAGGAAATTGCGGACCTCGGTGCGGCCGAAGTTGTAGATGAGCGTGTTCCAGTCGTTGTGGAAGCCCTCGCGCGGGTCGGCGTACTCGTAGAGGTGGGTGCCGTCGAAGCGCGCCAGCCCCCATTCGTCGGTGGGGAAGTGCGCCGGCACCCAGTCGACCAGCACGCCCAGGCCGGCGGCATGCGCCCGGTCGACGAAGCGGCGGAAGCCGGCCGGGTCGCCGAAGCGGGCGGTGGGCGCGAACAGGCCCAGCGTCTGGTAGCCCCAGCTGCCGTCGAACGGGTGTTCGCTCACCGGCAGCAGCTCCAGGTGGGTGAAGCCCATCTCGGCGGCGTAGGGCACGAGTTCGGCGGCGAGCTCGTCCCAGTTCAGCCAGCGGTCGTGTTCTTCGGGCTTGCGGCGCCAGCTGCCCAGGTGCACTTCGTAGATGCTGACCGGCGCGTCGAAGGCGTTGGCGCGCTGCCGGGCGTCGGAGGCCGGCACCACCGGCGGCGTGGCCGCCACGATGCTGGCGGTGGCAGGCCGCAGTTCGGCGCGGCGCGCGTAGGGGTCGGCCTTCTGCGGCAGCAGCCGGCCCTGCGCGTCGAGCAGCTCGAACTTGTAGCGCGTGCCTTCGGCGACGCCGGGCAGGAAGAGCTCCCACACGCCGCACTCGCGGCGCAGCCGCATCGGGTGGCGGCGCCCGTCCCACTGGTTGAAGTCGCCCACCACGCTGCAGCGCGAGGCGTTCGGCGCCCACACCGCGAAGGCGGTGCCGGCGACGCCTTCCATCTCGCGCGGGGCGGCGCCCAGCACCTCGTAGGGGCGCAGGTGCGAACCTTCGCCGAGCAGCCAGGCGTCCATCTCGCCGAGCACGGTGCCGAAGCGGTAGGGGTCCTCGAAGACGCTGCGGCTGCCGTCGGGCCAGGTGGCCTGCAGGCGGTAGGGGCCGCCGCGCGCGACGGTGCGTTCGAACACGCCGTCGGCGTGCCGGCATTCGAAAGTGCCGATCGAGCGACCCGAAGGCGCGAGCGCGCGCAGTTCGGTGGCGCCGGGCACGAAGGCGCCGATCCAGCGCTGGCCGTCGGCGTCGCGGTGCGGCCCCAGCACGCCGAAGGGGTCGCCGTGGCGGCCCTGGCGCAGGGCCTCGACGTCGGCGTCGGTGAGCATCAGCGCTGCGGCACGAGGTTCCAGACCTCGCGCGCGTATTCGCGGATCGTGCGGTCGGACGAGAACACGCCCATGCCGGCCACGTTGGCGATCGCCTTGCGGGCCCAGGCGTCGGGGTCGCGGAAGAGGGCGTCGACGCGCGCCTGGGCGGCGAGGTAGCTTTCGAAGTCGGCCAGCAGCAGGTAGTGGTCGCCGCCCCACAGCAGCGAGTCGACCAGGCCGCGGTAGCGCGCCGGCTCGTCGGCGCTGAAGGTACCGCCGGCGATGGCGTCCAGCACCGCCTTGAGCTTCGGGTTGCCTTCGTACATCCGCAGCGGCTGGTAGCCGGCGGCGCGCTGGGCCGCGACCTCGGCCGCCTTCAAGCCGAAGATGAAGATGTTGTCGTCGCCCACCTGCTGGCGGATCTCGATGTTGGCGCCGTCGTCGGTGCCGATCGTGAGCGCGCCGTTCAGCGCCAGCTTCATGTTGCCGGTGCCCGAGGCCTCGGTGCCGGCGGTGGAGATCTGCTCGGAGAGGTCGGCGCCCGGCATGATGACCTCGGCCACCGAGACGCCGTAGTTGGGCACGAACACCACCTTCAGCAGCCCGGCCACGCGCGCATCGTTGTTGATCACGCTGCCCACGTCGTGGATCAGGCGGATGATGGATTTCGCCGCCGCGTAGGACGAGGCCGCCTTGCCGGCGAAGATCGCCGTGCGCGGCACCCAGCCCGCATTCGGGTGCGCGAGGATGGCCTGGTAGCGCGCCACCAGGTGCAACACGTTGAGCAGCTGGCGCTTGTATTCGTGGATGCGCTTGACCTGCACGTCGAACAGGCTGGCCGGGTCCACCTGCAGGCCGGTGGACTGGCGGATGTGCGCCGCCAGGCGCTCCTTGTTGCTGCGCTTGGCGGCGGTGAAGGCGGCGCGGAAGCCGGCGTCGGCGGCCAGCGGCGCCAGGCCGGCGAGGCGGCCCAGGTCGAGCCGCCATTCGCGGCCGATGCGGCTGTCGATCAGCGAGGCCAGCGCCGGATTGGCCTGCGCCAGCCAGCGCCGCGGCGTCACGCCGTTGGTCATGTTGGTGAAGCGATCGGGCCACAGCGCGGCGAAGTCGGCGAAGATGGTCTTCACCAGCAGGTCCGAGTGCAGCGCCGAGACGCCGTTGACCTTGTGGCTGCCGACGATGGACAGGTGCGCCATGCGCACGCGCCGCTCGCCCGATTCCTCCACCAGCGAGAGCCGGCGCAGGAAGCCGTCGTCGCCCGGCTTCAGGCGCGCCGCCTCGGCCAGGAACTCGTGGTTGATGCGGAAGATGATCTCCAGGTGGCGCGGCAGCACGTGCTGCAGCAGCGCCACCGGCCAGGTCTCCAGCGCCTCCGGCATCAGCGTGTGGTTGGTGTAGCTGAAGATGCGCCGGGTGGTCGCCCAGGCCTCGGCCCAGGGGATGCGGTGCTCGTCGATCAGCAGCCGCATCAGCTCGGCGACGCCGATCGCCGGGTGGGTGTCGTTGAGGTGGATCGCAACGTGGTCGGCGAGCGCGCCCAGGCTGCCGTGCTCGGCGAGGTGGCGCGCCAGGATGTCCTGGATCGAAGCGCTGGTGAAGAAGTACTCCTGGCGCAGCCGCAGCTCGCGGCCGGCGGGCGTGCTGTCGTTCGGGTACAGCACCCAGGAGATGTTCTCGTACTCGTTCTTGACGCCGGCGGCGCGCGCGTAGTCGCCGGTGTTGAAGGCGTGCAGGTCGATGTGCGCCGGCGCCACCGCCTTCCACAGCCGCAGCGTGCTCACCTTGCTCGTGCCGTGGCCGGGCACCACCATGTCGTAGGCCTTGGCGGCCACCTCGCCGGCGTGGCGCCACACCGCCTTGCCGCCCTGGTGCTCTACCCAGCCGCCGAAGCGCACCGGGTAGCCGATGCCGGTGCGCGGAAACTCCCAGGGCGTGCCGTCGGCCAGCCAGGGGTCGGGGTACTCGACCTGGCAACCCTGCTGGATGCTCTGCGCGAACATGCCGTACTCGTAGCGGATGCCGTAGCCGAAGGAGGGCAGGCCCAGCGTGGCCATCGAGTCGAGGAAGCAGGCCGCCAGCCGGCCCAGGCCGCCGTTGCCGAGCGCGGCATCGGGCTCGCGCTCGGCCACCTCTTCGAGCTTCTGCGCGTGCTGCGCCACCGCCTGCGCCGCACCTTCGGTCAGGCCCAGCGCGGCCAGCGCGTTCCCGAGCGTGCGCCCGATCAGGAACTCCATCGAGAGGTAGTAGACGCGGCGCGCCTTCTCGTCCTGCTCGCGCCGCTGCGTGGCCACCCAGCGCCGCGAGAGCTGCTCGCGCGCGACCTGCGCGACCGCCTGCATCAGCTCGGTGGGCGTGGCCTGGGCCGGCGCGACGCCGACCGTCTCGAGCAGGTGGGTGTCGACGGCGCTGATCAGGGAGGAGGGCGAGTTTCTGTCCACGGGAATCCTTGGTTCATTCGTCGGCGCTCGTGGCGCCGCGGCCTTGCGGCGGGTGCGCAGTGTCCATGCCTGCCCATGAGGCGTCAACCGAGGGCGGAACGCCATTTTCGAGCCCGTGCGAGGGGCCTGCGGCCGCGGGTTACGCGTGTTTTCCGCGTAGTGACAGCGGCTCCATGCGCCGTCGCAGGGCGTGAGCCGCATCAGGGTGTGCGCGGCGCCTCGGCGTTACGCTGAAGTACGGCGAAACAACAGCGACTTCAGGCTTGCGCGGTTGCGCGGGCTTGTTGCGGCCATGCCGAAATGACCGATCATCGGGGCGCGTCCGTGCTGCGGCCGGCCACGACAACGAAGAAGGAGAACGCCCCATGAAGCCGGAAGAACTGGCACTCAGCCTCGATCTGCCCAAACGCTCGGTGGCGCTGGTGCTGGCCGGCGGCCGCGGCAGCCGCCTGAAGAACCTGACCGACCGCCGCGCCAAGCCGGCGGTCTACTTCGGCGGCAAGTTCCGCATCATCGACTTCGCGCTGTCGAACTGCCTGAACTCCGGCATCCGCCGCATCGGCGTCATCACGCAGTACAAGAGCCACAGCCTGATGCGCCACCTGCAGCGCGGCTGGGCCTTCCTGAAGAGCGAGATGAACGAGTTCGTCGACCTGCTGCCGGCGCAGCAGCGCGTCGACGAGGAAAGCTGGTACCGCGGCACCGCCGATGCCGTCTACCAGAACCAGGACATCCTGGCCGCCTACCGTGCCGAGTACGTGGTCGTGCTGGCCGGCGACCACATCTACAAGATGAACTACGCCCAGATGCTGGCCGACCACGTGGCGCTGGGGCGCGAGTGCACGGTCGGCTGCATCGAGGTGCCGCGCGAGGAGGCACGCGCCTTCGGCGTGATGGCCATCGACGAACAGCGCCGCATCATCGACTTCGTGGAGAAGCCCGCCGACCCGCCGCCGATGCCGGGCAAGCCGGGCCGTTCGCTCGCCAGCATGGGCATCTACGTGTTCAACGCGCGCCACCTCTACCGCGAGCTGGAACGCGACATGGCCGACCCCAACTCGAGCCACGACTTCGGCAAGGACATCATCCCCAAGATGGTCCGCGCCGGCCAGGCTTCGGCGCATCCGTTCGAGCTCAGCTGCGTCGGCAGCAAGCCCGGCGCCGAGCCCTATTGGCGCGACGTCGGCACGATCGACGCCTACTGGGACGCCAACATCGACCTCACGGCCACCGACCCGCTGCTCAACCTCTACGACACCGGCTGGCCGATCTGGACCTACCAGCCGCAACTGCCGCCGGCCAAGTTCGTGCACAACGCCGAAGACCGGCGCGGGCTGGCGATCGAGTCGCTCGTCTCCGGCGGCTGCATCGTCAGCGGCGCGGTGTTCCGCTCGGTGCTGTTCTCGCAGGTGCGCGTGCATTCGCACGCCAAGGTCAACTGGTCGGTGGTGCTGCCGGGCGTGCAGATCGGCCGCCACGCGCGCATCACGCGCGCGGTGCTCGACCGCGACTGCCTCATCCCCGACGGCATGGTGATCGGCGAGGACGCCGCCGCCGATGCCGCACGCTTCCACCGCACCGAGTCGGGCATCACGCTGGTCACGCGCGAGATGCTGCGCAAGCTGGCGTGAAGGTCCTGCACGTCGCGGCCGAGGTCTTCCCGCTCGTCAAGACCGGCGGCCTGGCCGACGTGGTGGCCGCGCTGCCGGTGGCGCTGGCGGCGCAGGGCGCCGACGTGCGCCTGCTGCTGCCCGGCCTGCCGCCGGTGCTGGAAGCGGTGCAGGGCGCACGCACGGTGGCCGAGATCGGCGCCTGTTTCGGCGCGCTGCGCGTGCGGCTGCTGCTGGCCAGCATGCCGGGCAGCCACCTGCCGGTCTACGTGATCGACGCGCCCTACCTGTACCGCCGCGACGGCAGCCCCTACCAGGACAGCGGCGGCGAGGAATGGCCCGACAACCTGCAGCGCTTCGCGTTGCTGGGCTGGGTGGCGGCGCACCTGGCGGCCGAAGACGCCGACCCGCAATGGACCCCCGACGTGGTGCACGCGCACGACTGGCACGCCGCGCTCGCCTGCGCCTACATCGCCGAGCACCTGCCCACGCGCGCCGCCAGCGTCTTCACGATCCACAACCTGGCCTTCCAGGGCCTGTTCGCGATGCACGACTGGGCGTTGCTGGGCCTGGCCTCGCGCCTCATGTCGCCCGCCGGCCTGGAGTTCCACGGCCAGCTGAGCTTCATGAAGGCCGGGCTGATGTTCGCCGACCGCGTGACCACCGTGAGCCCGAACTACGCGCACGAGATCGCCACCCACGAATTCGGCTGCGGGCTGGACGGCGTGATCCGCGGCCGCGGCGCGCAGGTCAGCGGCATCCTCAACGGCATCGACACCGCCATCTGGGACCCGGCCGCCGACCCCGCCATCGCCACCCGCTATGACGCCGAGCGCCCGGACGGCAAGCGCGACTGCCGCCGTGCGCTGCAATCCGAGCTGAAGCTGGACCACGACGACGACGCCCTGCTGCTCACGGTGGTGAGCCGGCTCACGTCGCAGAAAGGGCTGGACCTGGTGCTCGCGGCGCTGCCGGAACTGGTGCGCCAGGGCGTGCAGTTCGCAGTGCAGGGCACCGGCGAGCCGGCGCTCGAGACCGCCTTCCGGATGGCCCAGCAGGCGCACCCGGGGCGGGTGCAGGTCTGCATCGGCTACGACGAGGCGCGTGCGCACCGGCTGGTGGCGGGGGCCGACGTCATCGCCGTGCCCTCTCGCTTCGAGCCCTGCGGCCTGACGCAGATGTACGGGCTGCGCTACGGCACGCTGCCGGTGGTGCGGCGCGTGGGCGGGCTGGCCGACACCGTGGCCGACGATGCCACCGGCTTCGTCTTCGACGTGGCCACGCCGGCGGCCTTCGAACGCTGCGTGCTGCGCGCGCTGGAAGCGCGCCGGCAGCCGCCACGCTGGCAGGCGATGGTGGAGCGCGCGATGGCGCAGCCGCTGTCCTGGGACGGACCGGCGCGCCAGTACCTGGATCTCTACGAAGACGCGCTGCAGCGCCGGCGCACGCCGGGCAACTGAGCGCTCAGGACTTCTTCTTCGAGGTCTCGGCCGGCTTCTCCGCCCCCGGCTTGGGCGCGTCGCCGAGCACGGTCTTGAGCGGACACACCGAATAGGCGGGGCACTTCTGGCAACCCGCGACGATCGCGATCGGGCACACCGTCATGGTCGTTCCTCCTGTGAGCCGGTGCGGGCGAGGGCCGACGCATACCGGCTTCGGCTGTCCAGCCGTGGCGGAGGGAGCGGGATTCGAACCCGCGGGGGGCTGTTAACCCCCACACGCTT
>CAYVXO010000268.1:0-7213 GCA_964454485.1 uncultured Rubrivivax sp.
CATTGCGCTCTCCCGCGTGGGCTTGCAGGGCACAGCGGGACGCTGCCCCGGAGTGCGGCAGTTCTTCAAGGAGTCCAGGTAGTCGGCCCAGGCACTCATCATGTCGCGCCGCTGTTCGATGAACTCCGCCCTGTCGTAGGCAGCTCCCAGCGGGCCGGACTTCCCATGTGCCAGCTGGGCCTCGATCACGTCCGGCGCCACGTTGAGCCGCTCCACCATCACGGTACGGGCCATCGCCCGGAATCCATGGGGAGTCATCGTCTCGTTGTCGAAGCCCAACCGGCGCAGGGCAACACGCACCGTGTTCTCGCTCATCGGCCGCTTGGCACTGATCAGGGACGGAAACACGTATCGCCCTCGGCCGGTCAGCGGCATCAGGTCCTTCAGAGCGTCTACAGCCTGGCTGGCGAGCGGAACCAGATGCGGTCTTCCGTTGATCTTCTCCCGCTTCGTCCGCTTCATCTTGGCGGAGGGTATCGCCCACATCCTTCCCTCGAGATCCAGCTCGGCCCACTCCATCTGCCGGATGTTCCCTGGCCGCTGGAAGAGAAGTGCCGACAGAAACAGTGCCGCCCGGGTGACGGGGTGACCGTGGTAGCCGTCGATCGCGCGCATCAAGTCGCCGACCTGATCCGGTTCGACGATCGCCGAGACGTGCCTCGTCAGCACCGGCTTCAGTGCGCCGCGCAGATCCGAAGCGGGGCTGCGCTCACAACGTCCGGTGGCAACGCCGTATCGAAACACCTGCCCGCAGGCTTCCAGCAGAGAGTGAGGCAGTTCGCGCGTGCCACGTGCCTCGACGCGCCGCAGCGTCTGCAGCAGCATCGGTGCGCCGATCTGGGAAAGCGGAAGCTTGCCCAGCCAGGGGAAGATGTCCTTCTCGAGGCGCTCCATCCAGCGCTTGGCGTAGTGATCGCTCCAGCCGACCTTCTTGGTCGCGTGGAACTCGCGCGCGGTCACCTCGAAGCTGGCGTTGGCGTCGAATCGGGAACTGAGGCGCTCCACCTGCCGCGTGAGCACCGGATCTGCGCCCGACTGATGTTGCTTGCGCGCATCATCACGTGCGACTCTGGCCTCCTTCAGACCCAGATCTGGATAGCCCCCGAGGGCAAGGCGCTTCTCCTTCCCGTCGAAGCGGTACTTCCAGAACCAGCGCTTGGACCCAGAGGGCGAGACCTCCAGGTACAGACCGCCGGAATCGGCCAGGCGCACGCGGGGCCTACCCGCGTCGCAACTCGCGTTCTTGCACTGCTTGTCGGTGAGCATGGGGGAACAAAACGTCAAATGGCTACGAACACGCCATTTGTTCCCCCAGATGTTCCCCCAACTTCGCTGCGCTGCCGTGAGACGGCAGGAGCCTTCCTGACTCAAGCGACTGTCTAAGTCGTTGATTTAGCGGGAAGTTCGGTCCGGCATGGGACCTGATGAAACGCTGGGATGGGGTGGCTGATGGGACTCGAACCCACGACGACCAGAATCACAATCTGGGACTCTACCAACTGAGCTACAGCCACCGCTGAGAAGAAGACTGAAGTATAGCGAAGGCGCTCAGGGCGCCGGCGCCGAGGCGGCCGTGGCGGCCGCGAGCGCCGAGTCCTTCACCTCGGCCTTGAAGCGCTTCTTCAGCGACGCCAGGTAGGCCTGCGACTCGGCCGCCGCCCAGGCCTGCGAATACTGCTGCAGTAGCGGCGCGTCGCCGCCGGGCGGCGTCTCGCGCGCCAGCACCTGGGTGACGCGAAGCACCAGGTAACCCGGCTCGCCGATGTCCTGCCCCAGCACCACCGGCAGCTTGGCCGCGTCGGCCTTGAGCACCGCCTCCAGCGCCTCGCGCGGCAGGCCCTGCGGCTGCATGCGCGACACGGTCAGCGTGGTCGGCAGCGTCTCGGCGGGCGACTTCTGCAGCTCGGCCAGGCGCTTGGCACCTTCCTGGCGCGCCAGCGCCGCGGCCTGCTCGGCGACGACGCGTTCGCGCACGCTGTCCTTCACTTCCGCGAAGGCGCGCGTGCGCGCCGGCTCGTACTTGACGATGCGGCCGGACGCGAGCTGGTTGGGCCCGATCTCGACGGCGTCGGTGTTGCGCTTGTTCTTCACCGCGTCGTTGCCGAACAGCGCTTCCAGGAACTTGGCCGAGCCCAGCGCGCCGGCCGCGCCCGGCGCCGGCGTGCGCGTCACGGTGGCGGTCATCTTCTCGAGCTTGAGCTTGTCGATCACCGGCTGCAGGCTGTCGGACTGCTCGTAGACGGTGTTGGTGAACTGCTCGGCCGCCTCGGCGTACTTCTTCTGCGCCATCGAGCGCTTGACCTCGGTCTCGATCTCGGCGCGCACGCTCTCGAACGGCTTCCGGTCGCCGCCGCGCACGCCAGTGAGCGTGATGATGTGATAGCCGAAGTCGGTGAGCACCGGGTTGCTGATCTCGCCCGGCTTCATCGCGAAGACGGCGTCCTCGAAGGGCTTGACCATCATGCCGCGTCCGAAGAAGTCGAGGTCGCCGCCCTTGGCCGCCGAGCCCGGGTCCTGCGAGTTCTTCTTCGCCAGCTCGGCGAACTGGCCCGGGTTCTGGCGCAGCTGCGCGAGCAGTTCGTCGGCCTTCTTCTTCGCCGCCTCGCGGTCGGCCGCCTTCGCGTCGGGGTCGACCTTGATCAGGATGTGGCTGGCGCGGCGCTCCTCGGCCACCGCGTAGCGGCTGGCGTTCTCGTCGTAGTACTTGCGCAGCTCGTCCTGCGGCACCGTGATGCCCTTCATCAGGCTGTCCAGCGTAAGCGTGACGAACTCGATCGAGGCCTGCTCGGGGGCGCGGAAGTCGGACTCGTGCTTCTTGTAGAAGGCCTCCAGGTCGGCGTCGCTCGGGTTGACCTTGGCCTTGTAGGCGGCGGTCTCGAATCGCTGCACCTGCACTTCGCGCCGCTGCAGCATCGCGTCCAGCGAAGGGGCGGCGGCCGAAGGCGGCGCGAAGGCGCTCTGCGCCGGGCCGCTCAGCACCTGCTGCATCGCGTAGTTCTGGCGGATCTGCGCCTCGAACATCTCGACGCTCATGCCCAGTGCCGCCACCGCGTCGCGGTTGACGCTGTTGTCCGGGTTGCGCAGCGAAGCGAACTGCGGGTCGGCGCGGAACAGGCGCAGCAGGCGTTCGCTGTCGGGCGCCAGGTGCTCCTTCGCGGCCGCGGCCAGCAGCACGCGTTCGCGCACCAGCTTGTCCAGCGTCTCGCGCTTGAGCTGCGGCGACTCGAACAACCGGCTGTCGAGGTTGGGCATCTGGCGCCGGTACTGCTCGACCTCGCGCTGGTGCGCCAGTTCCCACTCGGCGCGCGTGATGCCGTGGCCGTCGACCTTGGCCACGGTGTCGTTGCTCGGGTCGGTGAAGCGCGTGTAGCCCTGGATCCCGAAGAAGATGAACGACGGGAAGATCAGCAGCACCATGATGCCGAGCACCAGGCGCGAATGAGTGCGGACGAAGTCGAACATCGGAAGAAGCGAAAAAAGGCGAACCTCAGTTCGCCTTCTGTGCTGTGGTGGCGCCGGCGATTCTAACGGCGCCGGTGCCGGTGACGGTCTTGGTGGGTGCTGACGGGTTCGAACCGCCGACCTACGCCTTGTAAGGGCGCCGCTCTACCAGCTGAGCTAAGCACCCCTGCGCCGGGGCTGGCGCGGATTCAGTTCAGATGGTCCTTGAGCGCCTTGCCGGGGCGGAACTTGGGCACCTTGGCGGCCTTGATCTTGATGGCCGCGCCGGTGCGCGGGTTGCGGCCGGTGCGGCCGGCCCGCTTGGCCACGGCGAAGGTGCCGAAGCCGACGATCGAGACGCTGCCGTTCTTCTTGAGCGTGGTCTTCACGCCGCCGATCAGGGCCTCGAGCGCGCGCGTCGCGGCGGCCTTGGAGATGTCGGCCTGCTTGGCAATGTGTTCGATCAGTTCCGTCTTGTTCACGTGCTTACCCCCTCTGTGGGTTGTCTGTGGGCTGTCCTGGTTTGGGTCCGCGTCCGGTGGTCGATGGGTCGGCGGCCGAAGCGGGTGATGCCGACTCACGGCGCGGTTCGCTTCCGGCGGAGAAAACCATTACAGCCGCCGCCTATCGCAGTGTCAAGGGCTCGAAGTCATTGTATGCGTCGTGTAGCGCACGAAGGCGCACACGATGCCGCGCGCACCCGCCGTGCTTCCACGCTTGACAACGATGCGGCCGCTGCCTACCTGCGTGCCTTGCTCCGGATCAAGTCGACACGATCGCCGCGGCGATGGCGGCCCCGAGGTCGCGCGTGCCGGCGCTGCCGCCCAGGTCCGCCGTGCGCGGCGCCTGCGGGTCCGAGAGCACGCGCTCGATCGCGGCGACGATGGCATCGTGCGCGTCGCGGTGCCCCAGGAAGTCCAGCATCATCGCCACCGACCAGACCTGCCCGATCGGGTTGGCGACGAAGCGGCCCGCGATGTCGGGCGCCGAGCCGTGCACCGGCTCGAACAGCGATGGCCACTGCCGCGTCGGGTTCAGGTTGGCCGAAGGCGCGATGCCGATCGTGCCGGTGCACGCCGGGCCCAGGTCGGAGAGGATGTCGCCGAACAGGTTGCTCGCCACCACCACGTCGAACAGGTGCGGCCGCTGCACGAAGAACGCGGTCAGGATGTCGATGTGGTACTTGTCGACCGACACCTCCGGATACGCCTTTGACATCGCGGCCACCCGCTCGTCCCAGTAGGGCATCGTGATCGAGATGCCGTTGCTCTTGGTGGCCGAGGTGAGCTTGCGGCGCGGCCGCCGCTGCGCGAGTTCGAAGGCGAACTTCAGCACCCGGTCGACGCCGGTGCGCGACATCACGGTGGTCTGCATCACCACCTCGCGGTCGGTGCCCTCGTAGAGGCGGCCGCCGACGTTGCTGTACTCGCCTTCGGTGTTCTCGCGCACGATCCACATGTCGATCGCGCCCGGCGCCAGCGGCTGGCCGTTGCGGTCGACCAGCGGCGAGCGGATGCCCGGCATCAGGCGCGCCGGCCGCAGGTTGATGTACTGGTCGAACTCGCGCCGGAACTTCAGCAGCGAGCCCCACAGCGAGACGTGGTCCGGCACCGTGGCCGGCCAGCCCACGGCGCCGAAGAGGATGGCGTCGTGGCCGCCGATGCGGTTCTTCCAGTCGTCCGGCATCATCTGCCCGTGCTGCGCGAAGTAGTCGCAGCTGGCGAAGTCGAACTCGTCGACCTCGAGCGCAATGCCGAAGCGGCGCGCCGCGGCGTCGAGCGCGCGCAGGCCCTCGGGCATCACCTCCTTGCCGATGCCGTCGCCGGCGATGACGGCGATGCGGTGCTTGCTCATGGCGTTCTCCTTCGATGAGATGAGATGACGATCGCGCTCAGCGCGGCCGCACGACCAGGCCCACGCCGACCGCGGTGAGGGCGATGCCGGCCAGCACCTGCGGGCCGAGCGTCTCGCCGAACAGCGCCCAGGCCAGCACCGCCGTGCAGGGCGGCACCAGGTACATGAGGCTGGTGACCCGGGTCGCGGCGCCGCGCTGGATCAGCAGGTACAGCAGCGAGCTGCCGCCCAGCGTGAGCACCAGCACCGACCAGGCCATCGCACCCACCAGCTGCGGGTGCCATTCGAGGTGGCCGCTCTCGAGCAGCGCCACCGGCAGGCTGACGGCCAGCGCGCCCAGCAGCTGCACCAGGTTGGCGGTGCGCACGTCGCAGGGCGCGACGAAGCGCTTCTGGTAGAGCGTGCCGGCGGTGATCGAGAAGAGCGCCATCACCGCCAGCGCCAGGTTGGCGGCGCCGACCTCGCCGACACCGACCTTGTGCCACACCACCATCACCAGCCCGCCGAAGCCCAGCAGCAGGCCCAGCCACTGGCGGCGGTCGACGTGGTGGCGCGCGCTGCCCAGGCTTTGCCACAGCGCCGTGAGCACCGGCTGCAGGCCGACCACCAGGGCCGCGGTGCCGGCGCCCAGGCCGCCCTTCACCGCCGCCCACACGCCGCCCAGGTAGCCGGCGTGCATCAGCACGCCGGTGGCGGCCAGGTGGCGCCACTGCGTGCGGTCGCGCGGCCAGGCGGCGCGCGCCCACCGCGCCCACGCCAGCAGGGCGGCAATCGAGAACGCGTAGCGCCAGGCCAGGAACGTGAACGGCGGCGAGTGCGGCATGCCGAAGCGCGCCACCACGAAGCCGGTGCTCCAGATCAGCACGAAGACGGCCGGCATCGAGCGCAGCGCCAGCGGCTGCGCGCCGGGGGCGGCGCCGTTCATTGAACCTTGGCGCGGATCTCGGGGATCGCCTTGCGCAGGTAGTAGACCATCGACCAGACCGTCAGCACCGCCGCGGCCAGCAGCAGCCAGGTGCCCCAGGCATGGGTGTCGATGAGGCCGAAGAGCTTGCCGTCGAACAGCAGGAAGGGGATGGCGACCATCTGCGAGACGGTCTTGAGCTTGCCCAGCATGTGCACCGCCACGCTGCGCGAGGCGCCGATCTGCGCCATCCACTCGCGCAGCGCCGAGATCGCGATCTCGCGCCCGATGATGACCAGCGCCACCAGCGTGTCGGCGCGCTGCAGGTGCACCAGCACCAGCAGCGAGGCGCAGACCAGGAACTTGTCGGCCACGGGGTCGAGGAAGGCGCCGAAGGCCGAGGTCTGGTTCAGCTTGCGCGCGAGCCAGCCGTCCAGCCAGTCGGTGAGCGCGAAGCCGACGAACAGCACCGTGGCCAGCAGGTTGCGCGTGGCCGCCTCCAGCGGCAGGTAGTACGCGCCGATGATGAGCGGGATCGCGACGATGCGCGCCCAGGTCAGCAGCGTGGGGATGGTGAAGAACATCGCCCCCCATTCTGCCGGACGCCGGGCGCGCCCCGCCCGCGCCGGGACTTCAGTTGTCCAGCGTGCGCGGCTTGAAGCGCTTGTCGTCGTTGAAGAGGAAGGCCTCGCTGAACTCCCAGGGCTTGGGCAGCCGGGAGACGTCGCCGTAGGGCGCGGCGCGGTTCACCGCGTCGATCGCCATCTGGGTGGTCTCCTTGGCCTGGCTGGGTTCGCGCAGCACCTTCACCGCCTTCACGGTGCCGTCGGCGTTCAGCTGCACCTGCAGCACCGGCACCGCCAGCAGCATCTGCTGCGGCTTGCCCTTGTAGCTGCCGTCGGGGCTGGCAGCCACCATGCGTTCGGCGGCCTGGCGCTTGAACTCGTCCCAGTTGCGCGCCACCTTGGGCGGCGGCAGGTTGTTGCGCGCGGCGGCGGCGGGCGCCGGGGCCGG
>CAYVXO010000269.1:0-7137 GCA_964454485.1 uncultured Rubrivivax sp.
CCCGCACCGGCGCCCGCGCTGCCCGCCGCCGCCAGCGCGCGCGTGCTCGAGTTCCCCGTGGCCGCCAGCGCCGGCCGCGCCGCCTACGTGGCCGGCACCTTCGACACCAAGGGGCGCGAGCTGTTCTTCATCCGCCAGTGCCTGGAGAAGCTGGGCCTGCGCGTGGTGACGGTCGACCTCTCGACGTCCGGCAAGCCTTCGCCGGCCAGCGTGCACCCGCGCGAGGTGGCGCGCCACCACCCCGAAGGCGAAGCGGCCGTCTTCAGCGGCGACCGCGGGCGCGCCGTGTCGGCGATGGCGCTCGCGTTCGAGGCCTTCGTGCGCACGCGGCGAGACCTGGGCGGCCTCATCTCCGCCGGCGGCTCGGGCGGCACCTCGCTCGCCACGCCGGCGATGCGCGCGCTGCCCATCGGCTGCCCGAAGGTGATGGTCTCCACGATGGCCAGCGGCGACACCCGGCCCTACGTGGGCCCGAGCGACATCTGCATGATGTATTCGGTCACCGACGTGCAGGGCATCCACCGCATCAGCGAGAAGGTGCTCGCCAACGCGGCGCACGCGCTCGCCGGCATGATCACCCACCCGCCGGCGGAGAGCGCGGCGTCGAAGCCGGCGATCGGACTCACGATGTTCGGCGTCACCACGCCCTGCGTGCAGGCGGTGACGAAGCGGCTGGAGGACGAGGTCGACTGCCTGGTCTTCCACGCCACCGGCGTCGGCGGCCAGAGCATGGAGAAGCTGGCCGATTCCGAACTGCTGGCCGGCGTGATCGACGTCAGCACCACCGAGGTGGCCGACGAGATCGTCGGCGGCGTGCTCTCGGCCGGCCCCACCCGGCTGGACGTGTTCGCGCGCCACGCACTGCCCTACGTGGGCAGCTGCGGCGCGCTGGACATGGTGAACTTCGGCGCCTGGGACACCGTGCCCGAGCGCTTCAAGGGCCGGCGGCTGTACCGCCACAACCCCACGGTGACGCTGATGCGCACCACGATCGACGAATGCCGCGCGATCGGCGAGTTCATCGCCGCCAAGCTGAACGCGATGGCCGGCCCGGTGCGCTTCCTGATTCCCGAAGGCGGCGTCTCGGCGATCGACCGCCCGGGCCAGCCCTTCCACGACCCCGAGGCCGACCGCACGCTGTTCGCCACGATCGAGCAGCGCTTCCGCGCCGGCCCCGACCGCCGGCTGCTGAAGCTGCCGCACCACATCAACGACGAAGCCTTCGCCGACGCGCTGGTCGCGGCCTGGCGCGAGGTCTCGCGAACGGAGGAGAAGGTCCGCCATGCCCCGCATCGCTAGGACGGCGCTGCTCGAGCGCCTGCGCGCCAAGATCGCTTCCGGCCGGCCGCTGGTGGGTGGCGGCGCCGGCACCGGGCTTTCGGCCAAGTGCGAGGAAGCCGGCGGCATCGACCTCATCGTCATCTACAACTCGGGCCGCTACCGCATGGCCGGCCGCGGCTCGCTCGCCGGGCTCATGGCCTACGGCAATGCGAACGAGATCGTCTGCGAGATGGCGCGCGAGGTGCTGCCGGTGGTGAAGCACACGCCGGTGCTGGCCGGCGTGAACGGCACCGACCCCTTCATGATCGCCGACGAGTTCCTGCGCCGGCTCATCGCGCTCGGCTTCTCGGGCGTGCAGAACTTCCCCACCGTGGGCCTGATCGACGGCACCTTCCGCGCCAACCTGGAAGAGACCGGCATGGGCTACGGGCTGGAGGTGGCCATGATCGAGCAGGCGCGTTCGCTCGACCTGCTGACCACGCCCTACGTCTTCTGCGAGCAGGACGCGCGCGACATGGCCGCCGCCGGCGCCGACATCGTGGTCTGCCACATGGGGCTGACCACCGGCGGCGCCATCGGCGCGAAGACCGCGCTCACGCTCGCCGGCTGCGTGGAGCCCATCAACGCCTGGGCGGCGGCCGCGAAGGCGGTGAACCCCGAGGTGATCGTGCTCTGCCACGGCGGCCCGATCGCCACCCCCGAGGACGCGCGCTTCATCCTGCAGCGCTGCCCCTCGGTGCACGGCTTCTACGGCGCCAGCTCGATGGAGCGGCTGCCCACCGAGACGGCGCTCACCGAGACGACGCGCCGCTTCACCGAAATGACCCGCGAGTGACACGTTAGGAGACCCGCCATGACCGGCGCCCAATTCGGCAGCTTCATCCTCGGCCTGATCGTCGTCGCGATCGTCGTCGCCCTCGTCGTCTGGCTGCTGCACTGGCTGTACCTGCGCAGCTCGAAGGAACGCGCCTTCGTGCGCACCGGGCTCGGCGGCCAGAAGGTGGTGGTCGACGGCGGCGCCTTCGTGCTGCCCATCGTGCACGACGTGATCCCGGTGAACATGAACACGCTCAGGCTGGAGGTGAGCCGCGGCCGCGACAAGGCGCTCATCACCAAGGACCGCATGCGGGTGGACGTGATCGCCGAGTTCTACGTGCGCGTGGCCGCCCAGCCCGAGGCGGTGGCCGCGGCGGCGCAGACGCTGGGCCAGCGCACGATGGAACCCGAGCAGCTGAAGGAGCTGGTCGAGGGCAAGTTCATCGACGCGCTGCGCACCGCGGCCGCCGAGATGACGATGGAGGAACTGCACGAGAAGCGCGGCGCCTACGTGCGCCGCGTGCGCGAGGCGGTGGCCGAGGACCTGAAGAAGAACGGCCTCGAGCTGGAGGCGGCGTCGCTCACGCAGCTGGACCAGACGGCGATGGAGTTCTTCAACCCCAGCAACGCCTTCGACGCCGAGGGCCTGACGCGCCTGACCGAGCAGATCGAGCGCCGCAAGAAGCAGCGCAACGACGTCGAGCAGGACACGCTGATCGCGATCCGCAACAAGAACCTGGAAGCCGAGAAGCTCTCGCTGGAGATCGACCGCGAGGCCGAGACCGCGCGCCTGGCGCAGCAGCGCGAGGTGGAGTTCGCGCGCGCCCGCCAGCGCGCCGAACTCACCAGCGAACGCGCCGCGCGCGACCAGGAAGCCGAGTCGGCCAGCATCGGCGCCAGGCAGGCCATCGACGCGGCGAAGATCCGCAGCGAGCAGAGCCTGGAGCAGGAGCGCATCCGCAAGGAACGCGAGGTGCAGGCGGCCGAGATCGAGCGCCGCAAGGCGCTGGAGCTCGCCGAGCAGCAGCGCGCGATCGCGATCGCGCGCGAGAGCCAGGCGCAGAGCGAGGCGCAGGCGGCGGCCGAGGCGGCGCGCGCGCTCGCGGTGTCGGCCGAGGAGAAGGTCTTCACCGCGCGCGAGGTGGAGATGGCCGAGCGCAAGAAGTCGATCTCGCTCATCGCCGCCGCCGAGGAGGCCGAACGCGAGGCGCTGCGCCTGACGGTGGCCGCGCAGGCCGAGAAGCAGGCCAGCGCCGACCGCGGCGCGGCGCTGCGCGCGCAGGCCGAGGCCGACGCGGACGCCGAGCGCATCCGCGTCGCCGCGCAGCGCGTGCGCGCCGAGATCGAGGCCGAGGCACAGCGCCTGATGAACGAGGCCCACAACATGCTGAGCCCGGAGGCGCGCGTTTCCGCGCTGCGCATGCGGCTGGTCGAGAAGGCCGAGGCCATCATCCGCGAATCGGTGCGGCCGATGGAGCGCATCGAGGGCATCAAGATCCTGCACGTCGATGGGCTCGGCGGTGGTGGCGGCGGTGGTGGCGCCGAGGTGAACGGCAACGGCGGCTTCGCCGACAGCGTGGTGAACTCGGCGCTGCGCTTCCGCGCCCAGGCGCCGCTGGTGGACCAGCTGCTGCGCGAGATCGGGCTCGAGGCGGGCGACATCCAGCGCCTGGCCGGCGGCACCGTCTCGGCACAGGCCTCGCTGCCGCCGGCGGCGCCGAAGGGCGAGTGACGAAGCGATGATCCGCGTCTACGTCTCCAGCGTGATCGACGCCGGCCCCGAGGCCGTGTGGTCGCGCGTGCGCGACTTCAACGGTCTGCCGCAGTGGCACCCGGGCATTGCGGACAGCCGGATCGAGAACGGCGAGCCTTCCGACAAGGTCGGCTGCATCCGCCACTTCCACACGCGCGACGGCGGCCTCATCCGCGAGCGTTTGCTGGCGCTGTCCGACTACGACTACAGCTGCACCTACGAGATCCTGGAGAGCCCGATGGGCGTGGCCAACTACGTGGCCACGCTGAAGCTCACGCCGGTGACCGACGGCCACCGCACCTTCGCCGAGTGGAGCGCCGAGTTCGACTGCGACGAAGGGCGCGAGCGCGAGCTCACCGCCACCATCGGCGACGGCGTCTTCCAGGACGGCTTCGACGCGCTGAAGCGCCACTTCGGCCGGCGCTGATGCTGCAGCGGGTGGTGCGCTCCACCGTCATCGACGCGCCGCTGGAGCGCGTGTGGGCGGTGCTGCGCGACTTCAACAGCCACGACCGCTGGCACACGGTGGTGGAGCACAGCCGAATCGAAGGCGGCGAGGCGCCGACCCAGGTGGGCTGCGTGCGCAGCTTCACCTTGAAGGACGGCAACCGCATCCGCGAACAGCTGCTCACGCTGGACGACCGCGAGAAGAAGAGCACCTACTGCATCGTCGAGGCCACGGTGCCGCTGCAGCGCTACGTGGCCACGGTGACGCTGAAGCCGGTGACCGACGGCAACCGCACCTTCTGGCACTGGGAGTCGACCTTCGCCACGCCGCCGGGCATGGAACGCGAGCTCCGGCAGATGGTGGCCGAAGGCGTCTACGAGGCCGGCTTCGCGAACCTGCGCGAGCACCTGGCGCGCGCCGCCGAGCTGCGCGGCGGCGGCGGGCCGATGCCGGCCGCGTTGCCGCTGCCGGGGCGGCGCGTCACCGTTGCCGCCTACGGCGGGCCGGAGGTGCTGCGCGCCGAGAACGAATCGGTGCCGCCGCCGGGGCCGGGCGAGGTGCGCATCCGCCAGCGTGCCGTCGGCGTGAACTACCTCGACGTCTACCTGCGCAAGGGCTGGATCCCGGCCATGATGCCGCTGCCCGGCACGCCGGGGCTGGAAGCGGCCGGCAGCGTGGTCGACGTGGGGCCGGGCGTGCACGGCCTGCTGCCGGGCGACCGCGTGGCCTACCTGGGACCGGTGCCCGGTGCCTACGCCAGCCTGCGCAACGTGCCGGCCGACTGGGTGCTGCGGCTGCCCGCCGCGGTGGAGGAAGAGACCGCTGCCGCGCTGCTGCTCAAGGGCGTGACGGCCGACTACCTGCTGCGCGACCTGGGGCGCATCGGCCGCGGCACGCGGCTCCTGGTGCACGCGGCCGCCGGCGGCGTGGGGCAACTGCTGTGCGCCTGGGCCGCACGCGCCGGCGCGCGCGTGATCGGCACGGTCTCTGCCGAGGACAAGGCGCGCATCGCGCGCGACCAGGGCTGCGAGCACGTGATCGTGACGCGCGAGTACCGCTTCGCGGAGGCGGTGCAGCGCCTTTGCGGCGGCGCCGACGTCATCGTCGACGGACTGGGAGCGGCGGCCGCGGCCGAGAACCTGGCCGCGCTGGCGCGCCGCGGCCACTGGATCAGCCTGGGCCAGGCGACCGGCGCGCTGGCGCCGGTGGACCCGCATGCGCTGGTGGCCAAGTCGCTGAGCTTCTCGCGGCCCGCGGTGTTCGACTACATGGCCACCCCCGCCGAGCGGCGTGAGCGCGCCGACCGCCTGTGGGCAGCGCTGGCCGACGGCACGCTGGGGCGGCCGCAGATCGAGCGCCATTCGCTCGACGCCGTGGCCGAGGTGCACCGCCGGCTGGAAACGCGCGCGAGCAGCGGTGCGCTGGTGCTGCTGGCATGAAGGAGAGCCTGCCGATGATCCACGCGATGAACCACTTCACGATCACGGCCGAGGACCGGCAGGCCACGCTGGGCTTCTACTGCGGCCTGCTCGGCTTGCGCGAAGGCCACCGCCCCGACCTGGGCTTTCCCGGCGCCTGGCTCTACGCCGAAGGCGGCAGCGCCGCGTTGCTGCACATCTACTGGGACCGGCCGATGCCCGCGCAGCGCACCGGGGTCATCGACCACATGGCCTTCACGGCGAGCGGGCTGGCGCAGACGAAGGCGCGCTTCGACGCTGCGGGGGTGCCGTACGATCTGCGCCGGCAGGCCGGGTCGGGCACCTGGCAGCTGTTCTGCCGCGATCCGAACGGGGCGCGCGTCGAGCTCGACTTCGACGCCGCCGAAGCGGGCTGACCCGCGGCCCGCAAGCGAAGGAAGAGCGATGAAGATCCTGATCACCGGCGGCGCCGGTTTCGTCGGTGCGCGCCTGGCGCGCACCCTGCTGGCGCGAGGCCTGCTGGCCGGCCGCGCGATCGACCGCGTCGTGCTGGCCGACCAGGCCGCAGCGCCGGCCGACCTGCTGGCCGATGCGCGCGTGGAAGGCCGCGTCTCGCCGCTGCTGGCGGCCTGCGCGGCCTTGCGCGAGGAGCCCTTCGACGGCGTGTTCCACCTGGCCTCGGCCGTCTCCGGCGAATGCGAGGCCGACTTCGAGCTCGGCCTGCGCAGCAACCTGGACAGCACGCGCGCGCTGCTCGACGCGCTGCGCTCGCGCGCCGAGCGCGGCGCGACACCGGCGCGGCTGGTGTTCAGCAGCTCGGTGGCGGTGTTCGGCCCCGACCCCGCGGTGCCGTTCCCCGGCATCGTGGCCGACGACACGCTGCCGACGCCGCAGACCAGCTACGGCACCCACAAGCTGGTGTGCGAGCACCTGATCGCCGACTACACGCGCAAGGGCTACGTCGACGGCCGCGCGGCGCGCCTGATGACGGTGACGGTGCGCCCGGGGCGGCCGAACGGCGCCGCCAGCTCGTTCTTCAGCGGCATCATCCGCGAGCCGCTGGCAGGCGAGGAAGCGATCCTGCCGGTCTCGCGCGAGGTCTCCCACCCGGTCTCGAGCCCGCAGCGCACGGTGGAAGGGCTGATCGCCGTCTACGAGGCCAGCCGCGAGGCCTTCTGCGGCCGCACCGCGCTCAACCTGCCGGCGCTGAACGTCACCGTGCAGCAGATGCTCGACGCGCTGGAGAAGGCGGCGGGGCCGAAGGTGAGGGCGCGCGTGAAGGAGCAGCGCGACGAACGGATCGCGGGCATCGTCGCCAACTGGCCGAAGGGCGCCACCGCGGCGCGCGCGGCGCGGCTGGGGCTCACGCCGGAGACGAGCTTCGAGGACATCATCCGCCAGTACATCGCCGACCAGGCCTC
>CAYVXO010000270.1:0-6876 GCA_964454485.1 uncultured Rubrivivax sp.
GGTGGCTGCCGCGCCGCGGCCGGCGCCGGACCCCAAGCCCAGGCTGCGCCTGGAGCCCACCGAGCCCGCCGCCCAGGCGCCGGCCCTGGCCGCCTCGGCGGTCGAGGAAGCGCTGCAGGCGGTCGCCCAGGCGGCCAGCGCGGCACGCAGCGCCGCCTCGGCCGCTTCGGCGGCCGAAACGCGCGTGGTCACGCTGGAGAAGCAGGTCACCGAGCTGCGCAGCGAAGCCGAACAGAACAAGTTGCTGATGGCACAGCTGCGCGCGCGCGCGGCCGAAGCCGAGCAGGCCGGCCGCTGGATGATGCCGCTGCTGGTGCTGCTGGCGCTGATGGCCGCCGCCATCGTCTGGATGGGCCTCAAGCTGCGCCAGCTGCAGCAGGGTCGCCAGCGCGAATGGAAGGCCGCGGCCGCCCAGGGCACGGTGGTGATGCGCCCTCAGCACGCGAGCACGGTGCAGCTGCCGACCGTCGATTCGGAGATGACGCTGCCGGTGGCGCCCACGCTGCCGGCGATGCGCGAACCCGAGACCACGCCGCCGCCGGTGGAGCGCACCGAAGTGCTGCCGCCGCGGGCCGTGCCCGAGCCGCCGTCCTCGGCCCGCGACGTCTCGATCGAGGAGCTGCTCGACCTCGAGCAGCAGGCCGAGTTCTTCATCGTGCTCGGCCAGGACGAGGCGGCGATCGACCTCCTGGTCGACCACCTGCGCGACACCGGCGGCGGCAGCCCGCTGCCGTACCTCAAGCTGCTCGAGATCTACCGCCGGCGCAACGACCGCGATGCCTACGAGCGCACGCGCGCACGCTTCAACCACCGCTTCAACGCCTATGCGCCCGAGTGGTCGGTCGACCTGCAGCAGGGCCGCAGCCTGGAAGACTACCCGGGCGTGATCCCGCGCCTGCAGCAGGTCTGGGGCAAGCCGCTGGACGCCATGGCCGAACTGGAAGCGCTGCTGTTCCGGAAGTCGCGCGGCCAGCTGTTCGAACTGCCGGCCTATCGCGAGGTGCTGTTCCTGTACTCGCTGGCGCGCGACCTGCTGGACCGCGAATCGGCCGGCTCGGGCGACGTCGACCTGCTGCTGCCGATGGCCGACGGCACCGAGTTCGGCGCCACCGCGCCCAACCCCTTCCTGGGCCTGGAGCGCGAGTCGGTGTTCGACACCCTGCCGGTGGACAAGCCCACCGCGCCGGTCGACCTGGACCTCACCCAGCCCGACACGCTCTCCGCGCCCATCACGCAGCCGATGGCGCCGCGGCGCTAGAGCTTCAGAGCTTCGCCAGCCTTTCGAGCGCACGCTCCAGCGTGGCGTCCTGCTTGGCGAAGCACAGCCGGGCGATGCCCTGCTCGAAGCCGCCTTCGTAGAACGCCGAGAGCGGAATCGCCGCGACGCCGATCTCGCGCGTCAGCCACTGGCAGAAGTCGGCTTCCTTGAGCGCGCTGACGGCGCTGTAGTCGACGCTCTGGAAGTAGGTGCCTTCCGAAGGCAGCAGCTTCAGGCGCGACTTCGCCAGCCCGGCGCGGAAGAGGTCGCGCTTGCGCTGGTAGAAGGCCGCCAGCTGGAGGTAGGGCGCGGGGTCGGCCATGTAGCGCGCCAGCCCGTGCTGCACCGGCGTGTTGACGGTGAACACGTTGAACTGGTGCACCTTGCGGAACTCGGCCATCAGCGGCGCCGGCGCCGCCACCGTGCCCACCTTCCAGCCGGTGACGTGGTAGGTCTTGCCGAAGCTGGAGACCACGAAGGCACGCGAGGCCAGCGCCGGGATCGACGAGGCGCTCACGTGCGGCCGGCCGTCGTAGACCATGTGCTCGTAGACCTCGTCGCTCACGAGCAGGATGTCGGTGCCTTCGAGCAGCCCGGCCAGCTGCTGCATCTCGTCCTTGGTCCACACGGTGGCGCTCGGGTTGTGCGGCGAGTTGACGATGACGAGGCGCGTGCGCGGCGTGATCGCGGCGCCGATCTTCGCGAAGTCGGGCCTGAAGGTGCCGGGCGTCAGCGGCACGCGCACCACCTTGCCGCCGGCGAGTTCGATGTTCGGTGCGTAGCTGTCGTAGGCCGGCTCGAGCACCACGACCTCGTCGCCCGGGTGCACACAGCACAGCACCGCGGTCAGGATGGCCTGCGTCGCGCCGGCGGTGATCGTGATCTCGCTGTCGGGGTCGTAGCGGCGGCCGTAGAGCGCCTCGATCTTGGCCGCCACCGCCTGCCGCAGCACCGGCACGCCGGCCATCGGCGGGTACTGGTTGAGGCCTTCGCGCATCGCGTCGGTCACGCGGTCGAGCAGGGCGGGGTCGCAGTCGAAGTCGGGGAAGCCCTGGCCCAGGTTGACCGCGCCATGCTCGGCGGCGAGCGCCGACATGACGGTGAAGATGGTGGTGCCTACGCTGGGCAGGCGGCTTTCGAGACGGGGGGTGCGGAGGGGGGTCGGGGTGTTCATAGGTCGTATTCGGAACCCTGGCCGGCCATCGCGCGCTGGATGAGGGCGGGCGACAGCCGGTCGGACAATTCGGCGGCGAAGGCGTAGACGAACTGGCGCAGGTAGGCGCCGCGGCGGAAGGCCACGCGGGTGACGTTGCTGCCGAACAGGTGGCCCAGCGGCCTTGCCACCAGGTCGGTGGCGCCGGGGTCCTCGCGCATCGCGGTCTCGGCGACGATGCCGATGCCCATGCCCAGCCGCACGTAGGTCTTGATGACGTCGGAGTCGATCGCCTCCAGCGCCAGCTGCGGCTTGAGCCGTGCGCGCGCGAACGCGGTGTCGATGCGCGTGCGGCCGGTCACCGTGGGGTGGTAGAGCACCAGCGGCTCGGCCGCCAGCTGTTCGAGCGTGGGCCGCTCCACCTGCGCCAGCGGGTGCGCCGCGGGCACCACCATCACGTGCTGCCATTCGTAGCAGGGCAGGGTGACGAGCTCGTCGTAGTCGGCCAGTGCCTCGGTGGCGAGGCCCACCTCGGCCACGTCGTCCAGCAGCATGCGCGCCACCTGCTCGGGCATGCCCTGGTGCAGCACCACCTGCACCTTGGGGAAGCGCTTGCGCAGCGCCGCCACCGGGCCGGGCAGGAAGTAGCGCGCCTGCGTGTGGGTGGTCGCGATCGAGAGCGTGCCCGCGTCCTGCTTGGAGAACTGCTCGCCGATGCGCTTGAGGTTCGCGACCTCGCGCATGATGATCTCGATCGACTTCAGCACCTGCTGGCCGGGCTCGGTGATGCGGCGCAGGCGCTTGCCGTGGCGGGCGAAGATGTCGACGCCCAGCTCCTCCTCCAGTTCGAGGATGGCCTTGCTGATGCCGGGCTGCGAGGTGAAGAGCGCCTTCGCGGTCTCGGTGAGGTTGAGGTTGCGGCGCACCGCCTCCTGCACGAAGCGGAACTGGTGGAGGTTCATTCGAGCGTCATGCCGCAGGCGTTGGCGATGGCGTCGACGACAAGTTCGTGCTCGCCGATCGCGGGGTGGAGGCGGAAGGTCACGCCGGGATGGCGCTCGCGCAGCGTGTCCAGCAGCCGCGGCACGTCGTTGCGCACGTGGCCGCCGGCGCCCAGGAAGAGCGGCAGCACCTCCACCTGCGTGCAGCCAACGGCCGCCAGCGCCGCGGCGGCGTTGGCGATATCGGGCGCCATGAATTCCAGGTAGGCCAGTTGCAGCGGCACACCCGGACGCCGGGCCTGCAGGCGCGCGGCCACCGCCTTGAACGGGTCGGCCCAGCGCGGGTCGCGCGCGCCGTGGGCGAAGAGCAGCAGGCCGGGCTTCAACGGAACCTCACGAGCCAGGCGAACGCGGCCATCGAGAGCAGCAGGTACAGCAGGCTGGGCGCCGAGGCCACGACCCAGGGCGTCCAGTCGCGCAAGAGGCCGATGTGGCCGGAGACGTTGTTCAGCAGCACGAAGCTGATGCCCAGCATGATGCCGCCGAACACGCGCAGGCTCACGCCGCCGGCGCGCGCGTGCAGGTAGGCGAAGGGCAGCGCCAGCGCCACCATCACCAGGCAGGCCAGCGGGTACAGCGCCTTCTGCCAGAAGCGGATCTCGTGCGTCTGAGCCGACTGCGCCTGGTCCGACAGGTGCTCGCTGTAGCGGTACAGCTCGACCGTGGTCATGGTGGCCACCGGCAGCACCGCGGCGGCCACCACCGCGGGTTTGAGCGTGCTCGGCCAGTCGTAGACGGACTGCCGAGCCTCGTGCACCGGCTCGTCGCCGGCGGCCGGCTTCGGCCAGCGTGTGATGTCGGCGTCCAGCAGGTGCCAGGTGCCTGCTTCGTCGACCCGGCCTTCGCGCGCGCCGATGCGCGTGAGCAGCCGGCCGTCGGCGTCGAACTCGAAGATGCGGATGCCCTGCAGCACGCCGCCGGCGCCGGTGCCGGCCAGGTTGATCGAGTAGCTGCGTTCGCCTTCGGGCGTGCTGCGCCGTTCCTTGATCCAGGCGCCCGCGGTGCCGGCCGACAGCGTGCCCGAGAAGCGTGCCTTCAGGTCCACCGCCAGCCGCTCGCACGCCGGCGCCACGTAGTCGCCGACGACGAAGGTGGCGGCGGCGAAGGCCACGCCCAGCGTCGCCAGCAGCCCGAGCGCGCGCCCCGGGCCCAGGCCGCCGGTGCGCAGGATGGTGAACTCCGAGCTCTGCGCCATGCGCGCCAGCGCGTAGATGGTGCCGATCAGCACCGCGATCGGGAACAGCTCGTAGAAGTGGCCCGGGATCTCGTAGCCGGCGGCCAACACCGCGTGCCAGACCGTGCGGCCGCGCTTGCCCACCGATTCGAGCTCGTCGACGAAGTCGATGAAGTAGAAGAGCGAGAGGAAGGCCGCGGCCACGAACAGCACCGAGCTGACGATGTCGCGGTAGAGCAGGCGGCGCACCGTCCTCATGGCGCGGCCACCCGCCGGCGCCGCGGCAGCAGGCTCACGATGGCGCCGTTCTCGCGCCACCACAGCAGCAGCAGTGCGAGCACGAATGCGCCGCCGTGCACGCCCGCCAGGGCCTGCCCCATGCCGACGCGGCCGACGCCGACCCAGGCCTGGGTCAGGTTGATCAGGTTGTAGTAGATGACGAAGCCCAGCAGCGCGAACAGCAGGTTCCAGTTGCTGGCGCGGCGCGGGTTGGTGGCCGAAAGCCCGATGCCCAGCAGCAGCAGGTTGGCGCAGCCGAACAGCAGGCCGAAGCGCCAGACCAGTTCGCCCTGGTTCTTCGGCGTCGGCTGGCGCAGCAGGTCGATCGTGCGCATCGCCTTCGGCGGTCGGCTCTCGGCGTCGCGCACCCGCTTCTCGTCGGCCAGCACGCGGTAGGTCTCGAAGCTGGAGAGCGTCTTCTCGCCGCTCCTGGAGTCGATGTCGTTGCGCTGGCCGCGTTCGAGCACCAGCACGCGGTCGTCGCCCTCGCGTTCCAGGCGGCCGCTCTTGGCCGAGGTGACGGCCTCGCCGTGGTCGCCGCGGGTGAGGATGAACACGTTGCGGGCGTTCACGCCGTCGCTGCTCTCGCGCTCGACGAAGAAGACGCGCCGGCCGTCGCTGGAGCTCTGGAACACGCCCGGCGAGACGCGGCTGATGTCGCCGCGCTGCTGGTAGCGGTCGCGCAGCTCCAGGCTGTTCTGGTTGCCCCAGGGCCAGACGAAGATCACCAGCACGCCCACCACCAGAAGCGCCGGCCAGCTGGTGCGCAGCACCGGGCGCACGAAGCGGCGCAGGCCCACGCCGCTGGCGAACCAGATCGTCATCTCGCTGTCGCGGTACATGCGGCCCAGCGTGACGACGATGGCGATGAACAGCGAGAGCGACATCATCGTCGGCAGGTGGCCCAGCGAGACGTAGCCCAGCAGCAGCACCACGTCCTGCGGCGAGACGGCACCGCTCGCCGCCTGACCGATGGTGCGGATGAGCATCATCGTCAGCACGATGGTGAGGATGACGACGAGGGTCGCGCCGAAGCTGCGCGCAAGCTCTCGGCGCACGGTTGAATCGAATAACATCCGCGACTGCTTTGAATTGGGCGGAATTATGGACTTCAAGACCCTGGTTGCCGGGCCCGCGGGCCTGGCCGGGATCGCGGCCGATGCGCTGCTGGTGGTGCTGGCCGGCGACAAGCTGCCCACCGGGCTCGACAAGCCGCTCGCCGACACGGCGAAGACGGCCCTCGCCCAGGGCGACCTCACGCTCAAGGCCGGCCAGGTGTTCTACGCCCATCGCGTGGAAGGCGTGAAGGCGGCGCGGGTGGCCTTCGCGGCTGCCGGCGACCCTTCGATCAAGGGCTTCCGCAAGGCGGTGGCGGCCGGTCTGGCCGCGCTCAAGGGTGGCGGCACCCGCCACCTGGCGCTCGCGCTCGCCGGTGCCGACGCCGGCGAAGCGCATGGTCAGGCGGTGGCCATGCTGGCCGGCGAGGCGCTCTACCTGTACCGCGCCACCAAGCCGAGCGCGCCGGCGCCTTCGAAGCTTGCCGTGCTGAGCGTGGTCTGCACGAAGCCGGCGCAGGCGGGCATCGCCGCCGGCCTGCGCAAGGGCGCCGCGGTGGCGGCCGGGGTGGCACTGGCGCGCGAATGCGCCAACCGGCCGGCCAACCACTTCACGCCCACCGACCTCGCGGCCGAAGCGGTGAGGCTGGCCAAGACCCATGGCCTGAAGGTCGAGGTGCTGGAGCGCAAGGACTGCCAGAAGCTCGGCATGGGCAGCTTCCTCGCCGTGGCCCAGGGCTCGGCCGAGCCGCCCAAGTTCGTGGTGCTGCGCTACCAGGGCGCGCCGAAGGACGCCGCGCCGGTGGTGCTGGTGGGCAAGGGCATCACCTTCGACACCGGCGGCATCAGTATCAAGCCCGCGGCCGAGATGGACGAGATGAAGTTCGACATGGGCGGCGCAGCCAGCGTGCTGGGCACGCTGCGCGCGGTGGCCGAACTGAAGCCCAAGCTCAACG
>CAYVXO010000271.1:0-6817 GCA_964454485.1 uncultured Rubrivivax sp.
TCAGCACCACGCTGGCGATGATCACCAGCAGCCGGTTCGTCAGGCTGTTGTCGAGTAGCCACTTGAACATGTCAGCGCACCTGGTTGATCAAGGTGGCGCCTTGCGTCGCGACCCGGTCGCCCGGTTCCAGCCCCGAAGTCACCGCGGCATTGACGCCGTCCAGCGGCTCGGTCGTGACGGTGCGAGGCTCGAAGCGCTCCGGCGCCGTCTTGACCCAGACGACGGTCTGGTTGGCCGGGTTCTTCATCAGCGAGGCCACCGGCACCGAGACGCCTTTGACCTTGTCTCGGGTCTGCACGAACACCCGCACCGGCTGGCCGACTGCCAGCAGGTTGAGTGCGGCGCCCTGGGCGCGGAAGGCCAGCGGCAACGCCTGCTCGCGCAGGCTGCGCGAGGCGCCGATGAAGGTCAGCGGCACACGTTGGTTGCCCACGGCCATCGTCGCAGAGCCGATGTTGGCAGCGATGGCGGCGTCGAAGGCCAGCGCCTCGATGCGCAGGCGGGAAGGGTCGACGATCTCGAAGACCAGTTCGCGGGCATCGACCACCTGGCCGGCCACCACGTTGGCCGAGGCGATCACGCCGGACACCGGTGCGACCAGCGCTTCGCGCGTGGACAGGCCACCCCCGACGGCCGCGATGCGCGCCGTCAGGCTGGCGGCTTCGCTCTCGGCCGCTTCGATCTCCTTGCGCGGCACCGTGTCGGCCAGCTCCTGCAGGCGCGCGATGCGCTTGTCGGCCAGTGCCTTGGCGGCGCGAAGTTCGGCCAGTTGCGCGGCCTGGTTGGAGCGTTCGATCGGCGCCGCTGACGGCACGAGATAGGCCAGAACTTCACCCTTGCGCACCGCCTGTCCGGGGTTGGGCAGGCCACGCGGTCCCGGCTCGATGCGGCCAGCGTTCAGCGGCTGCACCTTGCCGCCGGCGTTCGGCTCCATCAGCACCTTGGCGCCCAGCTCCACGGTGCGCGGCAGGTCGGCGGCTTCGGTGACGAGGGTGCGCACGCCCAGCTGGCGCTGTGCCGGCTTGGGCAGGAAGACGCTGCCGTCGGGCTGGCGTTGCGGCCCGTTGGCGCTGGGGGCGGCAGGGGCGTCGCCGTGGTCATGGCCTTCGCCGGCATGGACAGGGGCGAGCGCGGTCGAGGCGATCAGCAGCACGAGGCTGGAGGCGATCAGGGCGCGCTTCATGCTGCACTCCCTGCGCGAACGCTGCGCGCATTCATCACCCGATACCCGCCCCATGCGAGCAAGGCCAGCGCTGCCAGACCGCCGGCGCCCCATCCTGCGTACTCTGACCACGAGTGCGTGTGAACAGCCTCGTCGGCATGGGCCGCCTCGTGGATGTCGAGTTCACCGGCCAGCAGGTCGACCTCGCTGCCTGCCGTCACGGTGGCGGTGACGGGCAGCACACCTTCCTTGGGGGCCTCGGGCAGCACGACCTCGTACTCGTCTTCGCCTTGTTTCTCTGCCTTGAACTTCGTGCCGCCGATCTCGAGCTCGATCTGCGCGCCGCGCACGGGGCTGTTGTCGCCGAAGCGGTCCAGGTACAGCGTGATCTGCTTGCCGCTGAGCACGCCGACGAGTTCGAAGGTCTCGGAGACCGCAGAGAAGCGCGGCAGTGCCTGGCCGACGGCTGCAGGGGCTGCATCGCCGTGGTCATGGCCTTCGCCGGCCCACGCGGGCGAGCCAAGGAAGGTGGCCGCGACGACGAGTGCGGCCAGGGTGTGTGGGAGATTCATTGGTGCATTCCTGAAGAGTTCGATGCGGGGCACTGCGTGGCAGGGCGTCACTGAGGAAGAAGGCCCAGGGCCTGCCGCCACGCGGAGATCGCCGCGGCGAGTTCGATCCGGGCGCGCGCGGCCTGGCGCTCGGCGTCGGCGGCCTCGGCCTCGATGCGCAGACGCGTCGGCAGGTCGGTCTCGCCGAGGCGGAAGGACTTGTCGAAGAAGCCGCGCGACTCGCGCGCGAGCTGGGCGCGGCGTTCCGCAGCCGTGAGCTGGCTGCGCGAGGCGTTCACACGGACCTTCGCGGCTTCGCGTTCCGCGATCACACGCTCGCGCTCCAATGCCAGTTGAGCCTGGGCCTCGGTCGCTTCGGCGCGCGCGTTGGCCGTCCTGGCGTCGTGCCGCGGGCCTCCGCCGAAGGGGATGCGCACGCCCAGCGTGATGGTCTGCTGCGCCGCCTCGCCGAAGGCACCGCGATCGCGCGTGGTCGCCAGCATCAGCTCGGGATTCGCGCGCGACTGCGTCGAGGCAAGGGCTGCGGTTCGCTCGGCGACGGCGGCGCGATCCTTCAGCTCCTGCAGAGCGGTATGGGCTTCGATGTCGGTCGCGGCCGTACCGGGGTCAGGCTCTGCCGCGGAGGCTGCCGCTTCGCTTGCTACAGGAGCAGTCCCAGCCAGTGCACGCAGATGCTGCCGGGCCGCTGCGAGGCCGGCCTCGGCCTGGGCCAAGTTGGCCTCGGCACTGGCCACCGCGCCGTCGGCCTGGTGCTGGTCGGCACGGGCCAGATCGCCGGCCTTGGTGCGCCGGGCCACGTCGGCAGCGATGCGGCGGGTGCTGTCGAGCTGGTCGCGGGCGCTGTCGACTTCGATGCGGGCGCGCTGCCACTGCCACCAGGCCTCGCGGACGGTAGCGGCGAGGCGCAGCTGCGCTGCGGTGGCACGGCTCTCGATCGCCGCACCTTCTGCTTCCGCGAGCGCTGCAGTCCTGCCACGCTCGCCGGGCAGCCACAGCGGCACGGCAACGCCGACCTCGAGTTCGCGCGCACCCTGGTTGCGGTTCAGGCGGTCGGTCTTGTTCGAGAGTTCCAGGGCCGCAGGCTCCGGCGTCCAGGCTGTCGCGGCGGTCTGCTGCGCTCGGGCGGCGTCGCGCCGCGCCTGCAAGGCCATGGCCTCGGGCTGGCGGGCCCAGGCGGCGTCGAAGACCTGGCGCAAGCTCAGCGAGGCCGCAGCGGTCTGAGGCGCAGCCGGCGCTGCCGGCGCAACCGGGGTAGAGGCGGGCTGCGCCTGCACAGCAATGCTGCAGGCGGACACGGTGGCTGCCGCACCCGCGTGCAGCAGCCAGGCCCTTGTTCGAGTTCTTGGTGTCATCCGATGCTCCAGTGTTGAAAACAATCCACAGGAGATCGGCAAGCGGCGACCAAGAGGTCGCGTCGTGCCCGAAGGCGCCGCAGGCAGCGGCGCGCACTCAGGCGCGAACGGGCTTCAGAGAAGGAAGAGACCCGCCTCGCCGATCAGGCGAGGGGCAGCCACTGAGGGCGTTCAGGTCGGGTCGGCGCGTGCGCACCGCCGGCTTCGTCGAGGGTGGCGCTGGGGTGCGCCGTCGAAAGCGCGCCGGGCACGCCCGACAGCAGGGTGAGCATCACGCTGCAGTAGCCGTGGCAGTGGCCGCAGTCCAGGTCCATGGCGCCGGGTGCCTTGTCGCCCTTGGCATCCGCGGGTGCATCCAGATCGGCAACCGGCTCGGCGTTGCCGACGGTGTCCGCGTGGTGCTGGTGCTCGTGGTGACCGAAGTGCGTCGCGCCGGCCTGCTCCTCGTGCCCGCAATACGACGCCACGGCCGCCCAGCTGAACTGGAGCGGCAAAAGGGCAAGCAGGACGATGGCGAGGATTCGACGCACGGGCAAGAGTCTAGCGGCTACAGGGTTGGCCTCGTCGCCTCCAAGGCGACCGGGCTGTGGGGTTTCACCACCGCGAGGCGCGGACACGCGCGACGTTGCGGTTCATCGCATGGCGGATGACACGTTCGTACAGCCAGCGCTTGAGGCCCGACAGGTTGGAGCCGTGGCGGGCGTAGAAGGCGTCGGGGCTGTCGAACACCCCGAAGTCGTCGGCGATGCCTTCCTTCTGGATGTAGGTGTCCTGGCCGCGCCACTCGACGCCGGGCGCCGACAGGTCGGGCGTGGCAGCGCCGCAGCCGCAGAAGCGCCGTGCCTGCGGGAAGTGGCGCTGCAGGCTGGCCAGGTAGGGCGCGTCGAGGATGAAGCCTTCCAGCGCGATCCAGCGGCCTTCCAGGCTGACCTCGACCCAGCTGTGGATGATGCGTTGCGGGGCCAGCCAGTAGGCCAGGCCGGTGATCGCGCCCTTCTGCAGCGGCTTGTCGATGGTGAAACCGTGGAAGCGGCAGGGGATGCCCGCCGCGCGCAGCAAGGCCATCAGCAGCGTGCTCTTGGTGTTGCACTGGCCGATGCCGTCGGCCAGCACCCGGGATGCCGGCAGTTCGTCGCCTTCGTTGTAGCCGAAGGCGATCTCGTTGCGGACGAAATCGTAGACGGCGCCGATGCGGTCGTAGGGTCTCAGGGTGCGCCAGCCGCGGCGGGCGACCAGGGCCTCGATGTCCGGGTGGTGAACATCCAGCAGCGGCGTCGCTGCCAACAAGGGGTGCATGGCGTCGGACATGGCGTCCTTCCCTTCAAGCGTGCGCTGGCACGGGGCGCAGTTCAGCCCGGGCCTGCTGGATGACGGAGCGCGCGGCGGTCAGCGCCAGCGCACCCATGACCGCGGCGACGGCCAGGTCGGGCCAGCCGCTGCCGGTGCCGAACACGCCCAGCGCGGCGGCCATCACCGCCAGGTTGCCGATGGCATCGTTGCGGCTGCACAGCCACACCGAGCGCATGTTGGCGTCGCCCTCGCGCCAGGCGTAGAGCATCGCGGCCACTGACACGTTGGCCAGCAGCGCCAGCGCTCCGATCGCACCCATCGTCACCGGCTCGGGCACGGTGCCCGCGGCGGCCGACCAGACGGCCCGGCCGAGCACGAACACACCGAACGCGCCCATGGTCAGGCCCTTGAAGAGCGCAGCCCGTGCGCGCCAGGTCAGCGCCATGCCGAGGACCAGCAAGGAGATGCCGTAGTTGGCCGCGTCGCCGAAGAAGTCGACCGCGTCTGCCAGCAGCGAGACCGAGCCAGCCTGCAGGCCGCCAGCGAGTTCGATGCCGAACATCGCTGCGTTGATGAACAGGGCCGCCCACAGCACGCGGCGGTAGCGCGGGCTCTGGCTGGCGGGTGGGGCGGCGCAGCCGTGGCTGCAGCAGGAGTCGCTCATTGGGGGCTTCCGGGTGTCGATGCCCGCATTTGAAACCCTGTAGCCGCTCCAGAGTCAAGCGGCTATGCTGCGATTCTTTGGCCGTCAATCCGCGCACGTCGAGAGCCCCGACCCATGTTCGATTTCCTTCGCGTCACAGGCCTGTTCTTCGTCACCGCGGTGGCCGAGATCGTCGGCTGCTACCTGCCCTGGCTGGTGCTGACGCAGGGCCGCCCGGTCTGGTGGCTGCTGCCGGCGGCGGCGTCGCTGGCGGCGTTCGCGTGGCTGTTGACCCTGCATCCCAGCGCCGCGGGCCGCACCTATGCGGCCTATGGCGGCGTCTATGTCGTCGTGGCGCTGCTCTGGCTGTGGCGCGTCGATGGTGTCGTGCCGACGCGATGGGATCTCGTCGGTGGCGCCATCTGCCTGGCCGGCATGGCCGTGATTGCGTTGCAGCCCAGGGCGGCGGGCTGAGGGAAGGACAAGGCCATGAAGATTGGCGAACTGGCCCTGGCGGCGCGGACCCAGGTCGAGACCATCCGCTACTACGAACGCGAGGGCCTGCTGCCGCAGGCGCCGCGCAGCGAAGGCAACTACCGCATCTATGGGCCCGAGCATGTCGAGCGGCTGGCGTTCGTGCGGCATTGCCGGTCGCTGGACATGACGCTGGACGAGATCCGTGTGCTGCTGCGCTTCAAGGACGAGCCGCAGGCGGAGTGCGGCGAAGTCAACGCGCTGCTCGACGAGCACATCGGCCATGTCGCCACCCGCATCCGCGAGCTGCGCCAGCTGGAGAAGCAGTTGAAGGCGCTTCTCGAGCAGTGCGCGGGTAGCAGCGAGGCAGCGCACTGCGGGATCCTGAACGAGCTGGTGCAGGCCTCATCAGTGCCGACCGCCGCAGCCGCCGCCAACGCGCCTGGTCACCACGTGGGAGGCTCGCATGCTCGCGGTGCGCGCCGTCAGCGGTGACGGGTTGACATGGCCTGCATTGCCGGCGACTCCCACGAGGGCTCGGTGGTGGTTGGCGGGTTGGCTTGCCGTGTCGAACCACGCTACCACGCCGTTCTCGCCGTCAAGGTCTGCGCGCTCGCGGGGCGAGCGCTTGCGGCCTGCGGCCGTCTTCGAACCCTGACGGCTGCGCTGCGCCGTGGTGCTCCGGTCTCGGGCAATCCCGCCCGACACAGACCGGAGTTCGCCATGTCGCTGTCTTCCACTTCTTCCGTTGTCGCTGTCGATGCGCTGCTGGTGCGCGATGTCGATGGTCAGTACCGTCCTGCACGTGCCGAGGAGGTGCTGACGCAGGCGCGGCGCGTGCTGTCGCAGCGGGTGCGGCGCGGCGCCACTATGTCATCACCGCAGGCGGTGAAGGACTACCTGCGCCTGGAGATCGGTGTGCTCGAGCACGAGGTGTTCTGCGTGCTGTTCCTCGATGCGCAGCACCGCATCATTGCGCTGAAGCAGATGTTCCGCGGCACGGTGACCCAGACCTCGGTGTACCCGCGCGAGGTGGTCAAGGAGGCGCTGGGCTGCAATGCGGCGGCGGTCATCCTAGCGCACAACCATCCCTCGGGAGCGGCCGAACCGAGCCGTGCCGACGAGTTCCTGACGCAGACGCTGAAGACGGCGTTGGCGCTGGTCGACGTGCGGGTGCTCGATCACCTGGTGGTGGCCGGCGCTGATGTGTGCAGTTTTGCGGAGCGCGGGCTTGTGTAGCTCGGCGCGGGCGCCGCGTTGCGGCGTCTCTTTTCGGTCACGCCAGGCCGATGCGCCGGACTTCGAGCGCGAAGGCGCCGGCCT
>CAYVXO010000272.1:0-6796 GCA_964454485.1 uncultured Rubrivivax sp.
CGCGATGCCTGCGCGCTCACCGACCATCGGCCAGCGGCCCGAGGCCGCGGCCCAGGCGGCGCAGGCCTGGCCGCAGCTGGTGGGCCCGGCGGCCCAGGTCTACCGCGACCTCTACCAGCCGGCCAAGGCGCACAAGGCCTTTGCCGCCGCGCCCGACGGTCGCTGGGGCTGGACCGGCGACGCCCCCAGCGCCCCCGGCGCCGTCGACGCCGCGCGCGCCGCCTGCGAAGCCGGCCGCCTGCCCGAGGCGCCGCGCTGCGAGGTGATCAGCGTCGACGGCGACGAGCCGCTGCGCGCCGCCCCGCCGGCCAGCCCTTCCAACGCGCCGCGCTGAAAGCGCCGGCTCAGGCCGGCACTTCGCCCGCCGGCGCCGGCGCGAGGTGGGCGATCGCGTTGGCGTAGTAGCGCACCACGTCGCCGGCGTCGTCGGCGAGCGCGAACAGGCCATCGGCCTCGTGCACCAGCCGGCGCAGCACCAGCATGCGCAGGCCGACGCCGAAGGCGTAGTCGCGGTCCTGGCGCGGGATGTACTGGTGCGCGCCGGCGGCGTCGAGCTGCGCCATGCGTTCGTGCATCGCCGCCTTCAGCTCCAGTTCGGACCAGCGCCGCCCGGGCGACTGCACGAACACCGCCGCCAGCAGCGACACCGGCAGCACCGGCACGATGCGGCCGATGGCTTCCATCAGGTGCGCGGCCACGCGCGCCACCTCGCGCTTGCGCTCGGCTTCGGGCAGCGCCTTGAAGCTCACGCCCTGCTCGCGGCACCAGGTGCGCATCGAGACCGGGGCGCCGAAGTTCACGCAGGCGTAGCCGAAGCGGTGCCACTGCCCGCGCAGCGCCAGCCCCAGCTGCGAGGCCCAGAACGAGGCGAGCGTGCGCAGCGCCTGCACGCGCCCTGGGCGCGGCGCCTCGGGCTGCGTCTTCAGGAGCTGGGTGCGGTCTTCGAGCACGCGGTCGTAGTTCAGGCCCACCGGCAGGAAGACGAGGTCGCGCCGGCCCTCGCCTTCGCGTTCGTCGAAGCCCTTGAGCATGTAGTCCAGCAGGCCGAAGCGCGGCGCGCGCAGGCGGCCGTCGGTGGTGAGTCCGCCCTCGGGGAACACCGCCTGCGTGACGCCGCCTTCGGTGGCCATCTGCACGTAGCGCGACAGCACCGTGCGGTACAGCGGGTCGCCCGAGTTGCGGCGCACGAAGAAGGCGCCCATCGCGCGGATCAGCTGCTGCAGGCCCCAGATGCGCGCCCACTCGCCCACCGCGTACGAGAGCGCGACCCGCTCCGAAGCGAGGAACGAGACCAGGATGTAGTCCATGTTGCTGCGGTGATTGATGACGAACACCAGCGTGGACCGGGGGTCGATGCGCGCGAGCTGCGCCTCGTCGGCGTAGCCGATGCGCACGCGGTAGAGCAGCCGCGCGATGCCGCGCGCCACCGTGTAGCCGACGCGGAAGTAGAGGTAGGCGTTGAAGCCGGGCACGATCTCGCGCACGTAGCGCTCCACGCGCCGCAGCACCGTCGCCGGCGGCTCGCCGCTGGCCGCGGCGTGCGCGCTCGCCGCGGCCTGCACCTGCGGGTCGTGGAACAGGCGCTCGACGAGCGCCTGCCGGCGCGTCGTCTTGAAGGTGGGCAGCTCGACGGCGAGCCGCTGGTTGAGCTGCGCGATCAGCCGGTTCACGCGCCGGCGCAGGAACCAGCGCATGCCCGGCGCCAGCAGCAGCACGGCCACGCTCCAGGCCGTGCCCGCGACCAGCAGGACGACGACCCACAGCGGCAGCGTCACGGTGGCGGTCATGGCGGCGGCCAGTCTGCCACCACCGGCCTGCCGCGCGCTATGAGGGGTAGGCCTCCGGATCGAGGCGGCGCATCTCGGCCTCGATCCAGCGCTCGACCTCGCGCATCAGCTCGTCGGACTCGCGGCCGGTGCTGGGGATGGGCTTGCCGATCGAGATGTCGACCACGCCGGGCCGGAGCAGGAAGCTCTTGCGCGGCCAGCAGCGCGCCGAGGTGGCGGCGATCGGCACGATGGGCACGCCGCACTGGATGGCCAGCCGCGAGGCACCGCTCTTGTAGGTGCCCTGGCCGCCACGCGGCGTGCGCGTGCCTTCGGGGAACATGATGACCCAGATGCCCAGGCCGAACAGGCGCCGGCCCTGCTCGGCCACCTTGTTCCAGGCCTCGGTGCGCTTGCTGCGGTCGATGTGGATCATGTCCATCCGCGCCATCGCCCAGCCGAAGAAGGGGATGTAGAGCAGCTCGCGCTTGAACACGTAGGCCAGCGGGTGCGGCATCAGCACCGGGAAGGCGAAGGCCTCCCAGGTGCTCTGGTGCTTGGGCGCCAGCAGCACGGCCGACTTCGAGTCGGCCGCGGTCGGCACGTTCTCCATGCCCTGGATGCGCCAGCGCACGCCGCAGATCCAGCGCGCCGCGTGCACGGCCACGCGCAGCCAGCCCACGCAGGACCAGTAGATGCGCGTGCTGCTGGAAAACGGCGCCATCGCCAGCACCGCCAGGGCCCAGGGCACCACGGTGACGGCCAGGAACAGCACGAACAGCGCCGAACGCAGCGCCCACACCACCCGCATCAGGCGAGCCCCCCGCTGCCGGAGTCGAGCACGTGGTCGCGCTGGAGCAGGAATTCTGCGAACGCGCCCAGATCGGCATGGGCGCGCGCGCCCGGCACCTGGGCCAGCATCTGGTGCAGCTGCTCGTCGCCGATGCCTTCGGCGCGGCCGGTCAGCACCAGGTGCGGCTCGCAGCCGGCGGCGCGCGCGGCCATCAGGTCGCGCAGGGTGTCGGCCACCATCGGCACCGACTTCAGGTCGACGCCGTAGCGGCGGCCGATGTCCAGCATCATGCCCGGCTGCGGCTTGCGGCAGTCGCACTGCTCTTCCGGCGCGTGCGGACAGAAGAAGACGGCGTCGATGCGGCCGCCCTGCGCCAGCAGGCGCTGGTTCATGAAGGCATGCACCGCGTTCACGCTCGCCATGTCCACCAGGCCGCGGCCGATGCCGGCCTGGTTGGTGGCCACCACGGCGTGCCAGCCGGCGTGGTTCAGGCGCGCCACCGCCTCCAGCGCGCCCTTCACCGGCAGCCATTCGTCGGGCGACTTGACGTGGTCCTCGCGGTATTCGTTGAGGATGCCGTCGCGGCCGAGGATGACGAGCCGGGTGGTGTGCATGGCCGCTACGACGCGAGACGCGAGAGATCGGCGACGCGGTTCATCGCCGCGTGCAGTCCGGCCAGCAGCGCGAGCCGGTTGTGGCGCAGCGCGGTGTCGTCGGCGTTGACCATCACCTGGTCGAAGAAGGCGTCGACCGGCGTCTTCAGCGCCGCCAGCGCCTGCAGGCTGGCGGTGTGGTCGCCGCGCTCGAAGGCGGCGTCGGCCTGCGGCACCGCCTGCGCCAGCGCGGCGTGCAGCGCCTTCTCGGCGGCCTCGGCAAAGAGCGCCGGGTTCACCGTGCCGGCGGGCGTGTCCTCGCTCTTCTTCAGGATGTTGCCGACGCGCTTGTTGGCCGCCGCCAGCGCCGGCGCCTCGGGCAGCGCCGCGAAGGCGCGCACCGCGGCCAGCCGCTGCGGCACCTCGGCCCAGCGCGGCGGGCGCAGCGCGACGACGGCGTCGACCTCGTGCGCGCTGTAGCCGGCTTCGCGGAGGTAACCCACGAGGCGGTCGTAGAGGAAGTGCAGCACCTCGGCCTGCGCCTGGCCGTGCCGGTCGCCGAAGGCGTGGAAGGCGATCGAGACCAGCTGCGGCACCGCCAGCGGCAGGTCGCGTTCGACCAGCATGCGGATCACGCCCAGCGCGTGGCGGCGCAGCGCGAAGGGGTCCTTGTCGCCGGTGGGCAGCTGGCCGATGCCGAACAGGCCGGCCAGCGTCTCCAGCTTGTCGGCCAGCGCCACCGCCAGGCCGACGGCGTTGCGCGGCAGCGCGTCGCCGGCAAAGCGCGGGCGGTAGTGGTCTTCCACCGCGAAGGCGACGGCCTCGTGCTCGCCGTCGTGGCGCGCGTAGTAGCCGCCCATCACGCCCTGCAGTTCGGGGAACTCGCCCACCATGTCGGTCAGCAGGTCGGCCTTGGCCAGCAGCGCGGCGCGGTCGGACTGCGCCGCGAGTGCTTCGCCGCCCATCAGCGTGGCGACCTGGCGCGCGATGGCGCGCACGCGCTCGACGCGCTCGCCCATGGTGCCCAGCTTGGCGTGGTAGACCACCTTGGCCAGGCCATCGACGCGCGAGGCGAGCGTCTTCTTGCGATCCTGGTCGAAGAAGAACTTGGCGTCGGCCAGGCGCGGGCGCACCACGCGCTCGTTGCCCTGGATGACGGCGCTGGCGTCTGCCGGGCTGATGTTGCTGACGATGAGGAAGCGGTTGGTGAGCCTGCCCTCGGCGTCAAGCAGCGGAAAGTACTTCTGGTTGGCCTTCATGGTCAGGATCAGGCATTCCTGCGGCACGGCGAGGAATTCCGGCTCGAACTGGCAGACCAGCACGTTGGGGCGCTCGACCAGGGCCGTCACCTCGTCCAGCAATGCTGCGTCTTCGATAGCACGTACGCCGCCACCTATCTGCGCTGCAGCGGCATCGAGCTGCTGCGCGATGGCCGCGCGGCGCTCCGTGAAGCTGGCGATCACCGCGCCCTCGTCGCGCAGTTGCGCGGCATAGCCGTCGGCGCTGCGCAGCACCACCGGATCCTGCGCGGCTTCAAAGCGGTGGCCGTGGGTGGCGTTGCCCGCGTTCAGCCCCAGCGCGGACACGGGCACCACGCTGCTGCCGTGCAGCGCCACCAGGCCATGGGCCGGGCGCACGAAGTGCACGCTGCTCCAGCCGTCCTGCAGCTGGTAGCGCATGACCTTGGGAATGGGCAGCAGGCGAATGGCCTCGTCGAGCGCCTTCTGCAGGCCCTGGGCCAGCGTGGCGCCGCGGGCGGTGCTCTCGAAGTACAGCAGCTCGGCCTTGCCGTCGTGCACGCGATTCAGGCCCGCCACGGCGCCGGCGTCGGCGCCCAGGGCGGCGAGCTTTTTGAGCAGCGCGGGCGTGGCCTGGCCATCGGCCGTGAGCCCCACGGCCACGGGCATGAGTTTTTGCGACTGGGCCTTGTCCGGCGCCTGGGACAGCACGTCCACAAGGTGCGCCGCCAGGCGGCGCGGCGAGGCGTAGGCCGTGAGCGACGCATCGGCGGCGGCCAGCCCCTGAGCGACGAGCTGGTCGCGCAGCACGCCGGCAAAGGCGTCGCCGAGTTTTTGCAGGGCCTTCGGGGGCAGTTCCTCGACGAAGAGTTCAACGAGCAGGTTGGCGGGTGCGGTCATGGTGTTCTCTCTCCTGCTCAGGCAGCCTTTTTGTTCTGTTGTTCTGCGGCCTTGGCCAGCTCGGCCAGCACCTCGTCGGCATGCGCCCTGGGCGCCATGGGGAAGCCTAGGCGCGCGCGGCTGTCCAGGTAGGCCTTGGCCACGGCGCGCGCCAGATTGCGGATGCGGCCTATGTAGGCGGCGCGCTCGGTCACGCTGATCGCGCCGCGCGCGTCCAGCAGGTTGAAGGTGTGCGCGGCCTTGAGCAGCTGCTCGTAGGCGGGCAGCGCGAGCTGCTGCTCCATCAGGTACTTGCTCTGCTTCTCGTGCGCGGCGAAGGCGGTCAGCAGGAACTCGACGTCGCTGTGCTCGAAGTTGTAGGTGCTCTGCTCGACCTCGTTCTGGTGGTAGACGTCGCCATATTTCAGGCCGTCGGTCCAGGTGAGGTCGTAGACGTTGTCCACGCCCTGCAGGTACATCGCCAGCCGTTCCAGGCCGTAGGTGATCTCGCCGGAGATCGGCTTGCAGTCGATGCCGCCCACCTGCTGGAAGTAGGTGAACTGGGTGACTTCCATGCCGTTGAGCCAGACCTCCCAGCCCAGGCCCCAGCAGCCCAGCGTCGGGTTCTCCCAGTCGTCCTCGACGAAGCGCACGTCGTTGCTCTTGAGGTCGAAGCCCAGCGCCTCCAGGCTGCCCAGGTAGAGCTCCAGGATGTTCGCCGGCGCCGGCTTCAGCACCACCTGGTACTGGTAGTAGTGCTGCAGGCGGTTCGGGTTGTCGCCGTAGCGGCCGTCCTTCGGGCGCCGGCTGGGCTGCACGTAGGCCGCCTTCCAGGGCTCGGGGCCGAGGGCACGCAGGAAGGTCGCGGTGTGGCTGGTGCCGGCGCCGACTTCCATGTCGTAGGGCTGCAGGAGGGCGCAGCCCTGGTCGGCCCAGTAGGACTGCAGCTTGAGGATGATCTGCTGGAAGCTCTGCATCGCGGCGGGTTCGGCTGGAAGCGAGAGTTTACGGGGCGCGCCGGCGCGCGGCCGCGGCCACGACCAGCGCCGCCAGCAGCGCCAGCGGCCACAGGCCGGCGCGCGCGGCCCACCAGGCGAAGGGCGTGGTGCCGGTGCGCGCCTGGACCTGCGCCTCCAGCACGCCGCGCTTGAACGGTGGCATCTGCGCCAGCACGCGGCCGCGGTGGTCGACGACAGCGGTGACGCCGGTGTTGGTGGCACGCACGATCGGGCGCTCGAACTCCAGCGTGCGCGTGCGCGAGATGTTCAGGTGCTGCGGCAGCGCCACCGTGTCGCCGAACCAGCCGATGTTGCTGAGGTTGGCGAACAGCGTCGGCGCGCGCGCCGGGTCGGCGAAACGCTCGGCCAGTTCCTCGCCGAACAGGTCCTCGTAGCAGATGTTGGGCGCCACGCGCTCGCCCTTGACGGCGAACGAAGGCGGGTTGCGCGGCCCGCGCGCGAAGTCGCCCAGCGGGATGCCCAGCGCTTCGGTGAACCAGCGGAAGCCGGTCGGGATGAACTCGCCGAA
>CAYVXO010000273.1:0-6652 GCA_964454485.1 uncultured Rubrivivax sp.
ATCGCCGGCATCGAGGTCAAGCGCCGCGGCGACGTGCGCCGCGCCAAGCTGTACTTCCTGCGCGAACGCAGCGGCAAGTCGGCCCGCATCAAGGCCAAGCTCGCCTGATGAGCACCGGCAGGGTGCCGCCGCCGCGCATCCTGCACCCGCAGACGGTTCCGGTCGCGGGCACCGACGGCCACCTGCCGCCGGTGCCGGCGGAGCGCTTCGCGGCCGACGCGCTGCGCCGCCGCTTCGCCGCGCCGCCGGCCTGGCGGCCCGAGTTCGAAGGCGACGGCCGGCTGCTCGTCGAACGCCAGCCCACCGCCGCCTCGGTGCTGGTGCCGCTGGTGGCGCGCGAGGACGGCACGAAACTGCTGCTCACCAGGCGCACCGAGCACCTGCGCGACCACGCCGGCCAGATCAGCTTCCCTGGCGGCCGCGCCGAGGACCACGACGCCGACGCCGCCGCCACTGCGCTGCGCGAGGCGGAAGAAGAAGTCGGCCTGCCGCATGCGGCGGTGGAGGTGCTGGGCACGCTGCCGGCCTACACCACGGTCACCAACTTCGTCGTCACGCCGGTGGTCGCGCTGGTGACGCCGCCCTTCACGCTGGCGCTGGACAGCTTCGAGGTGGCCGAGGCCTTCGAGGTGCCGATGGAGTTCCTCATGAACCCGGCGCACCACCGGCGCCACGTGATGGAATACATGGGCGGCGAGCGGCGCTTCCTCTCGATGCCCTGGGGCGACTACTTCATCTGGGGCGCCACCGCGGCGATGATCCGCAACCTCTACCGGTTCCTGAGCGAGTAGACCCCGCCACTATCATCGCGGCCGATGAGTTTTTTCGCTGTCCTGTTCGCGCTGCTGATCGAACAGCTCAAGCCGCTGCCGCGCGACAACCGCATCCACCACCTGCTGGTGTCCTGGGTCGGCTGGACGAGCCGCAACTTCGACGCCGGCAAGCCGCACCACCAGATCGTCGTCTGGTGCGTCGCGGTGCTGTCGCCGGCGCTGGCCGTGGGGCTGGTCTACGTGGCGGTGCGCGAATTCAGCCTGCTGCTGGCGCTCGCCTTCGACGTCGGGCTGCTCTACCTGACCCTGGGCTTCCGCCAGTTCAGCCACTTCTTCACCGACATCCGCGACGCGCTGGACCGTGGCGACGAGACCGAGGCGCGCCGCAAGCTGGCCGACTGGCTGCACCTGGACGCCAGCGAGCTGCCGCGCACCGAGTTGCTGCGCCACGTGATCGAGCATGCGCTGCTGGCTGCCCACCGCCACGTGTTCGGCGTCTTCTTCTGGTTCGTCGTGCTCTCGGCGCTCGGCCTCGGACCCACGGGCGCGGTCTTCTACCGCATGGCCGAGTTCGCCAGCCGCTACTGGGGCTTCCGCCACCGCACGCTGGAGGTGCCGGCCAACCCGGCGCTGCTGGAACTTTCGCGCCGCGTCTTCAACTGGATCGACCATGTGCCGGCGCGGCTCACCGCATTCGGCTTCGCCGTCGTCGGCAACTTCGAGGAAGCGGTCGCCGGCTGGCGCCAGAACGCGGCGCTCTGGGCCCAGCCCAACGAAGGCATCATCCTCGCCGCCGCCGCCGGCGCGGTGGGCGTGCAACTGGGCGGCAGCGCGGCACCGGGCGTCACGCCCGACCGCAGCAAGACCTTCAGCGCCGGTGCCGACGCCGCGGCGGCCGATGCTGCCGGCTCCACCGCCGGCATGCCGCCGCAGCTGGGCCACCTGCAGAGCGTGGTCGGCCTCGTGTGGCGTTCGGTGGTGCTGTGGATGCTGCTGGTGGCGCTGCTCACGCTGGCCAACGTGCTCGGCTGAACGACCAGCGCTGAACTACCAGCGCTTCGCCGACAGTTCCTCGTACAGCTCGCCGTAGATGCGGTAGCGCGTGGGCGCGATCTCGCCGCGCTCCACCGCCGCGCGCACCGCGCAGCCCGGCTCGTGGCGGTGGCTGCAGTTGTGGAAGCGGCAGGCGCCCAGGTGCGGCGCGAAGTCGGGCATCAGCGCCGCCAGCGCCGGCGCCTCCACCTGGCGCAGGCCGAATTCCTGAAAGCCGGGCGAGTCGATCAGTGCGCCCTGGCGCGCCTCGTCCAGCCAGTACCAGGTGGTGGTGGTCGTGGTGTGGCGGCCGGTGTTGAGCGCGCGCGAGATCTCGCCCACCTGCGCCGCCGCCGCCGGCACCAGCAGGTTGATGAGCGTGCTCTTGCCCATGCCGCTGGGGCCCAGCACCAGCGTCGTGCGGCCGGCCAGGTGCGGCGACAGCAGCGCGCGCGCCGCCTCGGGCGCGGCCTTGAGCGCGAACTCCAGCACCGGCGTGCCCATCGCCCGGTAGGGCGCCAGCCGCTCGCGCGCCGCGGCGGCCGCGGGCAGGTCGGTCTTGTTCAGCCCCACCAGCACCGGCACGCCGGCCTCGGCGGCGGCCACCAGCGCGCGCACCAGCTGCGATTCGCTGAACACCGGCTCGGCGGCCACCAGCACCAGCAGCTGGTCCAGGTTGGCGGCGAAGCTCTTGGTGCGCCACTCGTCCTGGCGGAACAGCAGGTTGCGCCGCGGCTCCAGGTGCTCGATCACGCCTTCGGCATCGGCCCCTTCGCCCAGCGGCAGCCAGCGCACGCGGTCGCCGACGACGAGCTCGCTCTTCTTGCCGCGCGGATGGCACAGCACGCGACGCCCTTCGGGGGTCTCGACGATCACGTGGCGGCCATGCGCGGCCACCACCAGTCCGAGGTCGAGGCCCTCGCCGCGGCCCAATTCAGTGGGTGCCGAGCGTGAGCGCCGCCAGCCGCTCGCCCGCCGGCGGGTGCGAGTAGTAGAAGCGCACGTACAGCGGGTCGGGCGTGAGCGTCGACGCGTTGTCCTCGTGCAGCTTCAGCAGCGCGTTGGCGAGGTCGCGCCCGTCGGCCTGCTGGCAGGCGTAGGCGTCGGCCTCGAATTCGTGCCGGCGCGAGAAGTGCGCCAGCAGCGGCGAGACGAAGAACACGAAGGGCGGCAGCGCCAGCGCGAACAGCAGCAGCGCCAGCGCGTCGTTGGGCGCGCCCAGGTTCGGCATCACGCCCAGCCCGGCGTAGAAGCCGCTTTGCCCGGCCAGCCAGCCCAGCAGCGCCAGCCCCGCCAGGCTGAGCCCGAAGATGCCCGCCATGCGCTTGACGACGTGGCGGCGGCGGAAATGGCCCAGCTCGTGCGCCAGCACCGCTTCCACCTCGCCCGGCGTGAGCCGCTGCAGCAGGGTGTCGAAGAACACCACCCGCTTGGCCGCGCCCAGGCCGGTGAAGTAGGCGTTGGCGTGCGCCGAACGGCGGCTGCCGTCCATCACGAACAGGCCGCGGGCGGCAAAGCCGCAGCGCTGCATGAGCGCCTGCACGCGCGCCTTCAGCGCTTCGTCGGGCAGGGGCTCGAACTTGTTGAACAGGGGCGCGATCAGCGTCGGGTAGATCACCAGCAGCAGCAGGTTGAAGGCGACCCAGGTGCCCCAGGCGAAGAGCCACCACCAGCCGCCGGTGGCCTGCATGATCCACAGCACCAGCGCCGCCAGCGGCAGGCCGATGACCGCGCCCACCAGGGCCCCCTTCGCCAGGTCGGCGGCCCACAGGCCCAGCGTCATGCGGTTGAAGCCGAAACGCTGCTCGATGCGGAAGGTGGCATACCACTCCAGCGGCAGGTCGACCAGGGCGCCGATGAGCGCGAAGCCCGCCAGCAGCGAGAGCTGGTAGGCGATGCCGCCCCAGCGCGGCAGCACCGCTTCGCGCAGCAGCTGGTTGAGCGCGTCCAGCCCGCCCAGCAGCGTCCAGGCCAGCAGCACCGCGCTGCCGACGGCGGTGGTGAGCAGGCCGAAGCGGCCCTTGGCCAGCGTGTAGTCGGCCGCCTTGCGGTGCGCTTCCAGCGTCACCGTGCCGGCGAAGGCAGTCGGCACGCGGTCGCGGTGCGCCGCCACGTGGCGCATCTGCCGCGTCGCCAGCCAGAACTTGCAGACCAGCGAGGCGAGCAATGCGAACGCGAAGGCCAGCGTGACGGTGCTTGCTTGCATGGGGGCCGATTCTAGGAGTGGGCGAGAATCCGCACCTTTTCCCCTGCCGCGAGACCATGACCGACACCACCCTGGCGACCCCGCTGCAGATCAGCGAGCACAACCTCGTCTGGATCGACCTGGAGATGACCGGCCTCCAGCCCGACACCGACCGCATCATCGAGGTGGCGGTGGTCGTGACCGACCCGCAGATCACGGTGCGCGTCGAAGGCCCGGTGTTCGCGGTGCACCAGAGCGACGCCGTGCTCGACGCCATGGACGCCTGGAACAAGGGCACCCACGGCAAGAGCGGGCTGATCGACCGCGTGAAGGCCAGCCCGGTCGACGAGGCGGCCGCCGAGGCCCAGGTCATCGCCTTCCTGCAGCGCTACGTGCCCAGGGGCAAGAGCCCCATGTGCGGCAACTCGATCTGCCAGGACCGGCGTTTCCTGGCGCGCACGATGCCGGCATTGGAGGCCTACTTCCACTACCGCAACCTGGACGTCAGCACGCTGAAGGAACTGGCGCGGCGCTGGAAGCCCGCCGCGCTGGAAGGCTTCAAGAAGGCGCAGGCCCACACGGCGCTGGCCGACATCCACGAGTCGATCGACGAACTGCTGCACTACCGCGCCACGCTGCTGGCCGTCTGAGCGCGCGCCGCGGTCCCGGTGGACGTGCGATTGCGCGTGCGCCAGGCCGCCAGCAGCGCGCGCGTCTCGTCGTCGGGCCGCGCCGGCAGCTTGCGGTATTCGGAGCAGTCGCTCTTGCGCGCGAGCAGCCGGTGGTTGATGAGCTCGCGGCGCAGCGTCACGTGGTCGTCGAAGGCATTGGCGGCCTTCAGCATCGCGTTGACTTCTTTTTCGGTGTAGACGCGGCGCTGCTCGAACAGCGTCCACAGGCACCACATCGCCAGCTTCTGCACGCTGAACTTGTTCGGCCAGCGCACCAGGCGGCCGCGGCCGTCGAACTGCTGCAGCGCCTTGCGCGCGTTGGCCGACAAGGGCAGCGGCAGCGGCCGGTCCTCGGCCGCCAGCGCCGGCGGCGGCACCTGCATCGCGGCGCGCAGCGCCTGGTGGTTGCGGTGGCCGGCGGCACGCGCGATCAGGTTGAGCATCTCCACGTGTCCGGGCGGCTTGGGCTCGGTGCGCTCGGCGAGCGAACGCGCGAGCGCGCGCGCGAACGCGGAAAGGTCGGGGGCCACGAAGGGCAGGGCTTCACGGGTCATGGTGCTTCCTCGCAGACAAGGAGCATGGGCCTCGATGGACCCGCGTGCCGGAAGCGTGGCGGGTGCCGGGGGTCGCCGACTTGCCGGGCCTCGAGGCGCCATGCTCGCGAAGAGCAGGAGTCCGACAGCCTGGTGATGACTCGCGTGGCAGGTTTAGCTCGCAGCCGGGGCTGCGCGGCGACGCCTGGGTGAACTGCCGACCGGGCCGCGAGTGTAGAACAAACTTCAGGGAAATCCCGGGTCTTCGTCTACAATGCGGATCAGGCGGCGTCCTTCGTGACGCCGTTCGTTCATCCCCTCTGACCTCGTCCGTCTTTCCCTTCGCGGGAGTGGTGTTTCTTCGGTTGGCGGCGATGCCGTCGCCCCAAGGCGCGACACCCACTGTTCCTCCGAAAGACGTCGATGAGTTTCGATTCCCTGGGCCTGCACGAGGCCCTGACCCGCGCGCTCGCCACCGCCGGCTACACCCAGCCGACCGAAGTGCAGGCGCAAGCCATTCCGCCGGCGCTGGCCGGCCGCGACCTCATGGTCAGCAGCAGCACCGGCAGCGGCAAGACCGCCAGCTTCGCGCTGCCGGCGCTGGCCGGCGTGCTGCGCGCCCGTGCCGAGACCAAGGGCCGCGCCCGCGGCACCGTCTACGGCCCGCGCGTGCTGGTGCTGGCGCCCACGCGCGAACTGGTGCTGCAGGTGGCCAAGGCCTTCAGCAGCTACGGCCGCTTCGTGCAGGGCCTGCGCGTGGCCACCGTGGTCGGCGGCGTGCCCTACGGCGCGCAGCTGAAGGCGCTCTCGGGCCCGCTGGACGTGCTGATCGCCACCCCCGGCCGCCTGATGGACCACATGGCCAGCGGCAAGGCGGTGCTGGCGAACGTGCAGTTGCTGGTGCTCGACGAGGCCGACCGCATGCTGGACATGGGCTTCATCGAGGACATCCACCACATCGCCGCCGCCACCCCGGCGGCGCGCCAGACGGTGATGTACAGCGCCACCTTCGGCGGCCACGTCGGCCGGCTGGCGACCGAGCTGCTGCGCGACCCCGAGCGGGTGGACGTGGCCTCGCACACCGAAGTCCACGCCGACATCGAACAGCGCCTGCACTGGGCCGACAACCGCGACCACAAGAACGCGCTGCTCGACCACATCCTGTGCGAGCGCAGCGTCGACCAGGCGCTGGTCTTCACCAGCACCCAGCGCGACGCCGACGCGCTGGCCGACCGCCTGGCCGAGATGGGCCACCAGGTCGCCGCGCTGCACGGCGGCATGCCGCAGGGCCGCCGCAACCGCGTGCTCGAAGGGATGCGCCGGCGCCAGCTGCGCGTGCTGGTCGCCACCGACGTGGCGGCGCGCGGCATCGACGTGCCGACCATCAGCCACGTGGTGAACTACGGCCTGCCGATGAAGGAAGAGGACTACGTGCACCGCATCGGCCGCACCGGCCGC
>CAYVXO010000274.1:0-6524 GCA_964454485.1 uncultured Rubrivivax sp.
GGCGAGCCGGCGCGCGGCGAGACGCTGCCCGGCCGCCGCGAACCGCCCCCGGGTGCGCAGCGCAACCCGCCGCCGGGCACGCCGCAGGGTGTCGTCGACCTGCGCCAGCGCCAGCGCGAGGAACGCGAGCAGCAGCGTGCCGCGCAGGAGCGCGCCGCGCGCGAGAAGGCCGAGCAGGATCGCGCGCAGCGCGAGCGCGAGAACCAGGACCGCGCCGCGCGCGAGCGCGAGCGGGAGCGCGAACGCCAGCCGCGCAACGGTGGCGCCTCGCCGCAGCCGCAGGCGCCCCAGCAGGCGCCCCAGGCGCCCCAACCCGCGCCGCAACCCGCGCCGCAGCCGGCCCCGCAGCCGCCGCAGCAGGCCCCGCGCCCGCCGCAGATGGCGCCGCAGCCGCCGCACGTGCTGCGGCCGCCGGAGCAGCGCGAGCGCGGCGGCGAAGAAGGCCGCCAGCGCGCGCCCGAGCAGCGCAACAACCCGCGCGAACGCGGCGAGCAGTTCAGGTAGGACCGGGGTTCAGCGCAGCAGCGGCTGCAGCACCGGCCAGACGTTGTCCAGCATGCGCGGGTGCGCCTCGGCCTTGGGGTGGATGCGGTCGGGCTGGAACCAGCGTTCGGAATCCGGCACGTCGGCCACGCCGTGCAGCAGGAAGGGCACCAGCGCCGCGCCTTCGGCCTTGGCCACCTGGCCGAAGAGGGCGAAGAACTCGTCGCCGTAGGCGCGGCCGTAGTTGGGCGGCACCGCCATCCCCACCAGCACCACGCGCGCACCGGCGGCCTTGGCGGCGCGCGCCATCGCCGCGAGGTTGTCGCGCGTCATCGAAAGCGGCAGGCCGCGCAGCGCGTCGTTGCCGCCGAGTTCGACGATCACCAGCGCCGGCCTGTGCTTGTCCAGCAGGGCCTGCAGGCGGGAACGCCCGCCGGACGTGGTGTCGCCGCTGATGCTGGCGTTGACCACCTGCCACTGCGGCGCCTGCTTCGCGAGCCGTGCCTCCAGCAGCGCCACCCAGCCGCTGCCGCGCGCCAGGCCGTATTCGGCCGAGAGGCTGTCGCCCACCACCAGCAGCGTCTTCTTCGCCGGCTGGCCCCAGGCGGGCAATGCCGCCAGCCACACGCTACAGTGCGCCAGCCATTTCCGCCGGTGCCAACCTTCCTGCATGAGCGAACCCCCGATCATTGCCGTACAACGCGTCACCAAGCAGGTCGTCGACTCCACCGGAACGCTGACCATTCTCCACGACATCGATTTCGAGCTCGCGCCGCGCGAATCGGTGGCCATCGTCGGTGCCAGCGGCTCGGGCAAGAGCACGCTGCTGGCGCTCATCGCCGGGCTGGACAAGCCCACCAGCGGCAGCGTGCGGCTGGCCGGCACCGAGCTCTTCACGCTCGACGAGGACCAACGCGCCGCGGTGCGCGCGCGCCACGTGGGCTTCGTGTTCCAGAACTTCCAGCTCCTTTCGCACCTCACGGCGCTGGAGAACGTGATGCTGCCGCTGGAACTGATGGGCCGCGCCGACGCGCGTGCCGCCGCCACCGAAGTGCTGCAGCGCGTGGGCCTGGGCGAGCGCCTGGGCCACTACCCCAAGGTGCTCTCCGGCGGCGAGCAGCAGCGGGTGGCGCTGGCGCGCGCCTTCGTTGTCAAGCCCGATTTGCTGCTGGCCGACGAGCCCACCGGCAGCCTGGACTTCGCCACCGGCGAGAAGATCATGGCGCTGATGTTCGAGATGAACCGCGAGGCCGGCACCACGCTCGTGCTGGTCACGCACGACCGCCAGATCGCCGCGCGCTGCGACCGCCAGCTGCGCATCGAGGGCGGCCGCCTGGTGAACTGAGGTTCACATCTGCCTGAACAGGTGCAGGTAGCTGCGGCTGACCGGCAGCACCTCGGTGCGGCCGCGCAGGTGCACGTCGGCGGTCTCGTTCGGGCCGCGCACCACCTGCGCCACGTGGTGCAGGTTGACGATGACCGAGCGGTGCACCTGCACGAAGGCCTCGGGGTCCAGTTCGTCGGCCAGTTCGCGGATGGTCTTGCGGATCAGCGCCTCGCCGCCCTGCCAGACCACGAGCGTGTACTTCTCGTCGCTCTTCAGGTAGGCCACCTCGGCCACCGGGATCAGCTTCACGCTGGAGCCCACCGAGGCCTTGATCCACTGCAGGTGGGTGCGCGCCGGCGCACGCGCGCGCAGCTCGCCGGCCAGGCGGTCGAGCAGCGGCGTGAAGGTGTCGGGCACCGGTGGCGGCGCCACCCGCTCCTGCAGCCGGCGCACGGTCTCGGCCAGGCGCTCTTCCTCGAAGGGCTTGACCAGGTAGTCGACCGCGCCCTGCTCGAAGGCGGCCAGCGCGTACTGCTCGAACGCGGTGACGAAGACGATGCGCGCGCGCCGGCCGATCGCGCGGGCCGCCTCCACGCCGTTGAGCCCTGGCATGTGCACGTCCAGGAACACGATGTCCGGTGCGAGTTCGTCGAAGAGCTCGATCGCCTCGCGACCGTTGCGCGCCTGCGCGACCACCTGCAGCCCCGGCCACAGCTGCTGCAGGTGCGTGGCCAGCCGTTCGCGCAGCAGCGGTTCGTCCTCGGCGATGAGCGCGGTGGTCATGTGGGGATCCTGATCTCGGCCCGCAGCCCGTGCGGCGACTGTTCCTCGAGGTTCAGCGTGGCCCCGGGTCCGAAGAACGCGGCCAGCCGGTCGCGCAGGTTGGCCAGGCCGGTGCCGGGCTGGGCATGCGGGTCCATGCCGACGCCGGTGTCGGCCACCCACAGGCGCAGCAGCGGGCCGTCGGCGCGCACGCCGACCTCGATGCGGCCGCCTTCCTCGCCGGGGTCGATGCCGTGCCGCACCGCGTTCTCCACCAGCGTGAGCAGGGCCATCGGCGGGAAGCGCTGCAGGGCCAGCGCGGGGTCGGCCTCGATCGCGAACTGCAGCCGGTCGGGCATGCGCATCTGCATCAGCTCCAGGTAGGCGCGCACCAGCGCCAGCTCGTTGCCCAGCGTGGGCTGGCCTTCGTGCAGGCGCGGCAGCGCGGCACGCAGGTAGGCGATCAGGCTCTTCAGAACCGGCGCCGCGCGCGGCGAGCCGCTTTCCACCAGCGCCTGCACGTTGGCCAGCGTGTTGAAGAGGAAGTGCGGCTCGATCTGCGCCTGCAGCAGCGCCAGCCGCGCGTCCAGCGCCTGGCGCTCGAGCCGGCTGCGTTCCAGCTCGAACTGCAGCGCCTGCGTCTTCGCCTCGGCCAGCTGTTCGCGCACGCGCGCGCCGGCGATCGTGAGCAGCGCCATCACCAGGCCCGAGCCCGAGATCCACAGGAATCCCGAGACCCGTTCCGGCACGCCCAGGAACCTGTCCAGGCTGCCGCCGACGGTGAAGAGGTAGATGCCGAACACCGTGAACGGCGTCGCCAGCGCCACCGCCACCGGCGCGCGCGCCCAGGCCGGCAGCCAACTCAGCAGCGGCGTGCCGGGCCAGGCGCGTGCGGCGCTGAACACCATCAGCAGCACCAGGCCGAGGAAGAGCGCGCGCCCCAGCACCACCGCGAACGGGATGACGAAGATTGGGCTCAGGATCACCGCGCCGGTGGCACCCAGCCCCACCGCCCACAGGAAGGCGCGGCTGTTCAGCCCGGCCAGGAAGGCGGACCAGCCCGCCGGGGCGGCCGGTGCAGGGGTGGCGGGCGAAGGCTCCATGCCGGCACGATAGCGGGCGGGGCAGCCCGCGGCCAGCGGGGCGCGACGAAGCACGGTCGCCCGGGGGCGAACGGCAGTATCAGACGCCGGTGCGCGGCAGCCGGGCGGCCATGGCCTGGCGCAGGGTCTCGGCGCTCTGCTGCAGGTGGGCGCGCGTCTCGGCGTCGCGCCGCCCGGGCTGGCGCAGCACGCCTTCCAGCTGCGCCAGCAGCGCGCTGGCCTGCTCGCGCAGCAGAGCGCGCGCGTCGGCCCGGGCCGGCGGGCTCAGCAGGCTGGCAGCGAGACGGTTCACGTGTTCGCGCTGCAACTCGCGCCGCGCCGGTGCCACGCTGTCGCCGCGCCCGAGTTCGGACCACACCTCGCGCGTGAGGCGGCCGTAGATCTCGGCCAGCGGCATCGCCTGCGAGGGCTGGTCGAACTTGTCGTTGCTGTCCAGCACGCGCGCGGCCAGGCCGTCGCTCATGAGCGCGGCCAGCACGGCGCGCTGCAGGTCCAGCAGGCGCTGAGGCAGCGAGTAGTCGGCCGGCACGCCGAATTCGCCGCGGTCCAGGAAGTCGGGCGCCAGCCGGCGCTGCAGTGCGGGCGAGAGCGTCAGCCCGTCGGCCGCCAGCACCGCGTTCACGATCTCGTCGAGCGCCGCGCGCTGGGTGGCGGCGTCCACCGGCTGCAGCGGGTCGCGGCCGCTGCCGGGGAAGTCGCGCAGCGTGCGCACGCCGCCGATCTGGCGCAGCAGCAGCGACACCGAACGCCCCACGTCGCCGAGCGCGTAGCCGATCGAGCGCCGCAGCACCGCGTAGTCGTGGTCCGGCGGCAGCACGCGCGTCTCCTGGCGGCGGAACAGGTCGCGCGCGATCGCCAGCCGCTTGGACGCGAAGGCGATCGGGTCGCTGCCCAGGTCCAGCTGCACCGTCTCGGGGTCGAGGCCGAAGCTGTTGTCCTCGTCGGTGCCGTAGGCCAGCAGCGGGTCGCTGTTGCGCGCCGCGATGCGCTGCAGCTCGGCCGCCTCTGCGGCCTGCGGCAGCGGCTTGTAGGCGTATTCGATCGCCCAGTAGTCGTAGGGCCCGAGCGTGGTCTGGAAGGGCTGGCCGCCGCGTTCGCCCGGGCGCGCCAGGTTGATCGCGTTGTATTCCATCACCGACCCCGTGGTGCCGTGCTCGCGCGTGAACTCGGGGTCGGCCAGCTGCGCTTCGCTGTAGATGCGCGAGGCGCGGAAGTTGTGGCGCAGGCCGAGCGCATGCCCGACCTCGTGCATCACGGTTTCCTTCACGTAGTCGAGCACGAAGCGCTGCGCCTCGGGGCTGTCGGGCTCGAGCTCGTCGCGCGCGGCCAGCACGTCCAGGCCGTAGGCCAGCTGCTCGGCGGCGGCCTCGCCGTAGGCGCACCAGGCCTGGCCCTGCGGCCAGCCGGGCGGCGGCGTGTAGGCGGACGCCAGCAGGTCGGGCGTGCCGTCGGGCAGGCGCGCGGCGGTGCCCAGGAACTGCGTGCGTTCGCTGCGCCGCCAGCGCAGGCTCATGCCTTCGACGCCGATGTCGGCGTCCAGGATCTCGCCGGTGCGCGGGTCCACGTGCACCGGGCCGATGGCCGAGAACGAAGGCTCGGCGCTCATCATCCAGCGCACCGAGGCGACACCGCCGTCCAGCGTGTCGAACGTGTCGTCCTCGGCCTGCTGGCGCACGACGAGGGCGTCCTTGAAGCCGATCTTCGCGAACGCCTTGTTCCACTCGAGGATCGCTTCCTTCACCGTCTCGCGGTAGGCCACGGGCACGTTGCGGTCGATCCAGAAGGTGACGGGCTTGACCGGCTCGGAGAGTTCGGCCGCGGGGTCCTTCTTCTCGAGCCGCCAGCGCGCGATGAAGCGCTGGCGCGGCGTGCGCGCCAGGTCGTCACTGAAGTCCAGCCGGGTGGTGGTGAACAGGCCCACGCGCGGGTCGGCGCGGCGCGCCGGCATCGGCTCGGCGGGCAGCGGCATCAGCGAGTAGTGGTGCCCGATCATCAGGCTGCGCGCATCGGGCAGGTAGCGCGGCACGCTGGGCGCCGGCCCCGCCTGCCCGGGGCCGGGCGTGGCGATGCTGCCGGCGTAGTAGTGGTTCAGCGTCTCGATGACGGTGGCGTCCTTCGAACTGCGCACCGCGGTGATCACCGAGTTGCCGCGGTCCAGCCCGTAACCCTGGCGGAAGGTGCGCTGCAGCGTCATGCCCACGCCCAGCAGGTCCGAGAGGAAGATCGGGTTCGCCTCGATCAGCACCGCCTTCGTCTCCGGCTGCGGCGCGCTCGCCACCGGCGTGCTGCCGAGCAGGCTGTTCGAGTAGGAAGCCTCGACCGCGCGTGCCTCCGGCGTGCCGGCATGCGCGGTGACCTCCAGGTTGCGCGAGAGCAGCCGCACCTGGTTGTGCACGCGCACGAACTCCACCACCTGGCTGCCGCCGGCGCCGGCCACCGGGTAGGCCATCAGGCCGCCGACGATCCACTGCTCGCCGAGACCGGACTTCAGCTTGGGCGAGAGCAGGAAGGGCTTGCCGAACTGTTCCGGCGTGAGCTCGATCCAGACCTTGTCGTCCTTCTGCCAGAGCGTGAGCGGGCCGTCGATGCGGCGCGCGTCCTTGACGACGGTGGCAAAGGGCGGCGGCGAACCCGGCGCGGGCAGCGCCGCCGGCAGGGTGGGTGCCGAAGCCGCGGCTGCCGCCGAAGGTGCAGACGCCGAACGGCTGCGTGCGCCGGGCGCGCCGGCTTCGCGCGGGCCCGGTGCGGCGCAGCCGGCCAGCAGCAGCGCCGCAGCGGCGGCGGCGAGAGGCAGGGCGGGCGGGGCCGGCATCGTGAGAAACATTCTGCGCCAAACGGCGCCGGCGCGT
>CAYVXO010000275.1:0-6468 GCA_964454485.1 uncultured Rubrivivax sp.
CGGCCGAGGTGCGGCCGGCCGGCCCGCGGCGCGCACTCGACCGCATCGTCGGCGACTCGGTCGCGATGCAGCAGGTGCGCTCGCTGATCGAGAAGGTGGCGCGCAGCATGGCGCCGGTGCTGGTGCACGGCGAATCGGGCACCGGCAAGGAACTGGTGGCGCGCGCCATCCACGACGTGTCGCCGCGCGGCGCGATGCCCTTTGTGGCCGTCAATTGCGGCGCGATTCCCGAGACGCTGCTCGAGGCCGAGTTCTTCGGCTACCGCAAGGGCGCCTTCACCGGCGCGCAGGAGGACCGCGAAGGCTTCTTCCAGGCCGCGCAGGGCGGCACGCTCTTCCTCGACGAGATCGGCGACCTGCCGCTGGCGATGCAGAGCAAGCTGCTGCGCGTGATCCAGGAACGCGCGGTGCGGCCGCTGGGCGGCGTGAGCGAGATCGGCGTCAACGTGCGCATCCTGAGCGCGACCCACAAGGACCTGGGGGCCGAGGTCATCGCGGGCCGTTTCCGCCAGGACCTGTACTACCGGCTGAACGTGATCCGCATCGGCGTGCCGCCGCTGCGCGAGAGGGTGCAGGACCTGCCGGCGCTGTGCAATGCGGTGCTCGAGCGCATTGCCGGCGACGCCGGCGTGAGCCCGCGGCCCACCTTGTCGCCGGCGGCGATGGAACGCCTGCTGCGCTACCCCTTCCCGGGCAACGTGCGCGAACTGGAGAACCTGCTGCACCGCGCGCTGGCGCTCGCGGCCGGCAGCGTGATCGAGGCCGGCGACCTGGGGCTGCCCGACGAGGCGCTGGGTGACGTCGTGCTGGCCGACCCGCCGGCCGCGCCGTCGGCGCCGGTGGCCGTCGTGCCTGCGGCGCCCGCACCGCAGGCGCCGCTGCCGAGCGACCTGGCGGCCTACCTCGACGCGGTCGAGCGCGACATCCTCGAGCGCGCGCTCGAGCGCCACCGCTTCAACCGCACCGCGGCCGGCGCGAGCCTGGGCCTTTCACTGCGCCAGATGCGCTACCGCATGGCGCGCCTGGGCATCGGCGCCCCCGAAGGCAGCGAGCGCGGCGACGGCGGCGCATGAGCCGGCGCCCGCCGCGCTGGCGCGACGGCTGGTGGTCGGCGGCCCGGCGCTGCGATTCGCCGAACTTCGGGCCGCGGCCGGCGAGGACCGAGGTCACGCTGGCGGTGGTCCATTCGATCAGCCTGCCGCCGGGTGAGTACGGCGGCGACGCGATCGAGGAATTCTTCACGAACCGGCTCGACTTCGACGCCCACCCGTTCTACGCGTCGCTGCGCGACCTGCGCGTGTCGGCCCACTTCGTCGTGCGGCGCGACGGCGAACTGCTGCAGTTCGTGCGCAGCAGCGACCGCGCCTGGCACGCGGGCGCTTCGTCTTGGCGAGGGCGCGAGAACTGCAACGACTACTCGGTGGGCATCGAGCTCGAAGGCCTCGAGGGCGAGACCTTCGAGGACGAGCAGTACCGCGTGCTCGCGCGGCTGCTCGCGGCGCTGGCGCGGCGCCATCCGATCGCCGAAGTGGTGGGGCACGAGCATGTCGCGCCCGCACGCAAGCGTGACCCCGGTGCGCGTTTCGACTGGACAAGGCTTGCCGCGCTGATGCCGGCCCGCGGGCCGCATCTGCCCTTCGCGACGACGGCCCGGGCCTGAATCGGCGCGGCCTTCGCGCGCGTTCGGCCATGCGCGCCGCACCGTCCGGTGCTGCTCACCCGCAGAGCCCGAAGGCATGCGGGCGCGCGCGCAAAGGGCCGGATCGCCATCCGGGAAGGCCCCGACCCCGAACACTACCGCTAGTGCCTTGCCCGGCCCAGTGACCCTAGCTATAGTGCCCGACCGTGATAATCTCGTGACTTCGATGGCCGCCGCCGCGCACCTTGGCCGGCGCCTTCTTCGCGGCCTCGGCGGCACTGCCGTTCGGGTCGCGCCGAAAGCGACGCACGTCGGCCCGGCCCGCTCCCGGCCCGATGCTCCGAACCGCCGCCTGACACACACCAACCAGACAGAGGGGATTGAATGCAAGCTGCCCAGCCGACCGTGTCCGAACCGAATCCGCCGCTGCGTGCCGGCGCCGCCGGCGCCGCGCCGGGCGCGGGATCCGCTTATGCGGGCTACCAGATCATCCGCCGCAACGGCGCGGTGGTCGTGTTCGAGCCGAACAAGATCGCGGTCGCGTTGATGAAGGCCTTCCTGGCCGTGCACGGCACGCAGGGCGCGGCGTCGGCGAGCGTGCGCGAGACGGTCGAGCAGCTGACCGACGCGGTGGTGCGCGCGCTGCTGCGCTCGCGCCCGGGCGGCGGCACCTTCCACATCGAGGACGTGCAGGACCACGTGGAGCTGGCGCTGATGCGCGGCGGTCACCACGAGGTGGCGCGCGCCTACGTGCTGTACCGCGAGCGCCGTTCGCAGGAGCGCGCGCGCCAGGCGCAGCCGGTGCAACCCAAGGCGCCCGAACTGCACGTGGTCGACGGCGGCCGGCGCCTGCCGCTGGACCTGGACGCGCTGCGCGCGCTGATCGAATCGGCCTGCGCCGGCCTGGGTGCCGACGTGAAGGCCGAGCCCATCATCGCCGAGACGCGCCGCAACCTGTACGACGGCGTGCCGATGGACGAGGTCTACAAGGCCGCCATCCTGGCCGCGCGCACGCTGATCGAGAAGGACCCCGCCTACACGCGCGCCACCGCGCGGCTGCTGCTGCACACGATCCGGCGCGAGATCCTGGGCGGCGAGGTGCGCCAGGAGCAGATGGTCGAGCGTTATGCCGAGTACTTCCCGCAGTTCGTCAAGAAGGGCGTCGAGGCCGAGCTGCTGGACGAGAAGCTGCTGCAGTTCGATATGGCGCGCCTGGGCGCGGCGCTCAAGCCCGAACGCGACCTGCAGTTCGACTACCTGGGCCTGCAGACGCTGTACGACCGCTACTTCCTGCACATCGACGAAGTGCGCATCGAGATGCCGCAGGCCTTCTTCATGCGCGTCGCGATGGGGCTGGCGCTGAACGAGATCGACCGCGAGGCGCGCGCGATCGAGTTCTACGACGTGCTGTCGACCTTCGACTTCATGTCCTCCACGCCGACGCTCTTCAACAGCGGCACCCGTCGCTCGCAGCTGTCGAGCTGCTACCTGACGACGGTGGCCGACGATCTGGACGGCATCTACGAAGCGCTGAAGGAAAACGCGCTGCTGTCCAAGTTCGCCGGCGGCCTGGGCAACGACTGGACGCGCGTGCGCGCGCTGGGCAGCTACATCAAGGGCACGAACGGCAAGAGCCAGGGCGTGGTGCCCTTCCTGAAGGTGGTGAACGACACCGCGGTGGCGGTGAACCAGGGCGGCAAGCGCAAGGGCGCGGTCTGCGCCTACCTGGAGACCTGGCACCTGGACCTGGAGGAGTTCCTCGAGCTGCGCAAGAACACCGGCGACGACCGCCGGCGCACGCACGACATGAACACCGCCAACTGGGTGCCCGACCTGTTCATGAAGCGCGTGGTCGAGGGCGGCGAGTGGACGCTGTTCTCGCCTTCGACCTGCCCCGACCTGCACGACAAGTTCGGCCAGGCCTTCGAGCAGGCCTACCTGGGCTACGAGGCCAAGGTCGACCGCGGCGAGCTCAAGCTCTACAAGCGCATGCCGGCACGCGACCTGTGGCGCAAGATGCTGACGATGCTGTTCGAAACCGGGCATCCCTGGATCACCTTCAAGGACGCCTGCAACGTGCGCAGCCCGCAGCAGCACGTGGGCGTGGTGCATTCGTCGAATCTGTGCACCGAGATCACGCTCAACACCAGCGACACCGAGATCGCGGTCTGCAACCTGGGTTCGGTGAACCTGGCGCAGCACCTGAAGGACGGCGCGATCGACCAGGCGAAGCTGAAGAAGACGGTGTCCACCGCGATGCGGATGCTCGACAACGTCATCGACATCAACTACTACGCGGTGAAGAAGGCGCGCGACTCCAACTTGCGGCATCGCCCGGTGGGCCTGGGCATCATGGGTTTCCAGGACTGCCTGTACCAGCTGCGCATCCCCTATGCCAGTGACGAAGCGGTGGCCTTCGCCGACCGGTCGATGGAAGCGGTTTGCTACCACGCCTACTGGGCGTCGACCGAACTCGCGGCCGAGCGCGGGCGCTATTCCAGCTACGGTGGCTCCCTGTGGGACCAGGGCGTGCTGCCGCAGGACACGCTGGACCTTCTGGCGCGCCAGCGGGGCGGCCACCTGGAGGTGGACCGCTCGGCGACGATGGACTGGGATTCGCTGCGCGCGCGCATCCGCGAACACGGCATGCGCAATTCCAACTGCATCGCGATCGCGCCGACGGCCACCATCTCCAACATCATCGGCGTCGACGCGTCGATCGAGCCCAGCTTCGGCAACCTCTCTGTGAAGTCGAACCTCTCGGGCGAGTTCACGGTCGTCAACGAGTACCTCGTGCGCGACCTCAAGCGCCTGGGGCTGTGGGACGACGTGATGGTGATGGACCTCAAGCACTTCGACGGCTCGCTGCGCGCGATCGACCGCGTGCCGGCGGACCTGAAGCGCCTGTACGCGACGGCCTTCGAAGTCGAGCCGCAGTGGCTGGTGGAGGCCGGCGCGCGGCGCCAGAAGTGGATCGACCAGGCGCAGTCGCTCAACATCTACATGGCCGGCGCCTCGGGCAAGAAACTCGACGAGATCTACAAGCTCGCCTGGCTGCGCGGCCTGAAGACCACCTACTACCTGCGCACGACGAGCGCGACCTACGCCGAGAAGTCGACCGTTGCCGCGGGCTCGATGAACGCGGTGCCTTCGCTCGGCGGCGAGGGCGCGTCGCGCGCCGCGGCCGCTGCGGCCGAACCGGCGAGCGACATCAAGTTCTGCTCGATCGACAACCCCGATTGCGAGGCTTGCCAATGAACTTCGCGACATCGTCGCGCGCACCGTTCGATGCAATGCTGCAACAACGAGCGCGCTTCGATGTCAAGAAGTGCTTGGTGTTCTGAAGCAACACTCGGATAATTCCGCCCCACAGGACGTATTCACATGCTGGTCTGGGAAGAAGAAGTTCGCCACCCACCGTCGCTCGCTCCCGTCATCTCCGCGCCCAACGCCATCGGCGTCGCGGCGCGCGCACCGTCCTCCTCTCCTGTTGCCGTTCCCGCCGTGTCTCAACGCCGGGTGAATGTCGCCGACAAGCGCATCATCAACGGCCAGACCGACGTCAACCAGCTCGTCCCCTTCAAGTACAAGTGGGCCTGGGAGAAGTACCTCGCCGCCTGCGCCAACCACTGGATGCCGCAGGAAGTGAACATGTCGCGCGACATCGCGACCTGGAAGGATCCCAACGGCCTCACCGAGGACGAGCGGCGCATCATCAAGCGCAACCTCGGTTTCTTCGTCACCGCCGATTCGCTGGCGGCCAACAACATCGTGCTGGGCACCTACCGCCACATCACGGCGCCGGAGTGCCGCCAGTTCCTGCTGCGCCAGGCCTTCGAAGAAGCGATCCACACCCACGCCTACCAGTACATCGTCGAATCGCTCGGTCTGGACGAAGGCGAGATCTTCAATGCCTACCACGAGGTGGCGTCGATCCGGGACAAGGACGAGTTCCTGATCCCCTTCATCGACGCCATCATGGACCCGACGTTCCAGACCGGCACGCTCGAGGCCGACCAGAAACTGCTGAAGAGCCTGATCGTCTTTGCCTGCCTGATGGAAGGCCTGTTCTTCTACGTCGGCTTCACGCAGATCCTGGCGCTGGGCCGGCAGAACAAGATGACCGGCGCCGCCGAGCAGTACCAGTACATCCTGCGCGACGAGTCGATGCACTGCAACTTCGGCATCGACCTCATCAACCAGATCAAGCTCGAGAATCCGCAGCTGTGGACGCCGGCGTTCAAGGCCGAAATCCGCGCGCTCTTCGAGCGTGCCGTCGATCTCGAGTACCGCTACGCCGAGGACACGATGCCCCGCGGTGTGCTGGGACTGAACGCGTCGATGTTCAAGGGCTACCTGCGTTTCATCGCCAACCGGCGCGCGACGCAGATCGGGCTGGATGCGCTCTTCCCGAACGAGGAGAACCCGTTCCCCTGGATGAGCGAGATGATCGACCTCAAGAAGGAACGCAACTTCTTCGAGACGCGGGTGATCGACTATCAGTCGGGCGGAGCGTTGTCGTGGGATTGACCGAAATCCCCGACGAACTTTCGAACGACGGGATCGTGGCAACGCGGAGTGCGCTCGCAGAGGCGCCCGGCGTTGTCACCAACGTGTTCGCCGCAAGCGGGTGCTCGACGAAGCGCGCAAGCGCCTCGTCAGGGCCTCGGGCGGTGAATCGCCGTGCCGGAAAGAGCGGTGCGGTGCTCTTTGCAACTTGATCAAGGAGATCGTAATGGCAACTGCGAAGAAGGCTCCGGCCAAGAAGGCGGCCGCGAAGAAGGCTCCGGCCAAGAAGGCGGCCGCGAAGAAGGCTCCGGCCAAGAAGG
>CAYVXO010000276.1:0-6459 GCA_964454485.1 uncultured Rubrivivax sp.
CCTCGCCGGTGCCACCGCCCGCGGCCGCACCCGCAGCGGCGCCATCCGGCGCCAGCGAGATGAGCTGGAGCGGCCCCAGCAGCGCGCGCGTCGGCGAGTCCATCAGCGTGACGCTGCGCGCGAGCGCGATGCCGGCGCTGCGCTCGATGCCGCTCACCGTCCGCTTCGACCCCCTGGTGCTGCGCTTCGAAGGCGCCAGCCCGGGCGCGCTGGCGCAGGCCGCGGGGGCGCAGGAGCTCGCCGCCAGCGTGGACGCGAAGCGCGGCCGCGTCGAGCTGCCGTTCAGCTTCGGCAACCCGGCGGCGATGACGGGCGAAGGCGACGTCGTCACGCTGCGCTTCGTGGTCCAGGGCGGGCGCCCGCTGACGCAGCTGATCGCGGCGCAGGCCGAAGGGCTGGTGGCCGACGGCGGCAGCCGCGTCATGCTGCCCGGCCCGCGCACGCTGATGCTGAGGATCACCCAATGAAGCGGCACGCGCGCGGCTTCACGCTCATCGAGCTGGTGGTCACGCTGGCGCTGGTGAGCGTGCTGGCGATGACGGCGCTGCCGCTGTACGAGGTGGTGGGCACGCGGCTGAAGGAAAGCGAACTGCGCAGCGCGCTGCGCACGCTGCGCGCGGGGCTCGACGCCTACAAGGCCGCCGTCGACGGCGGCCAGATCCCGCGCGCGGCCAACGAATCGGGCTACCCGCCGTCGCTCGAGATCCTGGTCCACGGCGTGGAGGTGAGCCTGCCCGGCGCGGTGAACGCCGACGGCACGCCGGCGGTGAAGCGGCTGGTGTTCCTGCGCAGCATCCCGCGCGACCCGTTCCACACCGACCCCGCCGTGCCCGCCGCCGCGACCTGGGCCACGCGCGCCTACGGCTCGCCGCCGGACGCGCCGGCGGGCGGCCCCGACGTCTTCGACGTCGCGTCGCTGTCGCCCCGCACGGGCACCAACGGCATCCCGTACGCGCAATGGTGAAGCACCCCTCCACACGCGGCTTCACCCTCATCGAGCTGGTGGTGGTGCTCACGCTGGTGGGCCTGCTGGTGGCGATCGCGGCACCGCGCTACTTCCACGTCGTCGACCGCGGCCGCGAAAGCGTGCAGCGGCAGAACATCGCCGTCGTGCGCGATGCCATCGACAAGTTCTACGGCGACCTCGGCCACTACCCCGACACGCTGGACGAGCTGGTGGCGCGGCGCTACCTGCGCGAAGTGCCGATGGACCCGGTGAGCGGCGGCCGCGACTGGACCGTGGTGGCGCCGCCCGACGCGGCGCAGGGCGCGGTCTACGACATCCGGCCGCCGGCCGGCGCCGCCAGCGCGGCGGAGGCGTCCACGTGAAGCGGCGCTCGCAGGGCCTGGTGCTGGTGGCGCTGCTGCTGGCGATGGCCTTCGCCGGCGTGGTGGCGCTGCTGGGCGCCGAAGGCTGGGCCACCGCGCTCCAGCGCGAGCGCGAGGCCGAACTGCTGTTCGCCGGCGACCAGTACCGGATGGCGATCCGGCGCTACTTCTACGCCGCCCCGGCCGGCCAGCCGCGTGTGCTGCCGGCGCAGCTGTCCGACCTGCTGGAGGACCCGCGCTACCCGGTGCCGGTGCGCCACCTGCGCCGCCTGTATCCCGACCCCGTGACCGGCAGCGCCGACTGGGGCCTGGCGATGAACGGCGGCCGCATCGCCGGCGTCTACAGCCAGGCCGACGGGGCGCCGCTGAAGCAGACCGGCTTCCCGCCCGCCGACGCCGCTTTCGAGAAGAGCGAGAGCTACCGCCAGTGGGTCTTCCTCTTCGTGCCCCCCGCTTCGCGCCGCCGCTAGCAAGGAAGGCTCGCCGCCCGACCATGAAGCAACGCATCCTGATCGCCGACGAACAGGCGCTGTTCCGCCAGGGCCTGGGCGCGCTGCTCGCAGGCCAAGAGGACCTGGCGGTGGTGGCCGAGGCGGCCGACGCCGCCGCCGTGCTGGACCGCGCGCTCGCGCTCAAGCCCGACACCGTGGTGCTCGACCTGGCGCTGGCCGGCACGCGCGGCACGGCGCTCGTGGAATCGCTCAAGCGCCGCCTGCCGGCGCTGCGCGTGCTGGTGCTGACCGCGCTGCGCGACCCCGACCTGTTGCGCGACGCACTGCGCGCCGGGGTCGACGGCTACCTCTCCAAGGACACCTCGTTCGACGAACTGCTGCTGGCGCTGCGCTGCGTGGCCAGCGGCCGGCGCTACCTGAGCCCCAGCGTCTCGGGCCACCTGGTCGACGTGCTGCTGAGCCCGGGCGCCGCGGGCCGCCGCGAATCGCCGCTGGCGGCGCTGACGGCGCGCGAACGCAGCATCCTGCAGCTGATCGCCGAAGGGCTTTCGAACCGCCACGCGGCCGAGGCGCTGTCGCTCAGCACGAAGACGATCGAGAAGCACCGCGCCAACCTGATGCGCAAGCTGGGCCTGCGCAACGCGGGCGAGCTGCTGATGGTGGCGGTGGAGACCGGCCTCGTGCAGCGGCCGGGCGCGGTCTCGCGCCTGGTGGCGACGCGCACCGGCTGAGCCGCGCGCGTGCCTTCAGGGCACCAGCCAATCGGTCTGCGGCGCGAGCTGGGTGCCGCTGGCCTGCGCGAAGCGCACCAGGCGCGCGCCCTTGGAGGCGAAGCGCTGACCGGGGGCGAGCGACAGGCGCGGGTAGTAGCCGGTGATGATGCGGTGGTCCAGCGTGTTCTGCAGCCGCTCGACGAGGTAGTCGCGCACGAACACGTCGGTCATGTGGCCCAGCGTCTCGGCCACGAGGCCGAGCGCGAGGTAGGTGTCGCTCTGCACCGCCTCGTCGACCACCGGCAGCCGGCGCGCCGCCATCCAGCCGCGCGCGTAGTCCACGCGCACGCGGCGCTTCTCCGGCAGGTCCACCGGGTACGCCAGCAGCGCGGCGGCGCGCCAGGCCGGCGGCAGCGGCGCCTGCTCGAGCCCGCCCAGTCGCCCGGAGAGGTGCACTGACTTCGCCGCCGGCGGCTGCGCCGGCAGCGCGGCCAGGTCCGGCGGCCGCAGCCACAGCACGAGCGCGGTGTCCTCCGCCGCGCCGCGCAGCGCGTCGGCCACGGCCGAAGGTGGCGCCGCGCGCGGCAGTGAAACGCCCCGCACCACAGGCTTCGGCCCCGGGGTCGCCGCCAGCGCCGACGCCAGCGCGGCGGCACCGGCCTCGCCCGCGTCGCCGTCGCGCCAGACCTGCAGCACGCGCGCCGGCGGCGCTTCCGCCAGGGCCTGGGCCAGGAGGTCGGCTTCGAGCAGCACGCCGCGCGAGTAGTAGAGCGAATAGAAGTCGCGGTCGGCCTCAGGCGGCGGCGCGTCGACGTTCGGGAACACGCAGGGCAGCTGCTGGCGTTCGCAGAACTGGTGCACCGGCGCCCAGCTGCGGCCGGCCAGCCCGGAGAGCACCGCGAACACCGGCTCCTCGGCGAGCCGGCGGTCCAGCTGCGCACCCCAGCCCGATTCGGGCCCGGTGAGCTCCCACACGTGCAGCTCCCAGCGCCGCCGCATCATGAACATCGACTTCGCGTAGGCGGTGCGGCCGGAGGAGCGCAGCGCCGGCACCGGTTCCATCTGGCGCACGTTGTGGTCGGCCACGAACTGCCTCATCACCGACAGCATCGCCTCGCGCCGGCGCGGGTCGGCGTCGGGGGTGACGATGGTGGCGAAGTGCAGCGTGCCTTCGGCGACGCCCGGCGTGCGCTTCGGGTCGAGCTGGCGCAGGTAGCCGATGAGCGCGGCCATCTCGGCATCGGTGAGGGCGTAGCGCGGCATCACGTCGCCCAGCACGCGGCCCTGCACGTCCACGCCTTCGCGGATCGCGCGCGCCAGCGTGGTGTCGTCGTAGGGGTCGCGGTCGCCGCGCATGCCTTCGACGAAGGGCACCGGCTCCGCCTGGCCGTCGTGCACGCGCGGGCGGAACAGGTAGCGGCCGGTGATGGGCGGCACCGTGATGCGCCCCTCGCGCCCGCCCAGTCCGCTGCGCTGGTGGCAGTTCACGCACGCGGCGGCGCTGGGCTGCAGCGCGCCGTCGACGCTGCGCTGCGCCTGCACCGGCTGGCCGCCGCGGCCCAGCGCCTGGCGGTAGATCGACTCGCCAAGGTCGGCCGCGACGGCGGTCGTCGCCCCCCAGGCCAGCGCGAAGGCCAGCAGCAGCCTCGCGCCGCCGGCCGCGCGCTTCACCGCGGGGCCGGCGCGGCGGCCGCGGCGCTGCGCGTGTCGACGGTGATGCTCTTGCGGCGGGTCACGTGCTGGACGGTGGGGCGGGCGAACTGCTCGTCGTCGATCTCGGGGTTGAGCGCGACGCGGTCCACCAGCAGCCGGTTCGCCGGCCGTCCCGGGCCGGCGCGTGTTTCCACCACGGTGGGCACCTGGAGGCCTTCGAAGGCACGGTAGTCGGCGTAGAACACCGTCACCACGCCCGGCTTGCCGCCGCTTTGCAGCGGCCGGTCGAGCCGCAGTTCGAGGAAGGTTTCGGCGTCGACCCACACGCGGGTGCCGCTGCCGGTGGGCAGCAGCACGTCGAGCACCCAGGCGCGGCGGCCGTTGACCTCGTCGGCGCCGGCGAGCTTGAAGACGGCATGGCGCGCGGCGTAGTCCATCAGCGGGCCGTCGATGACGGCGGCGCCGGCGGCGAAGCGCAATTCGTCCTCGCCGTAGGCCTCGCTCTCGGGGCGGCCGGTGCTGGGGTTCTGGCGCAGCTTCCAGCCTTCGCGGCCGTCGAACAGGCGCACCGAGCGCTGGCCTTCGGCGATGACCTCGAAGCGCGTCTTGCCGGGCCGCTTCTGCTCCAGCAGGAAGGGCAGCGTGCGGCCGGGCGCGGCGCCGTTGTCAGCGCGGCCGGCCCAGGCCATGGTCTGCACGCGCTTCCAGGCCTCGACGCCGCCGCGCGCGGCGGCGTTGCGCTCGACGATCTCGTCGGCGGTGATCGCCTGCGCCGCGCCGGCCGCCAGGGCCAGCGGCACGATCAGCGCACGCAGCACGCGGAACGCGCGCACGGGTTCAGGCCGCGGCGGCGCGCGCCGGTTGCGGCTTGCCGAACAGCTCGTCGGCGAGCGCGGGGTTGACGGTGACCTTCCGCACGCTGATGCGGTGCGCGGCCGGGCCCTTCACGCCTTCGACCACGGTCTCCAGCGTGTGCGGCAGGCTGAGCGCGCCCACCTTCCTGTAGTCGCGGTAGTACAGGCTCACCTTGCGCTCGCGGCCGTCGATGCGGCGCGGCTCGCCGTCCATCTTCACTTCCAGGAAGGTGGCGGCGTCCACCCACAGGCGGCGTGCGGGGTGGCCGGCCTGGGTGAGCAGCAGCCGGTAGGCTTCGCGGCCCTCCACCTTCTCGCTGCCTTGCAGCTCGACGCGGATGCCCTTGCGCGCGTGGTCCACCAGCACGCCGTCCAGCTCGTCGGCGCGCGCGGCCTGCTGCGCCTCGGCGGCGGCCAGCGGCTCGGCTTCGGTGCGGCCGAGGTAGGGCCGGTACTTCCAGCCATGCGCGCCGTCCCAGGTCTGCACCGCCACCTGGTCGACGATGTGCAGCTCGAGCCGGCTCTTGTGCGGCCGCTTGAGGCTCATCTCGAAGGGCAGGCGCACGGCCTTCGTGCCGCCGGCGTCCATTTCGCCGCTCATCGAGATCGTCTTCACCGCGCGCCAGGCCTCCAGGCCGCCGCGCGCGGCGACGTTCCTGTCCACGATCTGGGCCGCCGTGAGGCCGGCCGCGCCGGCGCTTGCCGCCCACAGCGCCACCGCGCCCGCCATCGCCTTCATCCAGGTGCTCATCGCGCGCACTCCCTTGTTCAGTCCGACTACTCGACCATCAGCCCTTCGGCGTGGAAGGCGCCGATCGAGACGTTCACCCGGTCGCCCGGGCGCACCAGGTTGCCCTTGTTGGAGAACACCATCCAGTACTCCTTGCCGGCTTCCGGCGCCACGGCCTGGCGAAGCTCGCCCACCTTGTCCATCACCGGCACCTGCAGCACGGCTCGCGCGCGCGGCGCGTACAGCACCGGGGCGTTCTTCTTCTCGCCCAGCGGCTTCGCCAGCACGGGGTCGGACACGCGGTAGCTGAAGCGGATCAGGTTGCCCGAGTTGGTGTAGCTCACGACCAGCTTGTCGACGCCCCAGCGCGAGGCATAGAACTGCTGCGCCCGCGCGCTCTCGCGCTGGCCACGGAAGGGCGAGCGGCGAGGTGCCGACGCGGCGGCCGGTGTGGCGGTGGTCTGCGCCTGCGCGCCCCAGGGCGCGAGCGCGCCGCTCAGCGCCAGCCCCAGCAGGACCCGGCGGCGCGTGGTGGGGACAGGGGCTTGGTGGTCCATCGGAACATCCTAGGCAGCAGGGTGGCGGCTTTTCTTATGTCGTCCCTCGATTCGGGGGGCATGGGCTCAGCGCGCGCTCCCCACAGGCCGGTGCGGCCGCCGCTGGGTCAGCGGCGACACCGGGGTCGCCGGTATCGCCTCGCCCTCGGCCGCGGCCGCGGCCGCCCGCTC
>CAYVXO010000277.1:0-6448 GCA_964454485.1 uncultured Rubrivivax sp.
GCCTCGCCGCTGGCCGCGGCGGCGAGCTGGCCGAGCACGATGGTGGCGTCGGCCACCTCCGGCGGCAGGGGCGTCGCGGCCTGCGCCATCAGTTCGGCGGCGGCGTCGTGCGCCGCGGCCCACTGGCGGCGCGCCATCGCCGCGAAGAGGCGCAGCTGCGCCTGCACCGCCGGGCCCGGCCGCCAGGGCGCGGCGCGCCAGCGTTCGGGGTCCCACAAGGCCTGCAGCGTACGCTCGTCGACTGCCGGCAGCGTGGCCGCGGCCAGGTCCTGCAGGTGGCCCAGCGCCAGCGCCTCGTCGTAGGGGACGACACCGGCGCGCTGGGCCAGCAGCGCGTCCAGGCGCGCCACCGACTCCGGCGTCTGCGCCAGCAGCAGCGGCGATCGCCGCCCTTCGAGCATCGCCTGCGCGAGCAACTGGCCGACCTGCCGGTGCACGCCCGCGAGGTCGCGCACCGGGGCCTGGAACAGCGCCGCGTCGGCCGCCACCGGCTGGCGGCAGTCCAGCACCTGCAGCGCGGGCACGCCGGCTACCAGCAGCTGCGTCAGCAGCTCGGCCGAACTGCGGCTGAAGCGTTCGCGCGGCGCGGCCAGCGCCACCGTGGGCCAGTAGTCGGTGTGCGGCACCACGCCCTGCTGGCGCACGAACTCGGCCAGCACGCGCGGGCCGGCGAGGCGGCGCGCCTGCAGGTCGGCCGGCGAGCCCAGGTTCACGCGCCGCAGCTCGGCCGCGAGCGCGGGTTCGGCCCAGGGCAATGCGCCCAGCGGCGGGCCCGGCGCGCGGCGCGCCAGCAGCACGAGATCGCCGCTGTTGGACTGGTAGGCCTCGCTGGCCGGGAACTCGGCCAGCAGCGCGGCAACGATCTCGGCCAGCAGGCGGTCGGAGATCTCGTAGACCTGCACCCATTGCAGCAGCACGCCTTCGGGCTGCAGGTGGCGCCGCGCGAGGGCGTAGAACTCGCGCGTGAACAGGCTCGAGACGCCGCTCACCCAGGGATTCGAGGGCTCGGAGACCAGCACGTCGAAGCGCTCGCCGCTGGTGGCCATGAACTTGCGCGCGTCGTCGAAGTGCACGTGCGAGCGCGGGTCCTCGTAGGCGCGGCGGTTGCGCGGCAGGAAGACCTTGGCGCCCTCCCACATCGCCGGCTCGATCTCGATCGTGTCCACGCGCTCGGGCACATGCGAGCCCAGCAGCGCGTGCGTGGTGAGGCCCGAGCCCCAGCCGATCACGCCCACGCGCAGCGGCGCCGGGTGCGCCGCCAGCGGCAGCGCGGCGGCGATCAGCATCGTGCTCTCGTCGGGCGAGGGCGGGCGGTCGGCCGGCGCCAGGCCGGCGTCGGGCTTGCCGTTGGTGGCGATGATGGTGGCCGCCGGGACGGTGCGCACCGAGACGGTGGCGGTGGCGCCGTCGCGGTAGAAGTCCAGCGTGCCCAGCGCTTCCGGGTGGTGGCCGGTGCGGAACACGCCCTGCGCCTGCACGCGCGGGTCGGGCATGCCCCAGCGCAGCACCAGCGCCAGCGTGGCCAGCGAGGCGATGGCCGCTGCGGCCGGCCCGCCGCGCCAGCGCCCGGGCGAAAGCCGGCGCAGCAGCGCCAGGCCGACCGCCACGTCCACCGCGGCGGCCACCAGCAGGCCCAGCCCGACGCCCAGGCGCGGCACCAGCAGGTGCACGAAGAGGCCCACGCCGACGATCGCGCCCAGCGTGTTGGCGGCGTAGACCTGGCCGACGGCGCGTTCGTCGGCGCCGGCGCGCAGCAGCGCGGCGGTGAACAGGGGCAGCGTCATGCCGGCGAAGAAGGCCGCCGGCACCATGATCGCGATCGCCGTGAGCGCGGTCGCCCACTGGTAGAGCGTGTAGCCGGGCCCGCTGCGCGCCAGCGCTTCGACCCACCAGCCGACCCAGGCGTAGCTGCCGGCCAGCAGCGGCACCGACAGCAGCGCCGCCACGCCCATCGCCACCTGCACGTAGCCCGCGTAGCGTACGCCGTCGGCGATGCGTTCGCCGCGCCGCTGCACCCACAGCCCGCCGAGCGCGAGGCCGGCGACGAAGCTGGCCAGCATCAGCTCAAAGCCGTGCAGCGTGGTGCCCAGCGCCAGGTTGAGCAGGCGCACCCAGCCGATCTCGTAGCCGAACGAGGCCGCGCTGGAACAGAAGGTGGCGGCGAGCAGCGCGCGGCGCAGCGCCGCCGGGTCGACCGCTGCCGCCGCCGGTGCGGGGGCCGGCGGCGGCAGCGCCGCCTCGCCCAGCCGGCGGCCGATGTGCGCGGTGCCGGCCGCCAGCAGCAGGTTCAGCAGGGCCGCCACGAGCAGCGCGCCGCGCATGCCCACCGCCGGCAGCAGCACGAAGGTGGCGACCAGCGCGCCGGCCGCGGCACCGATGCCGTTGGTGAAGTACAGCCCGCCCAGCGCGCCGGTCGCGCCGCGCCCGGGGAAGGCGCGCAGCACGCCGCCGGCGATGAGCGGGAAGGTGGCGCCCATCAGCACCGTCTGCGGCGCGATCAGCAGCGCCGCGCCCAGCCACTGCCAGGCGTCGGCCAGCCCCAGCGGCTGCAGCGCCGGCAAGGCGTGGTCCTGGCCGAACGCGGTGAAGGCGACGAACACCGGGTGGAACAGCGCGCCCAGCACGCCGATCGCCGCTTCCACCGCCGCGTAGGCACCGAGCAGGCGGCGCAGGCGCAGCGTGCGGCGGCTCACGAGCCAGGACCCGGCGGCCAGGCCGCCCATGAACATCACCAGCACCAGCGTCTGCGCGTAGGCCGCGTGGCCCAGCATCAGGCCCAGGTAGTGCGTCCAGATGGACTGGTAGACGAGGGCCGCGAAGCCGGAGGCGACGAACAGCGCCAGCAGCGCGAGCCTCAGCTTGGGGTCGGGCTGCGGCAGGGGGCTCGGGGTCGACACGGCCAGAAGTATCCCTGCCCGGCGTCCCCAGGCCTGCCGATGCCCGGGCGCCGGCGGCCGCTATGCTCGCGCCGCCCGTCGAGGCCCAGGGAGGGAGAGATGCACTTTCGATACCGCCATGCCGGCCTGCTGGCCGCCGCGTTCCTGCCGGCCATGCAGGCCATGGCCGCCGACGCCACGCCGGTGCAGGAGGCGCGCCGTGCCCGCACCGCGGCCGCCAGCCAGCGGAACCCGCAGTCGCGGCCGACGCTTGCGGTCCAGGTCGGCGTGGCGCACGACCAGGACGAGGCCGGCGCCAAGGGCTGGACGACGCCCTTCGACCTGAACTGGACCGCCGCGGCCACCCCCTGGGGCGTGGAACTGTCGGGCGACGGCTACAGCCGCCAGCGCGACGCCGAAGGCACGCGCGCCCAAGGTCTGGCCGACCTGGTCGCGGCGGCCTGGTGGATCCCCGTGCAAGGCGTGACGACATCGATCGAGTTCACGCTGCCCACCCACGGCGAAGTCGGTTCGAGCGCCAGCGCGCAGACGCTGCGCCTGCAGTACGACACGCCGATCTCGAACGCCGGCTGGTCGGCCACGCTGCAGGGCGCGGTGAGCCGCGACAACGCGCCCGCCGAAGGCGCCAGCCGCTACGGCCAGACCCTGATGGGCTTGCTCGGCAAGGCACTGGGCGGCGACGTGACGGCGTCGTTCTCGGTGACGCGCTCGTGGCAGGGCGGCGCGCCCGGCACCACCGACCTCGGCGGCGCCCTGGAATTCCCGCTCGCACGCAAGACCGCGACGCTGAGCCTGGCGCGCGGCATCTCGGCCGGCGCCCGCCACACCGCGCTGCAGTTCGACCTGAAGTTCTGAAGCGCCGCCGGCTGCGGCCTTCAGGCCAGCGCGCGCCCGATCAGGATCTTCTGCACTTCCGAAGTGCCTTCGTAGATCTGCGTCACGCGCACGTCGCGGTAGATGCGCTCGACGGGAAAGTCGGCGACGTAGCCGTAGCCGCCCAGCACCTGGATCGCGCCCGAGCACACGCGCTCGGCCATCTCGCTGGCGAAGAGCTTGGCCATCGCGGCTTCCTTCAGGCAGGGGCGGCCGGCATCCTTCAGCGCGGCGGCGTGCCAGACCAGCTGGCGCGCGGCCTCGATCTGCATCGCCATCTCGGCCAGCTTGAACTGCACCGCCTGGTGCTCGAAGATCGGCTGGCCGAAGCTCTGGCGTTCCTTGCTGTAGGCCAGCGCCGCTTCGAAGGCGGCGCGCGCCATGCCCACCGACTGGCTGGCGATGCCGATGCGCCCGCCTTCCAGCCCCGAGAGCGCGATCTTCAGGCCCTGCCCTTCGTCGGCCAGCAGGTTCGCGGCTGGCACGCGGCAGTTCTCGAACCGGATCTGGGCCGTGTCGCTGGCGTGCTGGCCCATCTTCTCTTCCAGCCGCGCCACCTGGTAGCCCGGCGTGGACGTGGGCACGAGGAAGGCGCTGATGCCCTTCTTGCCGGCCGCCTTGTCGGTGACGGCCATGACGATGGCGACGTCGCCGTTCTTGCCGCTGGTGATGAACTGCTTGACGCCGTCGATGACGTAGTGGTCGCCGTCGCGGCGCGCCGTGGTCTTCAGGCCGCCCGCTTCGCTGCCCACGTGCGGCTCGGTGAGGCAGAAGGCGCCGAGCATGTCGCCGCGCGCCAGGGGCTTGAGCCACTGCTGCTTCTGCGCTTCGCTGCCCCAGGCCATGAGGATGCTGCACACCGGGCAGTTGTTGACGCTCACCACCGTGCTGGTGGCGCCGTCGCCGGCGGCGATCTCCTCCAGGATGACCGACAGCGCCAGGTAGTCCAGGCCCGCGCCGTCGTATTCGGCGGGCACCGCCACGCCGTAGCAGCCGAGGTCGGCCAGCCCGCGCAGCTGCGCCTTCGGGAACTGGTGGCTCTTGTCCCAGGCCGCGGCATGGGGCGCGATCTCGGCCTGCACGTACTGGCGCACGGCGTCCTGCACCGCGCGGTGGTCTTCGTCGAGCAGCATCGTCTTCGTTCCGGTGGGGCGCCGCTACCAGGGCAGCGCTTCGCCGTCGTGGTTCAGGAAGCGGCCATTGTCCTGCGGCGTCAGGCGCGCGAGCGTGGCGCGCATCGAGGCCACGCTCTCCTCCACGCCCAGCGGCGCCTCGGGGCCGCCCATGTCGGTGCGCACCCAGCCCGGGTGCAGCGACGCGCAGGTGGCCTGGCCGGCCAGCACCGCGGCGGCGTCGCGCATCACCGAGTTGAGCGCCGTCTTGCTGGCGCGGTAGAGCCAGCGCCCGGCGTTGCCGCGCCGGCTGAGGATGCCCATGTTCGAGGACACGAAGGCCAGCACCGCCTGCGGCGCCAGCGCGTGCTGCACCTGCGCCAGCACGCGCATCGGCCCGAGCACGTTGGTGCACATGACGGTGTCGAACTCGTCCTGCGTGGGCACCTCGAAGCCGTCCTTGTCGGGCCCGTAGACGCCGGCGTTGACGAACACGAGGTCGAAACGCTCGCCGTCGATCGGCCAGGCCAGCGCGCTGGCGCCGGCGGGGTCGGCCACGTCCAGCGGCAGCGCCACGGCGCCCAGCCCGCGCAGGCGCGCGAGGTCGTCTTCGCGGCGCGCAGTGGCGGTGACGCGCGCGCCTTCGGCGCGGCACTGGCGCGCGAACTCGAGCCCGATGCCGCGCGAGGCGCCCACCACCAGCACGTTGGCGAAACGCCGCGTCATGCCAGCGCCGGCCTTTCCTTCAGCAGCCGCAGGGCCAGCGCCACGAAGAGCACGCCGCCGGCCGCCGAGAGCAGCCGGCGCGCGGCCGGGCTGCCGCCCAGGCGCGCCAGCCTTGTCGCCAGCAGCACCAGCAGCGCCAGGAAGACGAAGCTCTGGCCGATGAACCAGCCGCCGAGCGCCAGGAACGAGAGCGTCTTCGACACGCTCGCCGCCGGCACGAACTGCGGCAGGAAGGCGAGGAAGAAGAACGCCACCTTGGGGTTGAGCGCGTTGGTGACGAAGCCGGTGCGGAAATCGGCCCAGCGCGAGGACACGGTGCGCGCCGCTGCGGCCACCGGCGCGGCAGCGGGCCGCCAGGCCCGGCGCAGCAGGCCCAGGCCCAGCCAGGCCAGGTAGGCGGCGCCCGCCCATTGCAGCGCGGCGAAGGCCTGCGGGTGCAAGGCCAGCAGCGCCGCCACGCCGAAGGCCGCGGCCAGCGTGTGCACGATGCAGCCGGCACTGATGCCCGCGGCGGCCGCCAAGCCGGCGCGCGCGCCGCCTTGCAGCGTGCGCGTCACCGTGAGCAGGAAGTCGACGCCCGGGGTGGCGTTGAGCACCGCCACCGCCGCCGCGAAGACGGCCAGTTCGGCCGGCGCCGGCAGCAGCGGGGCCGTCAGAGCATCTCGACGGCGAGCGCCGTCGCCTCGCCGCCGCCGATGCACAGCGAGGCGACACCGCGCTTCTTGCCGCGCTGCCGCAAGGCCCCGAGCAGCGTGACGACGATGCGCGCGCCGGAGGCGCCGATCGGGTGGCCGAGCGCGCAGGCGCCGCCGTGCACGTTGACGATCTCGTGCGGCAGCT
>CAYVXO010000278.1:0-6398 GCA_964454485.1 uncultured Rubrivivax sp.
GGGTCGAGCGTGAAGCTCACGAACATCGAGATCAGCACCGCGGCGACGATGGTGATGCCGAACTCGTGGAAGAACTTGCCGACGATGCCGCCCATGAAGCCGATCGGCACGAACACCGCCACGATGGACAGCGTGGTCGCCAGCACCGCCAGCCCGATCTCGTTCGTGCCTTCGAGCGCCGCGTCGTGCGCGCTCTTGCCCATCTGCACGTGGCGCACGATGTTCTCGCGCACGACGATCGCGTCGTCGATCAGCAGGCCCACGCACAGCGAGAGCGCCATCAGCGTGATCATGTTGATCGTGAAGCCGAAGGCGTACATGAACAGGAAGGTGCCGATCAGCGCGATCGGCAGCGTGAGCCCGGTGATGACGGTCGAGCGCCAGGAGTTCAGGAACAGGAAGACGATGAGGATGGTGAGCGCCGCGCCTTCGAACAGCGTCTTGCGCACGTTGTCCACCGAGACGCGGATCGAGCGCGAGTTGTCGCGGTTGACCTCCAGCTTCACGCCCGGCGGCGCGATCTTCTGCGCGTCGGCGAGTGCCGCGCGCAGCCCGTCGACGACCGCGATGGTGTTCTCGCCCTGGCTCTTCTGCACCGACAGCAGCACCGTGCGCCGGCCGTTGTAGAGCGCGAGCGACTCGATCTCCTGCGGCCCGTCGACCACGTCGGCCAGCTGCCACAGCTTGATCGGCACGCCGTTGCGGCGCGTGACCACGATCTCGCGGAAGTCGGCCGGCGTCTTCATGCGGGCGTTGATCTGCACCACCCGTTCCTGCTCGCGCGAGCGCACCGCGCCCAGCGGCAGCTCCTGGTTCTCGCTGCGGATGGCGGCCACCACCTGGTCCACGCCCACGCCCAGCGCCTCCAGCGCCTGCGGGCGCACGTACACGTTCACCTGGCGCGCGACGCCGCCGATGATGCTGACGGCGCCCACGCCGCGCACGTTCTCCAGCCGCTTCTGCAGCACCTGGCTGGCCCAGGTGGTGAGTTCCTGTGCGCTGCGGCTGCCGTCGGGCGAGAGCAGGGCGACGTTGAAGATCGGCTGGCTCGCGGGGTCGAAGCGCGAGATGCGCGGCTCCTTGACCTCGTCGCGCAGGTTGGGGCGGATGAGCGCCACCTTCTCGCGCACGTCGTCGGCCGCCTTGCGGCCGTCCATCTCGAGGTTGAACTCGATGACGACGACGGCGGTGCCCTCGTAGGAGCGCGAGTACAGGCTGCTGATGCCGGCGACGGTGTTGACCGCCTCCTCGATCTTCTTCGTCACCTCGGCTTCGACGATCTCGGGGCTGGCGCCGGGGTAGTCGATCGTGATCACGACGGTCGGGAAGTCGATGTTCGGGAACTGGTCGACCGACAGGCGCTGGTAGCTGAAGAGGCCCAGCACCACGAAGGCCAGCATGACCATCGTCGCCAGCACCGGGTTGGCGATCGAGACGCGCGTGAACCACATGGCCGGGCGGAGCGGAGGATCAGCGGGCCGCGGCCAGCCGGATCGGCGTGCCGTCGCGCAGCGTGCCCACGGTGCCGCGCAGCACCGTCTCGCCGGCGGCCAGCCCGCTCGTGATCTCGACCGCCGGTTCGGGCGCGGCGCCGAACGCGATGTCGCCGCGCGCGCCCGGCGTCACCGGCTTCATCACCGCCTTGCCTTCGGCGGCCACCAGCACGTAGGGCTTCGACTGGTCGAAGCGCACCGCCGAGACCGGCACCACGAGCGCGTTGCGGCGCTCCACCTCGATGCTGCCGCGGGCGAACAGGCCCTGGCGCAGGCCGGCCGCGGCCGGGCCGGGCAGCACCTGCAGGTAGGTCATCACCGCGCGTGTGCCGCTCTGGGTGGAAGGCGCGATGCGCGCCACCTTCGCCGGCACCGGGCTGGCCAGCCCGTCGATCTGCAGCGTCGCCTTCTGGCCGACGCGCAGCGCGAGCACGTCTTCCGGCGTCACCGCGGCTTCGAGCTCGATGCGCGAGAGGTCGACGATCTCGACCAGCTTGGTGTCCACCGGTACCCGTTCGCCCGGCTGCACCAGCCGCTGCGAGACGATGCCGCCGATGGGGGCGACGATCTCGCAGTCGCGCACCGCCTTGCGCGCGATCTCCGCCGCCGCCTTCGCGGCCTGCAGCGAGGCCTGGGCGCCGCTGGCGCTGCTGACCGAGGTGTCGAGCGCGGTCTTCGAGATGAAGCCCTGGTCCACCAGGGCCTTGTTGTTGGCCAGCGTGCGCTCGGCGATCTCCAGCTGCGCCTGCGCGGCGGCGGCCTGGTCCTCGGCCTGGCGCAGGCGCCAGCGGTATTCGGTGTCGTCGAGGCGGCCGATGCGCTGGCCGGCGCTCACGCGGTCGCCTTCGCGCACCGTGAGCTGCGCCACCTCGGCGGCGACACGCGCCTTCACGAAGGCGCTGTCGACCGCCTTCAGACCGCCGCTGACGGCCAGCGCGGCGGCCAGCTCAGCGTTCGCCGCCACGGCCACGTCGCCCGGCGCCAGTTCGACCACGCTGCGCGCGGCCTCGGCCGCCACCGGCGGCGCCGGCTTGGGCGCGGCGGCGCGCTTCATGACCACGCGGGCCCCGCCGGCGCTCAGCAGGGCCGCCGCCGCAACGCCGACGATCCAGCGCGTGCGCGCCCTCATCGCGCCACCACCAGGCCGCGCAGCACCATGTCCAGGTGGGTGCGCAGCAGGCGCTCGGGCTCGATCTCGAAGGCCTTCTGGATCGGGCAGGCGCCGAACGAATGGCGGTGCAGGGCCTGGAAGATCATCGGGGCCATCAGCGCATGCGCCACCTCGTGCACCGGCAGGGGCCGGAACTCGCCGCGGTCGATGCCGCGCTGCACGGCCGTGGTGAACAGGCGGTCGGCCGGCACGATGACCTCGTCGGTGTAGAACTGGGCGAGCTCGGGGAAGTTGCGCACCTCGGCGAGCATGACCTTGTGGATGCCGGCGGCGGGCGTGTCGCTCATGCGCTTCGCCCAGGTCATCATGAGCTGCACGATCAGGTCGGCCATCGGGCCTTCGTGGGCGAGCGCCATCTCCTCGCCTTCGGCGATCACGGCCGAAAGCTTCTGCCGCACCACCGCCTTGAAGAGCTCTTCCTTGCTGGGGTAGTACAGGTACAGCGTGCCCTTGGAGACGCCGGCGGCGCGCGCCACCTCTTCAGAACGGGTGGCGGCAAAGCCTTTCTCGACGAACAGCGCCAGCGCCGCGTCCAGCAGCTCCTGCGGGCGCGCTTCCTTGCGCCGCTGGCGCGTGGCATGGGAGAGGATCGCGGACATGAATTACTGACTGACCGGTCAGTAATGTAGCCAAACCAGGGCTTGGCGGTCAAGCCGCGGCAGGCGCCTTCCTAGAATCGCCCACCATGGACCGCCGCCGCCTGCTGCTGGCCTGCGCCGCTGCGCCGCTGGCGGTGCGTGCGCAGGAGACCACGATCACGGTCGGCCTGGCCGACCTGCAGCGGCTGGCCGAAGCGCAGTTTCCCCTGGAGCAGGGTTTCCAGGGCGCGCTCGACGTCACCTTCGCGAACCCGCGCCTGCGCCTGGTGGGCGACCAGGGCCGGCTGGGCGGCCTGTTCGACCTGGCGGCGCGCGACCGCCTGTTCGGCAACCGCTGGACCGGCCGGCTCTCGCTGGACGCGGTGCCACGCTGGGAGCGCCAGGACCGCAGCGTGCGCCTGGCCCAGGTGCGCGTGCAGCGCTTCGAAGTCGACGAGCAGGTCGCCGCGATCCGCGAGCAGGTCCAGCGCCTCGGGCCCGGGCTCGCCGAACTGGCGCTGGAGGACTTCAGCGTCTACACCCTGCCCGAGGCGCAGCAGGGCATGCTGGACGCGATGGGCATCGAGCCGGCCGAGGTGAAGGTGACGGCGCGCGGGCTGGAGATCCGGCTCGCGCCGACGAAGCGCTGACAGGCTGGGCGAAGCCCGCTCGCTATCATCCGCCGCTTTGCGCGGCCAACGCCGCGCGGGGGATGACCGCTCTTGGATCCGATCCTGCTGCTCAAGGCCGCCATCATGGGCGTGGTCGAAGGGCTGACCGAATTCCTGCCGGTCTCCTCCACCGGCCACCTGATCCTGGCCGGCGCGCTGCTGAAGTTCAACGACGAGCGCGGCAAGCTGTTCGAGATCGTCATCCAGTCGGCCGCCATCCTGGCCGTGGTGTGGGAGTACCGCGCCCGCATCGGCGCCACGCTGGCCGGCGCCGGCCGCGACCCGAAGGCGCGCCGCCTGCTCGTCAACGTGGCGATCGCCTTCCTGCCGCTGGCGCTGCTCGGGCTGGCCTTCGGCAAGGCGCTGAAGGCGCACCTGTTCAACGCGCCCACGGTGGCCACCACCTTCATCCTGGGCGGCTTCGTGATCCTGTGGGCCGAGCGCCGCGACCACCGCGTGCGCGTTCAGACGGTGGACGACATGAACGCGCTCGACGCGCTGAAGGTCGGCGTCGCGCAGGCCTTCGCGCTGATCCCGGGCACCAGCCGCAGCGGCGCCACTATCATCGGCGGCATGCTGTTCGGCCTTTCGCGCCAGGCGGCGACCGAGTTCACGTTCTTCCTCGCGATTCCCACGCTGATGCTGGCCGGCGCCTACTCGCTGTGGAAGGAGCGCGCACTGCTGGCCGGCAGCGACCTCGGGATGTGGGCCGTGGGCATGCTGTTCTCGTTCGTCTCGGCCTTCCTGTGCGTGCGCTGGCTGCTGCGCTACATCGCCACCCACAGCTTCGTACCCTTCGCCTGGTACCGCATCGCCTTCGGGCTGGTCGTGCTGGCCACCTGGCTCACGGGCGCCGTCAACTGGGTCGACTGAAGACGAGGTCCCACACGCCGTGGCCGAGCCTGAGGCCACGCTGCTCGAACTTCGTGAGCGGGCGCCGCGCCGGCCGCGGCGCGTAGCCCTCGGCGGTGTTGACGAGGCCGGGCGTGGCCGAGAGCACTTCCAGCATCTGTCCGGCATAGGGCTGCCAGTCAGTGGCGCAATGCCACCAGCCGCCCGGCGCCAGCCGGGAAGCCACCAGGGCCGCGAACTCGGGCTGCACCAGCCGCCGCTTGTGGTGGCGTTTCTTCGGCCAGGGGTCGGGGAACCACAGGTGCACGCCGGCCAGCGAGGCTGGCGGGATCATCTCGCGCAGCACCTCGACCGCGTCGTGACGCACGATGCGCACGTTGCCGAGCCCGGCCTCGCCGATGCGCCGCAGCAGCGCGCCGACGCCGGCCTCGTGCACCTCGACGCCGACGAAGTCGTGGTCGGGCATCGCGGCGGCCACCGCCGCGGTGGCGTCGCCCATGCCGAAGCCGATCTCCAGCACCACCGGCGCGCGGCGGCCGAACACGGCCGCGAAGTCCAGCGGCGCGGCAGCGACAGGCAGCACGAAGCGCGGGCCCAGTTCGGCCAGCGCGCGCTGCTGGCCGCTGCCCATGCGGCCGCCGCGCAGCACGTAGCTGCGCACGCGCGCCAGGTTCGAAGGCGGGGTGTCCATGCGGGCGGCGAGTGTAGCGGTCACTCCACCGCCGCCACCCCGAAGAGTTCGCGCACCGCGACGCGGTACTCGTCGAGCCCGCGCGCGCTGCTGTCGTGGTGCGAGCCGCCTTCGACGAGCAGGAAGCGCTTGCGCCCCGGCGCGCGTTCGTAGAGCGCACGGCCCAGGGTCGGTGGCACCAGGTGGTCCTCGCTGCCGTGCACCACCAGCACCGGCGCGCGCACCTCGGGCATGCGCGCGGCGGCGTCGAAGCGCTGGGTGATGAGCGGCGCGAGCGGCAGCCAGCAGCGGAAGGTGCTCACCAGTTCCGGGATCGAAGGGAAGCTGCCTTCCACCATGAGGCCGGCGACACCGTCGGCGCGCGAGGCCAGTTCGACCGCGATCGCGCCGCCCAGCGAATGGCCGTAGACGTATCGCGGCGCGCCCGCCGCGTCGCGGCCCAGCCAGTCCCAGGCGGCGCGCGCGTCCTCGTTGGCGAGCGCCTCCGAAGGCAGGTCGCTGCCTTCGCTGCGCCCGAAGCCGCGGTAGTCGATGCCCAGCACCGCGAAGCCCAGCGCGTGCAGCCGGCGCATGCGCGGCGCGCCGCCGCGCACGTCCCAGCGCGCGCCGTGCAGGTACAGCAGGCGCGGCGCGCCCGGGTCGGCCTGCGGCAGCCACAGGCCGTGCAGGCGCGCGGGGGCGCCGCTCTCCTGCGAGTCGAAGCCGATCCAGACGTCCTGCATGCCTTCGGCCGCCGCCAGGCCGGCGGCCCAGGCGCTCTGCGTGGGCTGGAAGATCCACTCGCGCTGCTGGCGGTCGAGTGCCGCGCAGCCGCCGAGCAGCAGCAGGAAGGCGAGGGCGGCGGCAAGCGGACGACGCATCGGCAGGGTCTAGAATCCCGCTCCAGCGCGGGTGTAGTTCAATGGTAGAACGGCAGCTTCCCAAGCGTGCGACCTGAGAGTC